>JAAWAY010000148.1 GCA_022792415.1 Eggerthellaceae bacterium | reverse complement strand
TGTTCCTCGACCGCATCGCCACGCACATCCTGGCGTGGGAGGGCGACGACGACAACCCGGGCCGCTGGCACTGGTTCGAGGGCAACTTCGAGTCCTACCAGGCCGACCGCGAGGCGCGCCTGGGCAAGGAGGCCGCCAAGCCGCACCGCCTGCACCGCAAGCTCACCCGCGACTAGCGGGGCGCCGCGCGCCGCGCGGCGGGTACAGGGCGAAGAGAATAAGGGAAAGAGGCGAGGGGAGCCGCCCGATGGGGTGGCTCCCCGCCGTTTAAGGGGGCGCATCGGGGTGAGCGCGCGATCCCGTCGCCACCTTGCTCCGCCCCGCTGGCGCGGGGCGCGCGAGATGCGCGTGACGGGGGTGGGGCGGCCGGCCCGCACGCGGGGAACGCGCCCGGTGACGGGAGCCGCGCGTCCCTTTCCCGCCTGCCCTTAGACGAGCGTCTCCTCGATCTCGGCCTCGGCGTCGGCCGCGAGCGCCTCGGCTCGGTGCAGGTCGTCGACGATCTTCTCGACGTCGCGGGCGATCATGAGCTCCTCGTTGGTGGGAATGACCATGATCTTCACGCGCGAGCGGTCCTCGGAGATGATGCGCTCCCCGGTGCGCAGGCGGTTCTTGCGCGCGTCGAGCACGATGCCCATGGGCTCCAGGCCGGCCAGGCACTTCTCGCGCATGTACTCGGAGTTCTCGCCCACGCCGGCGGTGAACACGATGGCGTCGGCGCCGCCCATGACGGCGAAGTACTGGCCGATGTAGCGCTTGATGAAGTACGCGTACAGCTCGAGCGCCAGCACGGCGCGCTCGTTGCCGGCCAGGGCCGCCTCCTCGACGGCGCGCAGGTCGCTGGAGACGCCGGACACGCCCAGGAGGCCGCTCTTCTTGTTCATGACCTCGTTGATCTGCTCGGGCGTGTAGCCCAGGCGCGTCTGGATGTGCGTGACGACGGCCGGGTCGATGGTGCCGCAGCGCGTGCCCATCATGAGGCCGTCGAGCGGGGTGAGGCCCATGGTGGTGTCCACCGCCACGCCGTGGTCCACCGCCGCGATGGAGGCGCCGTTGCCCAGGTGGCACGTGATGAGGCGCAGGTCGTAGACGTCGGCGCCGATCATGCGCGCGGCGTGGCGCGCCACGTAGCGGTGTGAGGTGCCGTGCGCGCCGTACTTGCGGATCCTGTAGTCGGTGTAGTACTCGTAGGGCAGCGGGTACACGTAGGCCCGCGGCGGCAGCGTCTGGAAGAACGCCGTGTCGAACACGGCCACCTCGGGGATACCGGGCATGAGCTCGCGACACGCGTGGATGACGTGGAGCGCGGGCGGGTTGTGCAGCGGGGCCAGCTCCGAGCAGACGGCGATCTTCTCGAGCACGTCGTCGTCGATGAGCGTGGAGGCGCTGAAGTACTCGCCGCCCGACACGATGCGGTGCCCGACGGCGTCGATGTCCTCCAGCCCGTGGATGGGCCCGCGATCGACCTCGGTGAGCACGGCCAGCACCAGCTGGAGCGCGTCGTGGTGGTCGCGCATGGGCTCCAGGCGCTTGAGCTCGCCGAACCCGCGGTCGAACTTGTGGACGGAGTCGGGCTCGCCCACCTTCTCGCACAGGCCGCGGATGAGCACGGTGTTCTCGGCCAGGTCGATGAGCTGGTACTTGAGCGACGAGCTTCCGGCGTTCAGGGTGAGGACCTTCATGACGCGCTCCTTTCGGGATGCGGGGGTGGGGTTGGCGCGGCCGTGCGTGGCCAGGGCCGGCTGGCGGGCGCGGGCGCCCGGATGCGGGGCTAGGGCTGGTCGGCGCCTGCCTCGCGCGCGGCCTCGCGGCGGCGCTGCTTCTCGGCCAGGTAGGCGCGGGTGACTATCTTGGTCTCGAACGTGCCCGATGACATGACGTCGCCCTCGTCGTCGTAGGCGGCCACCGCCCACACCTGGCGGCTGCCCTCCACGTGGTCGAGCTCGGCCACGCCGCGCACCTGGCCCGCCTTGCCGCTCTTGCGGTGACGGACGTCCATGTGGATGCCGAACGCCACCTCGGTGGCGGGGTCGACGCGCAGGGCGGCCGCGCGGCTGCCCACGGTCTCGAGCAGCGTGAGCGTGGCGCCGCCGTGGACGAAGCCGAAGGGCTGCTGGATGGCCGGCGTGATGGGCATGACGGCCTCGCAGCGGTCGGGCGTGGCCTCGAGGATGCGGATGCCGAGCAGGCCGACCATGCCGTCGTCGAAGTAGGCGACGGCCTCGTTGGAGGCGGGGACGGGGAGGTCGTCGGGCGCCTGCGTCGCGGGCGCGCCGGGCGTGCCGGCCGGGGCGACGGGACGCGGGTCGGCGCCGGGGCGCGGGTCGCCGGTTGGGGCGGCGGTGTCGGGATGGGTGTCGGTGCTGGTCATGGGACCCTCCGCTGGGTGCTCTTGCATTCTCGGGTACGCATCCGTTCCAGTATAGCCGCGCGGGCGCGCCGCGGGTCGGGCGCGCGCATCGGCTTCCGAACCGTAGGATGCAGGGTACCGGGGCGGGTCTGGGCGCAGGTCGGAGGCGCGAGAGGCCCCGGCGGTACGAGGCGGCGCCGGCGAGCGAATGTGGCCTGCGGACGATGATGTGCCGGCGTGGCGCCAGGGGGGTACCTTTGGCTGTGGCACCGCGTGCCGCCCGCATGCGGACGCCCGCGGTGCCGCCCGCGGCGGTTTTTCGGAGTTTGGTACACGCTGTCGCGGCCCGCGGGTGCGTTGCGTCACATCGGGGGCCTGGAGAGAGTGCGTTTCTCTACACATGTAGAGAAGATGGGACGTAATTTTGCGCTGTGAGGCGATGCGGAGGGACGTGCCGTGTACCAAAGACGCGATTTTCGCCGCCGACGCGTGCCGGGGCGTCCGCGTCAGGCGCGTTGCAGCAGGAGGTAGCGGTTGAGACGGCCGCTGCGGCCGTCCGCGCTGAAGCGCGCGACCTCGCGCAGGGTCACGCCCGGCGGGCTCGCCGGGGAGGGGGCGGGGGTCGCGTCGGCCAGCACGGGGCGGGTGGGCGCCGCGCAGGGCGCTGACGTATGAGGAAAGGTCGACCCACCGGCCGGCACGGCGCGGGGGGCGACGGTGCGGGGCGGCGCCGGGTCGCCGGCCAGGGCGCGGGAGAGCGCGTCCACCTCGGCCTCGTCGAAGTGATGGCAGTAGCGCCAGGCGGATGCGTCGTCCTGCCAGCCGAGCAGGTGATCGCCCGGCTCGAGGCACGCGGGGTCCGCGCCCAGCGCCCGGAGGTGGGAGAGCGCGTCCTCGCGTAGGCCGAGCGCCTTGCGGGCCAGGCGCGGGTCGTCCATGAACTGCCACAGCGACACCGCCACGATGCCGCCTGGGCGCACCCGCGCGCCCAGCTCGCGCAGCAGCTGCGCCCGGCGATCGAAGCCGGGGACGTGATGGAGGAACCCGAAGCAGACGGCCAGGTCGAAGGGAGCGTGGGGGGACGTCGCGCCGGCGGCCGTGCCCAGGGAGGGCGTCGCGCCGGCGGAGGGCGCTGCGTCGGTGGCCTGGGAGGGAGAGAGCGTGGGGTTGGGGGAAGGCGCCGCGCCGGCATCGACGCTGGTGGCGGGGGCGACGCCGGTTGGCGGCGTGGCCGCGTTGCCGGCCGACTCCCGCGCCAGGAGACCGCCGACGAGATCCGCCTCGACCACGCGCACGCCGGCAGGCGCCTCGCCGACCAGCGGCGCGCAGTTGTCCACGGCGACCACGTCGAGCGTCGTGTCGGGCAGCGCCTCGCGCAGGAAGCGCTCGAAGCGCAGGTTGCCGCAGGCCAGGTCGAGCACGCGCAGCTCGGGCGGCGCGCAGGGCGTCCGGCGCTGGTTGGACGGTCTCCCGTCGGCTGCCCGCGGATCTCCGACCCTCCCTGTGCTGATCGCGTTTTCGCTGTCGTCTCGCCTGCCGCGCCGTCCTGCGATGCCCGCATCCCGCTCGTTGCTTCGCCCTGTGCTGGTCGCGTCTCCACCAGTCCCGCATCTTGCGGCGTCCGACGGCGGCTGCGCCCCATCGCGGCCATCGTCCCACGTCAGCGCCTCGAGCGCCGTCTCGAGGCAACGGCGCCAGCCCTCCCAAGGGGCCTGTCGCGTCGCCGAGAACGACGCGGCGTGGTCGCGGTAGAAGCGCGTGGTGAGGTCGGCGAGTATGCGGGCGGCGGCGGTGTCCATGCGGTGATTGTAGCGCGGGCCCCGCAAGTCTGCGCGTTTTTGACGGTTATGAACGATCGTGGCCCCGCATCGCAGCGCACGGCACCCCCCCCAACGAGTTTTCCCAGTAAATTGACATGGCTAACTTTCGGAAGGCCGGTGATAGGGGGTTCGGCACTGTTGGTGATCGTTCATAACCGCCAAAAACGCGCAAAGTTGGGGCGGATAAGGGGCTTGGGGCAGATGAGGGCTTGGGGTGGCTGGGGGCTCCTGGGATGGATGAGCTGGGATGGATGAGGGCTTGGGGTGGATAGGGGCTCCTGGAGTGGATGAGGGCTTGGGGCAGATGGAGGACTCCTGGGGCGGATGGGGAACGGTGCATGGGGTAGGCCGAGCGGGCAGCGCCCGACGCGGCGGCTCCGCGCCGCATCCGGTACAATCCCGTCCATGGACCAGCTGATCGGCGACATACTCGACCACCTGCGCGCCGAGGCCGCGGGTGGCCCCGCCTTCGACGCCCGCGCCCTCGACCGCCTGCTGGCCGAGCGCAACCGCGCCGCGGGCGGATCACGCCGCCGCTACGTCAAGCGCGCGATCCTACCTGCCTACCTGCGCGTTCGCGACGAGCATCCCGATCGCTGGCAGGCGTGGGGCGTCGACGCGGCGCTCGAGGAGCGGCTCTTCGCGCTGCTGCGCATGAAGCCGCGCCGCACGGCGTCGGGGGTGGCCACCGTCACGGTCATCACCAAGCCGTGGCCGTGCGGGGGCGGGTGCGCGTACTGCCCCAGCGACGTGCGCATGCCCAAGAGCTACCTGGCCGACGAGCCGGCCTGCCAGCGGGCCGAGCGCGCGTTCTTCGACCCGTACCTGCAGATGAGCGCCCGCCTGCGCACACTGGCTGACATGGGACACCCTGTGGACAAGGTGGAGGTCATCGTGCTGGGCGGCACCTGGGACGACTACCCCGAGCCCTACCGGCGCTGGTTCGTCGCCGAGCTGTTCCGGGCGCTCAACGACGGCGTGGGCCCGCGAGCCGCCGCGGCGTCGGCCGAGCGCCGCGCCTGGTACGAGGCGCGCGGCATCCCCTGCGAGCGCGATGACTGCGCGCGGGCGGCCGCCGACGCCCAGCGGGCCGTGGCCGCGGGCGACCTCACGTACAACCAGGCGGTTCGCGTGCTGTACGGCGAGCGCGGCGAGCGTGACGAGCGTGACGTGAACGCCGACGCCCCGGTGATCCTCGACGGAGGCGCCTCGGCCGGCGGCTTGGCCAGCGTAGCAAACCTGTCTCCGCTTCCATGCGAAAATCATGGCCCTGATCAGGAGATACGCAGCATATCCCCAGGTCATGGGCCTGGCGAAAAACGGCGTTTTGATACATTCCCCGGCGAGGATCGCCGCGTTGAAGCCGCCCTCCCCACGGATCCCGCCAGCCCCCGTCCATCGACGACCCCGGCGCCCGCCGACGCCCTGCGCGCGGCGTGGCGGGCGGTCGCCGCGGCGCAGGCGGCCGGCTGGGACGACGTCGAGGCCGCCCAGCGCGCCAACGAGGACGCGCCCTGCCGCTGCGTCGGGCTGGTCGTCGAGACGCGCCCCGAGCTGGTGAGCGCGCCGTCGCTCACGGCCCTGCGCCGGCTGGGCTGCACGAAGGTGCAGCTGGGCGTCCAGAGCCTCGATGCGGCCGTGCTGGCCGCCAACGGGCGCGCCGCGGGCAGCCCCGAGGCCGTGGCGCGCGCCTTCGCGCTGCTGCGGCTGTTCGGCTTCAAGATCCACGCGCACTTCATGGCCAACCTGCGGGGCGCCACGCCTGCCGCCGACGCGGCGGACTACCGCCAGCTCGTGTCTGACCAGCGGTTCCTGCCCGACGAGGTCAAGCTCTACCCGTGCGCGCTCGTGGCCGGCACGCCGCTCGCCGCGCGCCACGCGGCGGGGGAGTGGCGCCCCTACGGCGAGGACGAGCTGGTGGCGCTTCTGGCCGACGACGTGCGCGCGACCCCGTCGTGGACGCGCATCTCGCGCATGATCCGCGACATCTCGGCGCACGACATCGTGGCCGGCAACAAGAAGGCCAACCTGCGCCAGCTCGTCGACGCCCGCATCGCCGCCGACGTGCGCGCGGCGCGTCTCGCCGAGACCGAGGGGGAAGGCGCGCCCGCCGCATCAGCTGCCGCTCCGGCGCCGGCCCGGCTCGCCGCGGCCCAGCCCCCCGCCGCGGGGGCGGTCGCGTTCCGCGGCGCGTCGCATCCCGCCGCCTCGGATGCGCCCCTCGTCCAGGAGATCCGGGCGCGCGAGATCGCGGGCGACGACGTGGACGAGGGCGCGCTCGAGCTTGACGTCGTGCCCTACGAGACGGCCGTGTCACGCGAGCTGTTCCTGCAGTGGGTGACGCCCGAGGGGCGCATCGCCGGGTTCCTGCGCCTGTCGCTTCCGCACCCGGCGGCCCTCGCCTCGCACCCCGGCACGCCCGCCGTCCCCGGTCAGGCGATGATCCGCGAGCTCCACGTCTACGGCCGCACCTCGCCGCTGGCCCGCGCCTCGGCGGGCGTGCAGCACCGGGGCCTGGGGCGGCGCCTCGTCGCGGCCGCGCGCACGCTGGCCGAGGGGGCGGGGTTCCGCTCGCTGGCCGTCATCAGCGCCGTGGGGACGCGTAACTACTACCGTGCGCTCGGGTTCCAGGACGCCGGCCTCTACCAGCGCCTGGACCTGGGCACGCCGCACACGGGGGAGGGGGACATCCGATGACCGACGCCGATCGCGCCCGCCGCCCCGCACGCCTCCTACCGGCCGCCGCGCTGGCAGCCGCCGGCGCGGCCACGGCCCTGGCGCTCGTCGCGGCCGCCCGGCGTCTTCGCGCGCTCGACCCGCGCCTCACGCGCACGATGTTCGGACCCGCGCTCACCTACGCCACCGCCGGGCCCGACGGGGACGCCGTGCGCGTGCTGTCCGTGGGCGGCGCGTTCCAATCGGCCGCCTACCTGGACGGACGGCCCGACGCGCCCTTCGCCTACCTGCGCGCCTTCGACGCGATGCTCGACGCGGGTGTGCCCGTGCATCGCGTGCTCATGCTGGGCGGGGGCGCCTTCGCCTACCCGCGCCACCTGCTGGCCCGCCGCCCGGACGTCAGGCTGGACGTGGTGGAGGTCGACCCGGCCATCGTGGCCCTGGCGCGCCGCCGCTTCTTCCTGGCCGACGCCGAGCGCGCCCACGGCGACCACATGCGCGTCATCACGGCCGACGCCGCGTCGTACCTGCGCGAGCGGGCGGCGGGCGCCCCCGCGCCCCGCTACGACGCCATCGCCAACGACGTCTTCCGCGGCGCCGATCCCGACGCCGGCCTGCTCTCGCCCGAGGGGCTCGCCCTCGTGCGCGCCAACCTGGCGCCGGGCGGCCTGTACCTCGTGAACGTGGTGGTGCCCGACTCGCCCGAGGGGGCTGCCCGGCTGCTCGACGTCGCGCGGGCCCTGCGTGGCGCGTTTGCCCACGTGTCGCTTCTGCCCTGCGCCGACGAGGGGTTCTCGGCGCTCGACAACTACCTGGCCGTGGCGTCGGACGCGCCCCTCGCCCTGCCCGGCGAGCTCCCCCTGCCCCCGGCGTAGCGCCCGCGGCGGCCTGAGGCCGATCGTCCGTCTCCCGCGCGCGTCCACTACGCCGCTGCCCGCACGTCCCCCGCGCCGCCCGCGGACGCGCTCGCCCACGCCGGCTGCCCGGGGGCGGACGGGCGCGGGCCGGTTGCTAGAATGGGCGGCGGGGGAGCCCGGATCCCCGGCGCGTCCCGCGGCGTGCCGCCGTCACCAGCGATGAAAGGATCGCCATGTACATCACCTGCCTCGACTTGGAGGGCGTGCTCGTTCCCGAGATCTGGATCGCGTTCGCGGAGGCCGCCGGCATCCCCGAGCTCACGCGCACCACGCGCGACGAGCCCGACTACGACAAGCTGATGGAGTACCGCCTGGGCATCCTGCGCGAGCACGGCCTGGGGCTGCGCGAGATCCAGGAGGTCATCGCGCGCATCGACCCGATGCCCGGCGCCCGCGAGTTCCTCGACGCGCTGCGCGCCGAGGGGCAGGTCATCATCATCTCCGACACGTTCACGCAGTTCGCCCAGCCCCTCATGGAGAAGCTGGGCTGGCCCACCATCTTCTGCAACGAGCTGGTGGTGGCCGATGACGGCACCATCACGGGCTACCGCATGCGCTGCCCGCAGACCAAGCTCACGACGGTGCGCGCCCTGCATGACTGCGGGTTCGACACCATCGCGGCCGGCGACTCGCACAACGACCTGGGCATGATCCACGACTCCAAGGCCGGGTTCCTGTTCCGCAGCACCGACGCCATCCGCGCCGAGAACCCGGACGTGCCCGCCTACGAGGACTACGCCGACCTGCTCGAGGCCATCCGCGCGGCCACGCGCTAGGCCCCCGCGCCCGCGGCGGCGCCACGGGGGTGCTGGCCCCTCGCCCGCCGCGCGCCCGGCGCCCGCTACGCCCCCGCGCCCGCGAGCGCCCGCGGCAGCACCTGCGGGTTGAGGCAGTCGGCCGGCTCGCGTCCCAGCACCACGTCGATGGCGGCCTGCGTGGCGCGCGTGCGCAGCTCGACGGCCGATTCCTCCGACCAGTAGGCCGCGTGCGGTGTGAGCACCGTGCGCGGCGCCCGCGCGATGGGGCTGTCGAAGTCGAGCGGCTCGTCCTCGAACACATCTAGCCCCGCGCCCCACAGGCACCCCTCGTCGAGCGCCCGCGCCAGCGCGTCGGTGTCGACGATGGCCCCGCGCGACGTGTTGACCACCACCGCGTCCGGCCGCAGGGAGGCGATGCGCCCCTCGTCGAGCAGGTGGTGCGTCTCGGGCACGAGGGCGGTGTGGAAGCTCACCACGTTGACGGACGCCAGCAGCTCGTCCAGCCCCATCGCCCGGTAGCCCTCCTCCGTCACGGTGCCCGGCGCCAGCTTGCGGTCCCAGCACGCCACCTCAAACCCCAGCCCCGCGGCCTTGCGCGCCACGGCGCGCCCGATGGCGCCCATGCCCACCACGCCGAACACGCGGCCGCGCACCTGTCCCAGCGGGCGCGCCTGCTGGAAGTCCCACGTGCGGGCGCGCAGCGCGGCGTCCAGCTCGTTGATGCGGCGCAGGCAGGCCAGCGCCAGCGCGATGGCGTGGTCGGACACCACCTCGGTGCCGTAGCCCGGCACGTTGCACACGGCGCAGCCCGCGGCCGTGGCGGCGCCCAGGTCGATGTTGTCCACGCCGGTGCCCGTGCGGCTGAGCACCCGCAGCCCCGACGCGGCCCTGAACACCGACGCGTCGAACTCCCCGTACGACGTGATGGCCCCGTCGGCGCCGGCCACGTGCCGGGCCACGGACGCCGCGTCACGGGCGGGGAAGGCCGCGAACTCGATGCCCGCCGCCTCGACCATGTCCCGCTCGAAGCCCGTGTCCTCGAAGTCCAGCGCTATGCCCACTATCCTGGCCATGGTTCCTCCTCGTCCCGCGCGGCCGCCTCTTCGTCGGTCGCCAGTATAGCCCTGGCCGCGGGCGCGCCCCGCCAACGGCGGGGCAACGGTCCGGCAGCGCTTGGCGCCGCCCGCCGCGGTCCCGCGCGCGCCGGCGATACGCTGGGAGGGTACGGCAGCCCATCACCAGGGAGGTACCATGGAAACGCTCATCGACAACGCCCAGCACCGCAAGGTCATCGACAAGCTGGAGAAGTACCAGGACAAGCTCATCCCCGTCCTCGAGGACCTGGAGGCGTCGGGCCAGATGCCCGAGGACCTCAAGCGCGCCTTCGACGTCATCGACGACGGCGGCACCGAGCTGGGCGACTACGTGGCGCTCTCGGACGCGCTGTTCACCTACCAGGGGATGTTCCCCGAGCACGTCCGCGAGCACATCGCCCGCTACCGCGAGGAGGTGCAGGAGCTGTTCCAGATGGACGAGGGCCTGCAGACCCCCAACGCCTACGACCCGCTGTAGGAAGCCGGCCCCACCCCAACGCCTCGTTGCGCCGACCACGGCGAAAACCTGCGATGCGGCGCGCGACGTCCCCCGACGTCGCGCGCCGCTTGCGCTAGACTGGAGGGGAGAGAAGAGAGGATCTCCCCATGTTGAAAGCGCAGAAGCTCACCGCCGACGAGCAGGACGCCCTCGCCGGCCTGGAGTCACCCAAGGTCGATATCCTGGCCGCCTGGGCAAACCGCCAGCTGACGTGCTCGCACTGCGGGCGCTGCACGCTGCGCTGCGAGGTGCTGCGCGAGCCGGGGCTCGACATCGGCGCCGTCACCGCGGCCTACGAGCGCCTCATGGCCGTGCCCGCCGACGAGCGTCCCGACGCCACCCGCGCCGTCGTGCAGGAGCGCCCCGAGCTGTACCACGCGCTGCGCCGCTGCTGCTTCTGCGGCTACTGCACCGCGTCGTGCGCCCACCACGTGCTGGCCGTCGACCGCATGCGCGCGTGGCGCCGCCTGTTCACCGAGGCGGGCCTCATGCCGCTCGAGAAGCTCGTGATGGTCGACAACGAGTGGCACATCTTCAGCGCCTACCGCGCCATCTACGGCATCGGCTACCCGGAGTTCACGTCGCTGGCCCAGGCGGCCGAGCACGGCCCCGGCCTGGTCGACACGCTGTTCTTCCCCGGCTGCTCGCTCGTTAGCTACGCGCCCGACCTCGTGCGCAAGGTGGGCGCGTGGCTCACCGAGTGCGGCGTGAGCTGGGCGCTGTCGGACGACTGCTGCGGCAGCCCCCTCATGAGCGCCGGCCTGTTCGACCGCGCGGCCGCCCTGCGCCAGCGCGTGCTCGACCAGATGCTCGACGCGGGCATCACGCGCATGATCACGGTGTGCCCGGGCTGCGGCGACGAGTTCGCCGAGCTGCTGGAGGGCGTGGTGGAGGTGGTGCCGCTGCCCGAGCTGATGGAGCAGCTGGCGGCTGACCGGGAGGCGGCGGGTCTGCCCGCCGGGCTGCCGGCGGCCTCGCCGGGCTCGTTCACGGTGTTCGACTCGTGCCACGACCGCGGCGACGGGCGGCACGGTCGCGCCATCCGCTCGCTCGTGGGGCGTTACGCGGCGCCGGCCGAGCTGCGCGAGATCGACCACCGCAAGCGCGGGACGCTGTGCTGCGGCGCCGGCGGCGCGGTGGCGGCCTACGACGACGACATCACCCAGCGGCGCGTGTGGCGCGTCATCGACGAGGCGCTCAAGACGCAGGCCGACATGCTGGTGACCATGTGCCCCACCTGCACCTACACCATCGCCCAGGCCCTGCTGGCCGCCCCGGGCACGCCCATCGCCAGCCGGCACTACCTGGAGGTGCTCTTCGGCGAGGACATCGACTGGCAGACGGTGTTCGCCCAGCTGGGTGACATGTGGGCGGGGGAGTACGGCCCCTGGCTCCAGCAGACGTTCTTCTAGGCGCCGCGCCGCCTCGGCCCGGGCGCCCCGCGCGCTACGCCGCCACGACCACGCGGTAGCTCGCGTGGTCGCCCACGCAGGTCTGCAGGATGACGGACTCGCCGTAGCCGCTCACGCGCCCCTGGATGTCCTCCCAGTACGTGGTGTCGGGCACGGTGAACACGTCCACCACGTGGTAGGTGCGCTGGTTGCCGCTGCTGTCGCACACCGTCACCGCGGCGCCGTTGCCCAGGCCCATCACGCAGTTGAACGACCCGGGGTTGTGCCCGATGAAGTAGCCCCACGACCCGTCAGTGGTGCTGTCAGACCCCAGCCACAGCCCCGCGCCCGTCGCGGGCGCCGAGGCCGTCTTGTAGGAGTCCACGTAGCTCACCACCGTGCCCGCCACGTTGACGGTGCGGGCGGGCTGGGAGGTCGCGGGCGCGGCGGCCGGGGCGGCGTCGGATGAGGCGGGCGCCTGCTCGGCGGCGCGGGCGAGCGATGCGGTGGCCGCGGCGTCGGCCTCGCGCGCGGCGGCCTGCGCGGGCAGGTCGTTGTCGTCGAGGGCCCCCTTGGGCTCGACGATGTCGTCGGCCTCCTCGGTTCCCTCCACCACCAGCTCGGTGGACACCTGGGCGGCCGGCTGGCCGATGACGTCGCCGCCGTCCACGTCGGAGGCCCAGGCCGTGTTGGGCATCGCCGACGCCAGCAGCAGGGACAGCCCCGCGGCGGCCAGGAACGACAGCGCGGCGCCCGCCCAGCTGGCGGCGCGCGGCGCCTCGGCCGCGATGGTGCGGGCCTCGGGGGCCTCGCCGGTTATCGGGGTGGGGGAGGCGGGGGCCAGGCCCTCCGCGAACGTGTTCTTCTCGACACCGTACCTCATGGCGTCCAACCTTTCCGCATCAGCGGCGCCCTCTCGCGCCGCGCGGCCCTGGGGGCCGTCCTCGTGTGCGGAACCCGTTCCTCTCTCATCGGGTAGCCCCATGGTAGGTCCGCCCCCGCGCCCGCGCGCCGGGCGTCCGCGGGTCGTGGCGGCCCCGTTTTCGCGTCCTTGCGCGCCCGTTGCCATTGCCACCGCCGCGTCACCTCGGGGTTGGCGCGGCGATACCGCAGGCGCCCTTTCCCCTGATCGCCGGTGCGTCCGCGTCGCCGATGCGCCATAATGGCCCCAGAAGGACGCCGCCGGGCCAGAGTCGGGCGGCGGGCGCCTCTCCTGGGGGAGGGGCACGCGGAGAGGGGAGGGGCCATGGCCCGATCAGGCGGTGGGCGCGGCCTCGGCGCGCCGGCGGAGGGCCCGTCGACGGCCGTGCGCGTGGCGGTGCTGGCCGTCATCGCGGCGCTCGTGGTGGCCATCGGCCTGCAGCTGTCGGCCCGCGCGTCGGCGCCCGATTCCGGGCAGGCGGCCGGGGCGGGCGGCGCGACGGCGCTCGACGCCTCCGACCAGATGCAGCCCGAGCCGCAGCCCGTGTCGCTCACCGTGACGTTCGCCGGCGACTGCACGCTGGGCACCGACGCGGCCTTCGACTACTCCACCAGCCTCAACGCCAAGTACGAGGAGGTGGGCGACCCGTCGTACTTCCTGCGCAACGTCGAGCCCATCTTCGCGGCGGACGACCTCACCATCGTCAACATGGAGGGCACGCTCACCACGGCCTCCACGCGCGCGGACAAGACGTTCGCCTTCAAGGGGCCGGCCGAGTTCGCCAAGATCCTGTCGAGCTCCAGCGTGGAGGGCGCGTCGCTGGCCAACAACCACTCGCGCGACTACGGCGAGCAGAGCTACCAGGA
>JAAWAY010000147.1 GCA_022792415.1 Eggerthellaceae bacterium | reverse complement strand
GTGCCCCACGCCGAAGCGCTGCTCCTCGTCGATGACCACCAGCCCCAGATCGTGCGGGTTGACGTCGCGCGACAGCAGGCGGTGCGTGCCCATCAGCACCTGCACCGAGCCGTCGGCGAACCCCTTGAGTGCGGCCGCCTGCTGCTCGGGCGTGCGGAAGCGCGACAGCACCTCCACGTCCACGCCAAAGGGCTCGAAGCGCTCGCGGAAGTTGACGTAGTGCTGCTGGGCCAGGATGGTGGTAGGGCACAGCACCATCACCTGCTTGCCGTCCTGCGTGGCCTTGAACGCCGCGCGCAGGGCCACCTCCGTCTTGCCGAATCCCACGTCGCCGCAGATGAGGCGGTCCATGGGCTTGGGCGACTGCATGTCGGCCTTCACGTCGGCGATGGCCGACAGCTGGTCGGGCGTCTCGGCGTAGGGGAACGCGTCCTCCATCTCGCGCTGGGCGGCGGTGTCGGGCCCGAACCGGTAGCCCTGGGTGGCGGCGCGGCGCGCGTACACGTCCACCAGGTCGAAGGCCAGCTTGCGCGTGGCCTTGCGGGCCTTGGCGAGCGCCCGCGACCAGTCGCTCGTGTTCAGGCGCGTCAGGCGCGGGCTGGCGCCCTCGGGCCCCACGTAGCGCGTCACGCGGTCGAGCTGCTCCACGGGCACGAACAGCTTGTCGCCCTCGGCGTACTCCAGCTGCAGGTAGTCGCGCTCCACGCCGTCCACCTCGCGGCGCACCAGGTCCTTGAGCAGCGCCACGCCGTGGGCGGCGTGCACCACGTAGTCGCCCGGCTTGTAGGGGAACGTGACCTCGGTGACGTCGACGACGCGCCGGCGGCGCGAGGCCGTCTGGGCGCCCTGGGTGTCGGACAGCGACACGAGGGCCAGGCGCGCCTTGGGGATGATCATGCCCAGGGGCACGGCCACGTCCACGACGTTGACCACCCCGCGGCGCAGGCGGCGCCGGGCGCGCCCGTCGGCCGGATCGTCCGGCTCGGCGGAGGGCGCTCCCGTCCCCTCCCCGCCCATCGCGCGGTCGTCGTCGGGCCCGACGGCCAGGTCGAGCCGCTCCTGAATGGGGATGCCGCGGTCGACGAACGCCAGCTTCATGTCCTCGCGCGCGCGGTAGTTGGGCGCGCTGAACACCACGGTGTAGTCGGCCTGGGTGAGGCTGATGAGCTTGCCGAACAGCTTCTCGGGGTTGCCCGCCACGTCCACGCGCTTGACGGGCAGCTCCTCGTCGATGGACCCGCCCACGCGCATGATGGACACGTAGGTGGCACGCAGCTCGTCGCCGAAGTCCAGGTCTCCGGGCTCGGCGTACAGGCCCGCCAGCGCGATGCCCGTGCCTTTCGCGCGCGCCGCCAGCTCGTCGAGGGCGTGGGCCGCGTCGTCGTAGAGCGAGCGGGGCTCCACCAGGGCCGTGAGCGTGCCGGGGCCCGCGTAGTCGCCCAGCGTCACCGTGCGCTTGGCCAGGTAGGGCAGCACCGCGTCCGCCCCGTCGAAGCGCAGGCCGCCCTCCAGCTTCTCCAGGATGTCGCGCAGCGCGGGGTTGGTGAGCGCCGGCGTCTCGAGCGCGCGCCGGGCGCGGCGCAGGGACGCCTCGGTGACGGGCAGCTCGCTGACGGGGTACACCTCCACCGCGGGCAGCGAGGCGATGGTCTGGCCCGTGGTGGGCACGATGCGCCGGATCTCGTCCACCTCGTCGCCGAAGAAGTCCAGGCGCACGGGGTAGACGAGGTTGCCGGGGAACACGTCGACGGTGCCGCCCCGCACGGCGAACGTGCCGGGGCCGTCCAGCTCGCCGGTGTTGGCGTAGCCGCGCGCCTCCAGGGCGCGGGTCAGCTCGCCGAGGTCGGACACCCCGGGCACCGCGCCGTCGGCCAGGTCGTCGCCGGCGCGGAGCACGAGCGGGTCGGCGATGTGCTCGTCGGCCGGCAGCAGGCAGCGCACGAGCGCGCGGGCGCTGGCCACCACGATGCGGGGGCGGCCCGCCTGCAGGGCGAAGGCCGCCTCCATGCGCCGCGCGACCTGACGCGGGTCGGCCGGCTTGGGGGCGAAGGGGTGGTCGGTGCGCTCGGGAAACCGCAGGACGCGCTCCTCGCCCACGTAGGCCGCCACGTTGCGCGCGAAGGCGACGGCCGCGTCCTCGCCGGCCACCACCACCAGCGTCGGCTGGGGACGGTGCGCGAACCGCGCGGCCACCAGGAACGGCCGCGCCGACGCGGCGACGCCGAGCGTGGCGTCCTCGCCTGCGTCGAGCTTGCCCCAGAACGCGTCCAGGCAGCCCGAGCGCTCCAGCGTGAACGTCAGCGAGTCTATGAGCATGGGCCGTCCTTCCTGTCGGATACGCGTGAGCAGGCCGTGACGGTGGCGTGACGGGGCGTGACAGAGGGTCACCGTCTACGGGAAGTCTACTATAATCCCTGGTGAGGCTGGCCGATGCGTCGGCCGCCCGTCACCCACCGGAGAGGAGGCGCCCATGGCGCGGGAGTCCCTGGCCGCCAAGCGCGAGCGCGCCGCGGCCGTCGAGGAGCGCATGTACGGCTACTACGGACCCGGCAAGGCGTCGCTCGACTACCGCACGCCCTTCGAGCTGACCGTGGCCGTCGTGCTGTCGGCCCAGTGCACCGACGCCGCCGTGAACAAGGCCACGCCGGCGCTGTTCGCCGCCTACCCCGACCCGGCCGCCCTGGCCCAGGCCGACCCGGCCGACGTGGCCGAGCTCATCCGCTCGCTCGGGTTCTTCCGATCCAAGGCGAAGAACCTGGTGGCCCTGGCCCAGGTGCTCATGGCCGACTTCGGCGGCGAGGTGCCCGCCGACGTCGACGCGCTGCAGACGCTGCCCGGCGTGGGGCGCAAGACGGCCAACTGCGTCATGTGCGAGGCGTTCAAGGACCCGCAGGGCATCGCCGTGGACACCCACGTGTTCCGCATCGCGCACCGTCTCAAGCTGGCCGGCCCCTCGGCCGACACGCCCCAGAAGGTGGAGGACATCCTGCTCAAGGTGTACCCGCGCGAGCAGTGGGGCTACATCAACCACCAGTGGGTGCACTTCGGGCGCGAGTTCTGCCGCGCGCGCAACCCGCGCTGCGCCGACTGCATCGTGGGCGACCTGTGCCCCACCCGCGGCCGCTGGTAGGCCGGCGCCAGACGCAAGCGGAGGCGGGGCTCCCATGGGACGCCCCGCCTCCGTCTTCATCTCCCCGTCACGCGCCCTCGGCGGGCGACGCTTCGAACTCCTACGCCTGGTCGGCCGCGGCCTCGATGCAGCTGATGGCGTTGAGCACGCGCGGGTAGCCGATGTAGGGCACCAGCTGCGACACCAGGTCGATGAGGAACTCCTTGTCGTTGCCCACGGCCATGTTGCCGGCCGCGTGCGACGTGGCCTGCTTCTCGCAGCCGCCCAGCGCCACCAGGTAGCAGAACGTCACCATCTCGCGCTCGGCCAGAGTCAGGCCGCCGCGCGTGTAGTAGTCGCCGAAGCAGTTGGCCGCCAGCCAGCGGCGGATGTGCGCCGTGTCCTCGGGGCCCTGCTCCCAGAAGTCGCGCAGGCCCTCGCCGAAGATCTCCACCTGCAGATCGTTTCCCTTGCGCAGGTGCTCGTCGCGCGTGGCGGTCTTCTGGTCGGGCAGCGGCAGCTTCACCGAGCGGCCGCGCAGCGTCTCGTTGGTGATGACGATGTAGGGCAGCACGCGGGACAGGCCCAGGTAGGCGACGCCCTGGTAGACGACCTCCTTGATGGCGGTGGGCTCCACGCCCACCTCCAGCGCCGCGGGCAGCATCGTGCGGTAGGCGTCGGCGCCCTGCGACCCCATGAGCGCGGCCAGGATGCCCAGGAAGCGCGTGCGGTCGTCGAGCTTGCTGTCGCGCACCACGTCGCCGAAGGCGAAGTTCTCGAAGATCTGCACGAACTCCGGGTCCGTGTAGGCCAGGGCCGAGTCGTAGTGGCCGAAGAGCCTGGTGCGGTAGTCGTCGGCGTCGCGGATGATGTCGCTGTTCATGGTGCGTACCTCCTCTGGGCCCCGGCGTCGCCGGGCGTGCCTGCATCCCCGTCCTCAGCGGACAGGGACAGCATACCCCCTCCGGGGCCGCCGCGCGTCCGTCGGGGGCGAATCGTTACGCTTTCACCTGGGAATTCCGCGTGCCTAGGCCGACTTGCGGTGGCGGCGCGCCTCCTTCTGGGCGGCGCGGGCCTCGTCGGCGGCCTCGTCGCGCGCGTCCACCTGGCGCACGCTGTCGTCGGGGATGCCCGCCTGGGCGTCCTCGATCATCTGCTGGAGGATCTCCACGTGGGAGCGGCGCTTGTGGGTGGCGGTGCCCACGATGGCCACCGAGCGGTAGCCGCCGTAGCGCTCGAAGAACTGCGCCACCGCGTCGCGCTCCACCATCTCCTTGTGGTAGGTGGCGAAGAACTCCTCCCAGTCCATCGAGCCGCGCAGGTAGCGCTCCAGCACGGTGGTGGCGGGCGAGAACAGCACGTCGTGCGCGTAGTCCGCGTGCTGGATCTTGTGGACGAAGTAGTCCAGGTCGTCGCGCTTCGTGAACCCGGCCAGCTGGTTGGTGTTCTTCAGGCGCACGTCGAGCACCAGATCGGCGTCCCACTCGGCCAGCTTGTCGAAGAACGCCTCAGCCGTGGTCTCGTAGGCGCTGAGGGTGTGAATGTGCATGGCGTCTCCTCCTTGGCGATGGCGGTTGCATGGTCGCCTTGGAGCATACCGCGCCTCGCCCGCGCGCCCGGGCCGGGCCAGGCACCCTTAACCCGCCTGCGAGCCAACCGTTTACCAGGGGAAACGAACGCGCCCTACGCCTTGGGCGCCAGCGGGAAGCCGCGACGGTCCAGCTCGGCCACCACCGACTCCACCAGCAGCGGCAGCGCGTCGTACACCGGCGGCGTGAGGCCCACCACGTACTCCTCGGGCGACATGTTCTCCACCTGCATGCCCAGGCAGAAGCCCTCTGCCTCGTAGCCGAGCAGCGACGCCGCGTCGAACAGGTCGACGAGGCGCAGGTCGTGCAGCGAGGCCATGGCGCCGGAGTGGCGCGCCATGGCATCCGGCGGGAACCGGTACACCGTGCCCGGGGCGTCGCCGGTGCCGTCCACCGCGTCCACGGTCAGGATGAGGTCGCATGACTCCACGTAGGGCAGCATGTCCATCGACATGCACCCCACGTCCAGCACCGCCACCTCGGGCGGGATGTCGTAGCCCTCCACCAGCGCGTCGTAGACGGCCGGGCCGATGCCCTCGTCCAGCATGAGGCGGTTGCCCACGCAGAACACGGCGGCGCGGCGCGCGGGCGCGGCTTCCTCCCCCGCGCTCATGCGCCCACTGTCGGGCGGATGGCCAGGTTGTACCACGTGGCCAGCGCCAGCAGCACGATGCCGCCCAGCGCGCAGCCCACCGCCCAGCGCCGCTCGCGCGCCAGGTAGGTGGCGCGGTCGACGCCCCTGGCCTCGGCGCGGTGGGCCGCCATGGGCTGCGACACGATGGCGAAGCCCACGGTGATGGCCGTGAGCGTCACCAGCACGACGATCGCCACGGCCACCGACAGCGGCGTGGGGTTCGACCAGGCCGCGTAGAAGCAGTTGTCGGCGAACAGCCACGCGGGGTAGAACAGGATGGTGGCCATCATCCCGTGGCCGGCCCCCCACACGGGGGGAAGCAGCAGCGCGCC
>JAAWAY010000146.1 GCA_022792415.1 Eggerthellaceae bacterium | reverse complement strand
CGAAGTGCGCCGGGATGTTGGCGTGGGTGTCGAAGGAGTCCACCACGTTGAACAGGCGCGCGCAGGCCGGCGTCTGCTCGGGCAGGTCGGTGGCCGAGCCGCCGCCCAGCACCAGCACATCCACGTCATCCACGTGATCGGCCAGGTCGTCGGAGCGGTAGACGGCCACGCCGTCGGTGAGGGGCGTTACCGAGGCGGGGTCGCGGCGGGTGAACACGGCCACGAGCTCGACGTCGTCGTTCTGCCGGCACGCCAGCTCGACCCCGCGGCCGAGGTTGCCGTAGCCCAGGATGCCAATGCGGATAGCGGACATTCTTCCTCCTTGGATGCGATGGCGAAATCAGAATGGCGCCATTATGACCGATGCCGTGTTACAGGAGTGTGACGAGCGCGGCGCGTCCTCGAAACAGCCTGGGAGCGGGAGGAGGCGCCGGGTCGCGCCGAGCCGTCGCGGGAAGACGCGGCCGGCTGCTCCGCCGCCGACGCCAGGCCGTGCGCGCGTCCCGCCGCGCGCGTGTCGCCGGGCACGTCCCCGTCCAGCCGCGCGCGCCCGGCCCGCGCCCCGTCCAGGACGTTGCCGCCGGGACCTGCGCCGCGCTGCCCGTCGGCCGCGTCCTCCAGCGCCCAGCTGGGAGCCGCCTCGCGCGGGACGCGCAGCGTGAACACCGTCACGCCGTCACGTGACGTGGCCGCGATGTCGCCGCCGTGCGCCGTCACGATCTCCTTGGCGATGGCCAGGCCCAGGCCCGCGCCGCCGCTGCCCGTGGAGCGCGCGCCGTCCTCGCGGTAGAACTTCTCGAAGATGGCCTCCAGGTGGGCCTCGGATATCTCGCGGCCGCGGTTGCGCACGGCGATGGTCACCCACGGCCCGTCGCAGGCGGCGGCCAGGTCCACCGACGTGCCGTCCTCGGCGTAGGCCACGGCGTTGCGCATGACGTTGCCCAGGGCGCGCGCCAGCTTGTCCGGGTCGACGAAGAACCGCACGCCCGACGGCGCGCCCACGCGCAGCCCGATGCCGCGCGCCGACGTCTCCGGGAAGAACGACTCGGCCACCTGCTGGCAGAACAGGCGCACGTCCACGTTCTCGCGCTCGATGGGGATGGCCTGCAGGTTGTAGCGCGTGATCTCGAAGAACTCGCCGATGAGCCCCTCGAGCCGCTCGGCCTTGGCGTAGGCGATCTCGGCGTACTTGCGCTGGGTGTCGGGCGGCAGCTCGGAGGCCTCGCGCAGCAGGTCGAGGTAGCCCAGCACCGACGTGAGCGGCGTGCGGATGTCGTGGGCCAGGTAGGCCACCAGCTCGTTCTTGCGGCGCTCGGCGGCCTGGGCGGCGCGCTCGTCGGCCAGCGACTGCGAGCGGATGACGGCCAGCTCGTTCTGGGCGATGGCCAGATCGGGCGGCAGCTCGATGGGCGCGTCGCGGTCGGCGAGCAGGCGCGCCACCGCCCCGGACAGGTCGTCGAAGTAGCGCAGCGACCGGTTGAGGCCGGCCATCACGATGACGAGCCAGCCCGCCACCAGCACCGCGGCCGCCAGCGGCAGCTTGAACGACCTGATGAGCGCGTACGTGCTGACGTCGCGGATGCGCCAGTAGCCGTCGGGGTTCTTGACCGTCTGCCACTGCGGGTTGGCTGACAGCACGCTCAGGCGCAGGGCCTGGTCAGCCGGGGAGAGGCCCTGCCATTCCTCGTAGGCCTCGTCCTGGGATCGCCTAAACGCCTCCGCCACCAGGGACGTCAGCTCCTCCTGGGGGATGCCCGCGCAGGCGGCTGCGCGCAGGATGGCGGGCACGTCCGCGTTGTTGAGCGCCTGGGGCACCTCCAGCGTGAGGCCGCTCTCCTCCTGCATCCGCAGCAGCGCGGCCATGGCCGCCACCTGGGCCGCGCTCAGGCGCGACTCGTCGCCCCCCAGCGCCGCCACCGCCGCCGCGTAGGCCTTGGCGCGCGCCTCCTCGTCGAAGGGCACGGACGAGGGAGCGCCGTCGTCCTCGTTGAATGATCCGGCGGAAGACGACACGGCCAGATCGGCGTCGGTGGCCCACGCACCGCCCTCGTCGAACAGGCCGTCGCCCTGCTTCTCGTCCACCGTCAGGGCTGACGCCGCGCTCCCCACGGCGGCCGAGAAGCCCTGCTCGGCGAAGAACGCCGTCAGGTCGTTCAGGTAGATGTCGTCGTCGAGGCCGCTCTCGTCCATGATCTCCTCGAACCGCTCGCTCGAGTCGAGCGTGCGCCAGGTGGACGTGGAGTCGGCCACGAAGTCGGCCAGCGGCCCCACCACGAGCAGCTCGAGCACCACGCACACCGCCGCGAACCCGGCGGTGAACACGGCCAGGTTGCGCGCGACGCGCCCCAGCAGGAGGCGCCGCAGCACGCGGGCCTGCTCGCTCCTAAGCGCCATGGCCGCCGCCCAGGGTGTCGCGCAGCTTGTAGCCCACCCCCCAGGCCGTCTCGATGAACTGGGTGGACGAGTCCACGGCCGCCAGCTTCTGGCGCAGGTGGCGGATGTGCACCATCACGGTGTTGGCCGCCGCGTCGTCGTAGCGCTCGCCCCACGCGCCCTCGAACAAATCGCGCGTGGAGACGGGGGATCCGGCCGAGCGGGCCAGGATGGACAGGATGGCGAACTCCTTGGGCGTGAGCTGCAGCGCCTCTCCGTGGATGGTCGCGCGATGGGCGCGCAGATCCACCTCGACGGCGCCGGCGCGCACGAGGTCGGCCGAGGCGGGGGCGGCGTCGGTGCGGGCCCGGCGCAGGCGCGCCTTGACGCGGGCCACCAGCTCGCGCGGCTTGAACGGCTTGGTCACGTAGTCGTCGGCACCCAGGGTGAAGCCCACCACCTGGTCGGCCTCCTCGTCCTTGGCCGACAGGAACACGATGGGGATGTCGGAGATCGCCCGCACGCGCGTGCACAGCTCGAAGCCGTCCATGCCCGGCATCATGATGTCGAAGATGCCCAGGTCGAAGCGCTCGCGCTCCAGGCGCCGGAGGGCCTGGGAGGCGCTGTAGCAGGGCACGACCTCCATGCCCTCGGCGGCCAGCAGCCGGGCCACGAGGTCGGCGATGGCCTGCTCGTCGTCCACCACCAGTATGCGCGCGATCCTCTCCATGGGCCCATTGTAGGCGAAACGACGTCCCCGGCGCCCCCGGGCCGGCGGACGTGCGGCCTAATTAAGGAAAAGTTAAGGGCGCTTAAGGAATTGCTCAGCATTCGCTATGGGAACGTTAAACGGACCTCGGCCTAAGGTGGTCATGCGGCCTGGGAACCGACGAGGGACCCGGATGCGGGGCGCTCGAAGCGATCGCGTCCCGCGGGCCGCGCAAGGACGGCGCGAACCGCTGCCAGGCTCGCCGCCCGCCGGGGTCACGCCCGCAGCAGGCGCGGTTCCGGCAGGCATCCCGCGCACGTCGGCGGGCCGCCGAGACGCCGGCCGTCCACCCCGCAGGACCGGACCTCAGGAGACGACATGGACGACTTCCCTGCCCCCAACGACTTCCGCTTCAGCCGCGACCGCTGGGAGCGCCCCGCGCGACGGGCGAGCGCCCGCGGGCGCGTCGAGGCCATGCCAGGCAACCCGCGCTTGACCAGCCGGGACGCGCGAGGCGCGACGGATCGGGACGTCTGGGGCGCGCAGGACGCTTGGGACGAGCCGGCCGGTACCCGGGCGCGCGGGCGCGGTGGCGAGGCCGTGTCCCAGGCGAGCGGGGGCGCGTCGCTCGTCGCGGCGCTGCGCTGCGTGCCCATGGTGGCCGCCCTCGGCATCGCGGCGCTCGCCCTGGCCGCGGCCATGGCGCTGGCCGGCCTGGCCGACGGAGGCGCGGGCACGGCGGGATCGGGCACGGCGCTGGGCCAGACCTCGGCCGCCGGCGCGGGCGCCCAGGTCGCGAGCACGGCCGAGTCGCCCGTGAGCACGCCGCGCTCCGAGTGGGCGCGCGGGAAGGTCCCCTACCTGTACCAGACCGACCCCGCGTGGGCGTCCGAGCCCTACGCCGACGACACCATCGCGACGAGCGGCTGCGGCCCGACGAGCCTGGCCATGGTGTACGTGGCGCTCACCGGCCGCACCGACTACGACCCGGCGGCGATGGGGCGCTACAGCGAGGACGGCGGCTACGTGGAGGGCGGCCTGACGGCGTGGCGCCTCATGGGCGAGGGCTGCCGTGCGCTCGGGCTGAGGTCCCACGAGGTGGCAGCCGACGCGACGGCCGTGCGCGGCGAGCTGGCCGCGGGGCGCCCCGTCATCTGCAGCGTGGGCCCGGGCGACTTCACCGAGACGGGGCACTTCATCGTGCTGAGCGCGCTGACCGACGACGGCCGCGTCGTGGTGCACGACCCCAACAGCGAGGCGCGCAGCCACCAGAGCTGGGACCTCACGCGCGTCCTGGGGCAGTGCCGCAACCTGTGGGCGTTCGAGCGCGCGTAGGGCGCGAGGCGTAGGGCGCGAGGCGTAGGGCGCGAGGCGTAGGGCGCGAGGCGTAGGGCGCGAGGCGTAGGGCGCGAGGCGTAGGGCGCGAGAGTGTACCAAACCTCGTTTTCCTGCCATTTGAAAACAGGTGGCCTGACCAGGCATTACACTACATAACACCAGGTCAGGAGCTTGGCAGAAAATCGAAGTTTGGTACACTCCCGCACCCCGTGCGCCTCGCGTAGGCCGTCCCGCGCCCCCGCACCCCCACCGCACGAGGCGCGGCGGCAACAAAACACCCCCGACCCGCGCCGCTCCCCGCTCACGCGGCGCGCATCTGCTAGGCTCATCCCAGCGATAATCTAAGACCGGAGGTCATCTATGGGAATCCTCGCCGCCTACGCCGTGCCGCACCCGCCCCTCATCGTGCCCGCCGTGGGCAAGGGCGAGGAGCGCGCGATCCAGCCCACCATCGACGCCTACCGCGAGGTGGCCCGGCGCGCGGCCGCGCTGCGCCCCGACACCATCGTGCTCACGTCTCCCCACGCGCCGCTGTACCGCGACGGCTTCTTCGTGTCGGACGCCATCGAGGAGATGGGCTCGATGGCGCGGTTCGGCGCGCCCGACGAGGCGCTGGCCGTGACGAACGACCTCACCTTCGCCCAGGCCCTGGCCGAGAGGCTCGACCGCCACGGCATCGCCACCACGGGCGCCTGCGAGACGCGCGGCACCCTCGACCACGGGGCCTACGTGCCGCTGCACTTCCTGGCGCAGGCCATCGACCTGGAGGATGTGCGCGTCGTGCGCCTGGGGCTGTCGGGGCTGCCGGCCGCCGATCACCGCCAGGTGGGGCGCGCCATCGCCCAAGCCGCCGATGATCTGGGACGGCGCGTGGTGCTGGTGGCCAGCGGCGACTGGTCGCACCACCTGACCGAGGACGGCCCGTACGGCTACGTCCCCGAGGGGCCGGCCTTCGACGCGCAGCTGGCCGACATCCTGGGATCAGGCCAGCTCGACCGCCTGTTCACGCTGGACGAGGGGTTGTGCGAGGCGGCCGGCGAGTGCGGCCTGCGCTCGTTCCAGATCATGGCCGGCGCGCTGGAGGGTGAGCCCTTCGAGGCCGAGCTGCTCAGCTACGAGGGGCCCTTCGGCGTGGGCTACGGCGTGGCCGCGTTCGAGGTGGCCGGCGCGGCCGACCGGGACGCGGGCGCGTCGCACGTCGGCGCGGGCGTGGCGCAAGACGAGCCCGCCGACCACCTGGTGGCCCTGGCCCGACGCACCGTCGAGGAGTTCGTGCGCACGCGCGAGGTCATCCGCCGGCCGCACGACCTGCCCGCCGACCTGCGCGAGCGGCGCGCCGGCGTGTTCGTGAGCCTGCACGAGGACGGCCAGCTGCGCGGCTGCATCGGCACCATCGAGCCCGTGCGCCGCTGCGTGGCCGACGAGGTCATCCACAACGCGGTGTCGGCCTGCTGTCGCGACCCGCGCTTCGTGCCGGTGCGCCCCGAGGAACTCGACCGGCTGTCGTACTCGGTGGACGTGCTGGGCGACCCGGAGCCCGTGTTCTCGCTCGAGCAGCTCGACCCGCGCCGCTACGGCGTCATCGTGAGCAGCCGGGGGCGTCGCGGCCTGCTGCTGCCCGATCTGGAGGGCGTGGACACCGTGGCCGACCAGCTGGCCATCGCCAAGTCCAAGGCCGGCATCGCCCCCGGCGAGGACGCGAAGGTGGAGCGGTTCGAGGTGGTGCGCCACACAGCCGGCGGCGAGGCGCGACGCCAGGAGGCGCGCTAGGTCAGCAGCAGGAACAGCAGCACGATCACCAGCACCACGATGATGGGCACGGTGACCTTGAAGAACAGCGGCACGCCGGAGAGGAACCCTCCCCCCGTGCCGGCGTAGTCGCCCCGGCCGCTCACGACGCCGCCCGAGAACCCCACGCCCGAGGGCGGGCGGTGCGCGCGCACGCGCCCGGGCAGCGTGCCCAGGGCCCCGGCGTCGGGCACGGCGTCGAAGCCCTGCCCCGCGCGCGAGTGCCAGCGCCCCTCGGTCATGGACGCGTCGATGGCCGCGCGGGGGCGGTCGCGCTCGTCGTGGGACAGCGACGATATCTGGTGGCTCTCGTTGAAGGTGCGCGAGTCGATGGAGCCGCGCCCGTCGATGACCTCGCGGTCCGGCGCGGCGGCGCGGGCCTCGGCCAGGGCGTCGCGGCTGGCGCGGGCGCGCTCGTAGGAGGCGCGCGACCGGCGCATGCTGTCATAGCTCTCCTGGGACGAGAGGGGCTCGGCGACGCGCTGGCGCGGGCGTCGCTGGGGGGCGCGCGATGCGGAGGGACGGCCCCGCCCGTCGGCGGAGGGGCGGCCCGTCCGGCGCCCGGCACTCGGGTCGCGGCCGTCGCCGCGGGGTGCGCGGCTGCGGGAATCGCGACCTCGACGATCGTCGGAATAGCTTCCCATGGGCGATAACCTCGTGTTCGTTTAGGGTGCGGGTTTCGTCATCAGCGCCATTATGGCGCAAAACGCCGCCCCCGTGGGTCATCTTAAGGAAAAGGTCACGTTTGCGCGCCGCCCGCCGGAACCCCAGGCGCCCCGCCACGCTCGCGGGTCGCGCGAACGTCATCCGCGTCGCTGCCCGCGCCGCCAGCCGCGCTCCCGCCGTGGCACGCCGCGCGGGCGCCCTACCCCCGCGCCGCCGCCTTCTCGGCGATGGCGTCGGTCGAGCGCTGGATCTTGGCGTCGATGCGCGCCTTCTCGTCCCCCTCCGCGGGCGTGGGCTGGTAGTTGTTGCGCGACGAGGTGGACGACACCGAGCACGCGATGAACGCCACGTCGTCATCCTTGGCCACGTCGTCGCCGGTCACGGTGAACGTCTGCTGGAACATCATGCAGTCCTTGTCGGCGGGGTTGGAGTTGCCGCCGAAGCAGAAGTTGCCCAGGGAGTACACGATGTAGCGGCCCTCGTACACCTCCCAGCCCTGGATGACGTGGGGATGCGAGCCCACCACCAGGTCGGCGCCGGTGTCGATGGCCGCGCGGCCCAGCATCATCTGCGTGTCGTTGGGCACCGTGTCGCGCTCGATGCCCCAGTGGATGTACACGAGCACCAGCTGCGCCCCGTTGTCGCGCGCCTCGGCTATGCGCGCGCACATCTCGTCTCTCATGCCCTCGTGCTCGGCCAGCTCGTAGGCGCCCACGAGCGCCACCTTCACGCCCTTCACGTCGAAGTAGCCGATGCGCTCGTAGCCGAACGACTGGATGCCCTCGGCGTCCAGGGCCACGATGGTGTCCTGGTAGCTCTGCTCGCCGTAGTCGCGCGAGTGGTTGTTG
>JAAWAY010000145.1 GCA_022792415.1 Eggerthellaceae bacterium | reverse complement strand
CGAGTCCGAAGCCGCGCCCGCGGCGAGGGACGCCGGCAAGCCGAGGGAGCGGGCCGCGAAGAAGGACGGCGGGGACGAGCGCCCCGCCAAGCGCGCCGAGGCCAAGCGGGACGGGAAGGCCGATCCCGATAAGGGCGCCGAGCCGAGCGGCAAGCGCAAGAAGGGCGTCATCGCCGGCGTCGCCGCGGCCGTGGCGGCCGTCGCGGTGATCGCGGTCGTGGCCGCGGCGGCCCTGGGCGGCGGCCCCGCCGTCAGGGACTCCGTGAACGACTACACCTGGGAGGAGCTCTCCGCCATCTCCCAGGAGATCTCGAAGGCCGGCGGGGAGGACGCCGCCATCGAGGTCGCGAAGAAATACCACCTGGCCACCGCCGACGGCAAGCTCGACGGTACGCAGGTCAAGGACATCGAGCTCACCGACGGCACGAAGGCCCAGGTGCAGATCGTGGGCTTCGCGCACGACGAGAAGGCCGACGGCTCCGGCAAGGCCGGCATCACCTTCATGTTCACCAACGCCATCGCGAGTCACCCCATGGACACCACTGCAACCAATGAGGGTGGCTGGGAGAAGTCCCAACTGCGTGAGTGGCTCAATCGCGAAGGTCTCAACAAGCTACCCGGCGATCTCCGAAACGCGATCATCGAGGTCGAGAAGCTAACGAACAACACCGGTTTCACCAAGGTCGCTTCGTCTGTAACCCCTACGAGCGACAAGCTCTGGCTTCCTTCCGTTGTCGAGCTGAGCGGGGCGGAAGCAGGGGACGATTGGCCGTGGAAGGGAAGTGAGTGGGCCGCCGAGATCTATGACAGCGAGGGCATCGAGTACCGGCTATTCGACGAACTGGGCACGGATCCCTTCGGCGTCAACCCCGTTCTAGCGCGATCCTATAATAACAATGCCTGCATGTGGTGGACCCGCACCCCTGCTCCTGGCGAAAAGGCGAACTTCCGCTTCGTCAGCAACCAGGGTTCGTTCGGCCACACCAAGGCTGATGACGCCGGCTGCGTTATCCCGGGCTTCTGCGTCTAGTCGATAGGCTTCGCCGCCTCCTTGGGTGCGCGAAGCCTATTCTTCTACCTCATACACCCATACGGCGTAGTAGCTTTCCTCGGTGGCGTACTCCCCCACCAGATCAAGCCCATATTGCTCGGGATCCTCGATCGGCACTCCGCAAAGCAGATACTTTCCGCCCATCTGGCGAAAGGCAGCGAGGTCGACCCTCAGATCCTCGATAGCCTTGCCGCTCTTCTTGGGAATGAGATAGCTCCGACCCAGTTCATGCGAGAAGACGTAACATCGGCTACCCCATCCATCGAAATACTCCCTCAAAGCAGAGTCCGCCTCCAGCTCCCCCGCTATGATCTCGCGGAAACGGTGCTTGTAATCCAGGTCATAGTAGTTGGAGTATCCATCTAGGCACGAGAACCCGTTGAACAGAGGGATGGAGGGATAGAGGCCAATGGATGCCACTCTGAAGTCATCATCCCCATTGCGCCCGATGAGATCGGCTTTGATTTGATCGAAGAGGCCTGTCTCAAAGAACCGATCCCACGTAACGTACGTGGGAGGCTTGCCCGCCACCATCGTCCGCGCGTTTCGCATGAACTGGCTCTCGGGCATCAAGACCCGAAGGGTCATCGCCATGCACAGCAGCACAGCACATAATGCCGTGACCCCGAGCAGCCGCCCCGAAGCACATCTCAGCAGCAGCTCGGCAGCCGCCCCGAGCCCCACATACCACAAGGCCGGATAGAGCCAGTAGAACCGGTCGAGTTGCAGGGACTGCAGGGAAGCGGGGAGCATCTGGCGCAGGGGCGTTGCGGCGCCCGACTGGAAGCACTCGTGTAATATCGCGATCGCGCCCGCGAAGAGGAGGGCACCAAGCACCCACATCGTAAGTCGTCGATCGACTGCCTCCCCTCGGAGCATCTTTGCCGCAGATACTACCAGGGCGGCTAGCATGAGAACGAGCGCCCAGCGATGGCGCGAGGGAGCATGGTAATGACCTTCCATGAAGAAATCCCATGCAGATTGCCATTCGAACGTTCCCGCCGGAAGGGAGAACTCAACCCGATGGCTCACCGGAGAATCGCCAAGGCCCAGCACTTGGGCAAAGAGCGCCCCGTTCTCTACGGCGTACACAAATCCTAGGAGACAGGCGCAGAGCAGCACGCGTCGCGCGACGGCCCCCTCCCTTCTCGCGGCACACACGACAGCGCTCGCGAGAAACACTGCAAGAACGGCGAACCCTACTTGGCTCAGGGAAGAGAACAGACCGTATACCGCGCAAAGCGCCAAAGGTCTCCAGAGACGGCACGAGGGATCAAGGGCAAGAAGGAGGGCAAGGAGCGCGAGCGGCGCACCCATGACGCAGAGGCCAAACACAGAATAGAACGGAAGCAGCGAAAACAGGAGCGCCGTGCAGGCCGACACCCACCTCCTTACCCCCAGCTGCCTCAGGCAGGCATAGCACCCGACGTACGCAACGATAAGCACAAAGGCCGCATTGAGCGCAAAGGCCTGCAGCGGCGGCAGCGCCAGGTAGAAGAGAAGCGACCCCGGCGATACGAGGGAGAGCGCCGTCCACGTTCCGTCCATGAACTGCGCATGGCCTCCCGAACCAGGAGCCTCTGCCTGCAGGATGAGAGAGAACACCTCGCAGTCTAGCGTGTCGTGTATGTCGGCCGGAATGCCTCCGCCTGCAAGCAGGTAGAGCATCGCAAGGGCCAACACCGCCAGCAGGCCCACGAGGAAGAACCCCCACGTCGCGACAAACCGACGAGGGCCTCCCGAAGTCCTTCTCTCAAGCAGCGACATGCGGCGCCTTCTAGCCCTGGGCAAGTGCGCGGGCAATTCTCGCGGAGCCTCGGCCGTCTACCACTTGACGCGCGCGGCTGCCGAGTTCCTCCCTTAATCCCTTATTCCCGAACATCTTCTGCACGGCAACCGCAATCTCCCCGGCCGTCGGCATGACCTCGGAGAAAGTCAGGCCCAGGCCCCTCCGCGCGAATCCAGCGACATTACCCATCTGGTTGTCGACGATGGGCACCGCAACCGTCGGCACACCCATGCAGGACAGCTCGTAGAGCGTAAAGCCCGCGGCAGAGACTGCAAAGTCAGCCTCCCGCATCAGCGGCGCCAAGTCAGCGACCCCTCGGTGTACCCGGCAATAGGAAAGAAGACGATCAGGGAGGGTGACTGAGGCGCTCTGACCCACAACAAGATCAATGACCGCCCCCGGAGCGCCCATCACGCACGCCTGGGCCATCCTCTCCAAGACACCGTCTGGATTGGTCGATCCGCTGGTCACGAGGATACGAACGTCATCTCCTGCGCATCGCTCCCGCGGCAACCCGAACCTCCCGCTAACGGGGGCGAACCCTGGTCCCGCAAGAATGCGTGCACCCGACGCTGCATAAGGCGTGCGGTAATCATCATCAGAGAAGCCGAAACCGTAGTTCACAACCACGTCAACCGGAAACGCCAACGGAGCGGGAAGAAAGCCCTTCGAGAAGAGGAACAGATCGTCGATATAAGCGAGCAGACTGTCGACGCGATGCCTCAGGCGGCGGAAAAAATCCTCTCCAGCCGCATAGGTGTCAACCAGCACCGCAGATGCCCCGCGCAGCCCCACTTCCGCCGCCAGCAAGTCCGCATCACAAGCGCCCAGATCCATTTTCGATCCACCGAGGACGATGCCCTCGCATCCGACATGCTCGACTATCCGCAAAGACTCCTCGTCGGATACCGCGAATACCGCCTGGCCGCCCTGCTCTTCCAAGGCCTCGATGATCGACTTGCACCGCATGATGTGACCGGCCCCGATCCCCGGGCCACCGTCAGCGCGCACTATGAGAAGTGGAGTAGATCTATTCCCAGAGGAGCGTACGCTCATGCCTGTCCATCACGTCCGAAGCGAGAACTCGACTCAAGCCTGAATACCCTCTCGGCCTCAAGGAAACCCGCACCGCGGGCCACTCCCATAGAAGCGTGATTGGAAGGCAGAACCCGGGCAACAACTTCCTCCACGCCCATCTCATCAAATGCCAGCTCGCACATTGCCCTGAGAGCCTCCTTTGCGAACCCCTTGCCTCGCGAGGACTCATCGCCAATCATGTAGGAGACTTCACAGGACTTTCCGTTGATGTTCGACAATCCGGCCGTTCCGATGGGATTGCCCTCTGCATCAATAATCATGAAATCGATCCGCGTATCATCATGCAGATAGGTTTCGTACCACCTAAGATGCTCGGGCAGGGTAATGGGACGAGCGTTGAAGAAAGTGCGATAGTTTTCCGGCCTGCTGCGCCATGCCACTATCCTGTCAGCATCACTCCGTGCGATACCGCGATACCTGAGCCTCTCCGAAGCGAAAACGTGGTCTTTTGCGATCAATCTAACTCCTCGAATTGAATCGGTTCGCCGAATGCGTATACCCTCGAAGAGGCAGTGCCCAGCAGCGATTCATAGTACTTCGGCTTCGCCCCGTATCCCGGCCGCACTACCCGGATGTTGTCGGGGGTAAGCACCTCCCCTTCCGCAATATCGGCCGAGGCGAAGATAGACCGCCTGAACACGAGGCTCGCCGCCTCTTTCTCTGAGGGAACGTAGCACGGCGCGCCAACGGCAGAGACCGCCTCGTTAACCGCATCCACCATGGCGCGGAACTCAGCGGGCGTCATGGAGAACTTCGAGTCGGCCGTCTCGATGCTCCGATCCAAGCAGAAGTGCTTCTCGACGATCCGGGCGCCGAGAACGGCGGCGACCACATCGGCGACGTGTCCCATCGAATGGTCCGAGAACCCCACGCGCGCATCAAAGCGCCGTGCCATGTCGGAAATGCTCGCGAGATTCATGTCGGCGGGATTTGCCGGGTACTCGCTGCAGCAGCGCAGCAGATAGAAATCCTCGTTTCCCACCGACCGCATAGCATTCACGGCGTCTTCAATATCCTCGAGAGACCCCATGCCTGTCGAGAGGATCATCGTCTTGCCCTTCGAGGCGGCGTATTCGATGAGAGGGATGTCCACAAGCTCGAAAGAGGCAATCTTGAAGGCATCGACTCCCAAGTCGTCAAGAAGGTCGACTGCCGACTTGTCGAAGGGAGTGGAGAGGAAGTCGAGACCCAGCTCGTCACATCGCTCTTTTATCGGGACATGCCACTCCCACGGCATCGAAGCGTCTGAGTACAGGTCATACAGGCGCATGCCGTCCCACAGGCCGCCCGTTATCTTGAAATAGTCATTGTCGCAATCGAGCGTGAGCGTGTCGGCCGTATACGTCTGCACCTTAAGGCAGTCGGCGCCCGCCTGAGCTGCAGCATCGACGATGTCGAGCGCAAGGCCCAGGTCATTACCGTGGTTGGCGCTCATCTCGGCGATGAAGTACACTCCGCCTTCGGCTATCCTGTCAGCCAGCTTGCCCATCTTTGGCCACCATCCTCTCGTACTTCATTTCCGCCAACGACCAGTCGATAGGATTGTCTATGTCTTGGACTTCGGTCTCGGGAACCTCATACCCCAAGGTAACGGGGCCGAGAAGGGATCCGCTCTCCCTTAAAGACGCCGTACGGCAGAAGTAGAACTGCCCTGCATCATGGTAGAGGGGATCCAGGTCTTGGCTACGCGTGTTCTCGTGCTCTGGCTGCCAAAACGACAAGCCCTCGCCTACCTGGATGAGCGCTCGCTGCGGAGGGAACGAGAAGCGAACAACGGATAGAACCGTATCGGCGCCCTCCACGAAGGCGGCCTGGGCAGCCCTCAGCTTGGCTGCCGTCACGAACGGCGCGGTCGGATAGAGGCAGCATACCCCCTCGTACAGGCGGCCCAGTCCTTCATACGCATCCAGTACTTCCAACAGCACATCGCGTGTCGTGGCGAAGTCATCGCTGGACGCCGCGCTTCTCATGAAGGGAATCGAGGCGCCAAGGGCCCGGGCCACCTCGGCGATCTCGTCGTCATCGGTTGACACCATAACCTCATCGAAGAGGCCACTTTCGAGCGCGGCATCAATCGAATACGCGAGAATCGGCTTTCCGCAGAAACCCTTGATGTTCTTCCGAGGAATCCGCTTCGACCCTCCGCGGGCCGTGATAACGCAGAGCGGCGCGGGCATTATCGCCCGCCCTCCTCGGAGCCAATGGCGTCATTCTCACGGCACCACTCAATTACCTTCATGACGGCGTCGACCACATGTTGGGCATCCTCGTCAGAGAGACCGCAGTGCAGCGGCAGCGTCACCGCGTGGTCGTAATAGTCCTCTGCATGGGGACACTCCCCCCTCCCGTGGCCCAGATCCTGGTAATAGGGTAGCAGGTAGACAGGGAGGTAATGAACGTTGACGCCGAGGTTCTCCGCCTTCAGGGCATCAAAGATGAATCGGCGTGAAACGCCCAGCGCCTCGGTGTCGAACTTCAGGCAGTAGAGGTGGCGCGTTGTCTCCTCAGGAGTGTCGTCCATCTGGAACGACACCTCCGGAACATCCGCGAACTGCTCATTGTAGAAGGCGACGAGCTCACGACGGCGCGCCGAGAACTCCGGGAGACGCTTAACCTGGCTGACGCCGAGCGCCGCCTCGATATCGCTGATGCGATAGTTATATCCCAGCACCAGCTGCTCGTAGTACCAGCCACCCTCATCTGCATTGCGCAGCAGATCGGGGCGTCGGGTGATGCCATGCTTCGCGTAGAGCTCGATGAGCCGGGCGAGCTCCGGGTCGTTGGTGGTGACGGCACCGCCCTCTCCGGTAGTGACGGTCTTCACCGGATGGAAGCTGAACGTAGTGATATCGGCGATAGACCCCACCGGTACACCCCCGCGAGACGTGCCCAGGGAATGCGCCGCATCCTCGATGAACACGAGGCCGTGCTCATCGCAGATGGCACGTATGGCCTCAGAGTCGACGTGCACCCCTCCGAAGTCAACCGCCACCACGGCACGGGTCCGAGGGGTCACCTTCTCGCGGATCGAGGACGGGGACACGTTCCAGGTCAGCGGGTCGATATCGGCGAACACGGGAGTTCCTCCGCAGTAACGCACACAGTTGGCCGACGCTGCGAACGTGATGGGCGAGACGATCACCTCATCACCCGGCCCGATGCCCGCCGCTAGGCAGGCAACGTGCAGGGCGGCGGTGCCATTAGCCACGGCAGTCACAAACCGGGCGCCCGTCACGTCCCTGAGAGCCTCCTCGAAGGCAGCCGTCGCGGGGCCGCACGTGAGGTAGTCGCTCTTCAGGCAATCGACGACCGCCTGGATGTCTTCGTCGGACACATCCTGGTGGCCGTACCCCAGATATCGTGCGCTCGCGGGCGAACCGCCGTTGATTGCCAATTCCATAGCATCCCGCCTTAGTATTTGATGGTCATCTTGGACACGAGCTCACGCAGCTGCTCGACCGTGAGCCACTCGGTATTGGTGGCAGAGTCGTAGACGAAGCCCTGTTCGACCTTCTTTCCTCCCGCAAGGTCGACAGAAGAGAGGTCGCACCACTCCATGTGCGGGAAGATGATGTAGTTCTTCTCGTACTCATAGGTGGTCATGCTGTCGGCGGCAGGCACCATGCACTCGGAGAGCTTCTCGCCCTCACGGATGCCTACCTCGATCTGCTTGGCGTTCGGCGCCATCGCCGTGGCCAGATCGGTCACCATGAACGAGGGAATCTTGGAGATGAAGGTCTCGCCGCCTTGAGCCTCCTCGAGAGCCTTCACCACCAGCTGAATGCCCTCATCGAGCGAGATCCAGAAGCGCGACATGCGGAAGTCCGTGATGGGCAGCTCCGTTGCCCCGCCCTTGATGAGGTTGTCGAAAAACGGGATGATCGAGCCGCGCGATCCGGCGACATTGCCATAGCGGACGACGGAGAACACCGTACCCGACTGACCGCGATAGGCGTTCGCCGCGATGAAGAGCTTGTCCGAGACGAGCTTCGTGCCGCCGTAGAGGTTCACGGGATTGACGGCCTTGTCCGTAGACAGGGCGACGACCTTCTGGACGCCAGAGTCGAGCGCCGCGTTGACCAGGTTCATGGCACCGTCGATGTTGGTCTTAACGGCCTCCATCGGATTGTACTCGCAGGCGGGCACCTGCTTCAGCGCCGCCGCATGAATAACGTAGTCAACGCCCACGAGGGCGCGACGCAGCCGAGCCTCATCCCGCATGTCTCCGATGAAGTACCGCAGCTTCGAGTCGTAGTCCTTGCCGGCCTCTTTGCCGAGCTCGATGAACTTGTTGCGCATGACGAACTGCTTGTACTCGTCGCGCGAGTAGATGATGATCTTCTTCGGATCGTAGTGCTCGAGCACGTACTGCGTGAACGCATTGCCAAACGATCCGGTTCCTCCCGTCACAAGGACGGTTTTGCCATTAAGCATTCCTTATTCCTTTCTCAAGGTACACAAACAACTCTATCCATCAAACGGCCGGTCAGGTTCTAACTGACTTAGCCTCATGATTTGTCGGACCCGCTCGCGTCAAGTTCCTTCTAGAAAATCTGTCTTGTGCGAACTACTCGTGCGCCCGCATAGACGAGCAACACAACGCCGATTGCCCAGCGTACAGCCAGCAGACTCCCAAGCGCGTAGCACCCCGCTGCTGCAAGGACGACCACGGCCAATCCACCAAAGAGATAGCGACTCGGATAATTTCGATCCCCAAGCCAAAACCGGGCTATAGAGAAATGAAAGAGAAAGAGGAAAAGATAGGCGACCATCGTTGCGAAGGCTGCTCCCATCATGCCGAAGACGGGAATGAGCATCAGCGTTAGAACGATATTCAACGCCGCAGCGAGTAGCGTACCTAGTGCGATTGAGCCCGTTTTCATCTTGAAGAACTCATAATTGACGGGAAAGCTATAAAGGAACACGCAGTATTGACCCACAATCAGAGGTGGTAAAAGAGATGTTGCGGTCCAGTAGCTCTCCGGCGACATCAGCTTCAGAACTTCCGGAGATAGCAGCATAAAGGCCAGTGATCCTACCGTAAACAAGCGCATGTAGTTTCGGAAGTGATCTTGCTTCACCCCTTCGCCCGTCTTCCCAGATAAATCGTCATACATGAAAGGAACGAACGCGTTATTGAGGGCGCTGTAAATGGCCGCCATGAGACTCACCACTACCACCGCAATGCTGTACACGCCAGCAGCTGAATCTCCGGAGAACTGCTGAATAGCGAGTTTTCCCGTCTGCGCCAAAACAATTTGCGAAAGAGCGTGAAAGATAAGCGGCAAAGTGAGTCCGAGGCAAAATCGCCAATAGGCTACACGCACTCGCGCGTTACCGGAAAAAACAAGGGAGGCGAAGAGGGCTATGCCGAGCACGAGATTCGGCAGCATCAGCCCGTAAGCTCTACCGTAAAACGCAGACTCCGCGTCAGAGAAGACGAATAGGATGAGCACAACGGAAAGGAGCGTGGTGACAACACAGAGACCTACGGAGATCAAGAGGTTGAGCTGCGCCTGCTTACGGAAGATATAGCGCATAGAGAACAGCGAGACGACAAAGGCGCCGAAACTCTGCAGAACAGCGCAAATGATCAACGGCGGAGGCATGAGAAGAAGACTCGAAAGCGGTTGAATCAGTAAAACAGCGAGACCGAGGATCACTGAAAAGGGGATAAGCGACATAACGAGAACGCTGATCTGGTACGAGCCCTGCTCGCTTTCCGGCAAATTCGCCCGCGCACTCGCAATTGACCCATTCGCCTGAAGTCCGACGAAAATCGTACCCACCTGCACCCAAGCGGTATACACGTTTATCAAACCAAACCCAGACGTATCGAGCATGCGAGTGAACACGGGAATTGTGATGAAGTTTATTCCGGAAACGATGGCGGTGCTTAAGATATTAAACAGAGCCATCTTGTTTTCTCCCAGCTGTCTAGCAGGCATCGCTTCTCCACAGGAGACGACTTCTAAGGGAGACTTCGGGGGCCACGCCCCTATCCGTAAGCCACGCAAAAGCCAGGTATGCGTAGCTAGCAAGCGATAGTGGATCTATTAGGTCTGCAAAGGTTCCCATTGACAAGGTTGTTTGGAGAATGATAAAGAAACGTGCCAGTATGATGATTTCGACGGCCTTGCCCCTCCATAACGCGATGCGCAATCTCCGGATGACCAAGAAAAAAGCACCCGCCATCAGGAGGCTGAAGGAGAGCGCCCCCAGCACCCCACCTGAATAGTAAGCCGCCGCATAGCCCCCCTCGGTATAGCGAGAGCCCTGCCTGAGCTTGCCATCAATTAAATCTGTCGGCGCATTGAGGTACATCATGCCGTATATGCCATGGCCAGACCCAACGTTTGCGGCTATCGTGCCTCCGTCCTTTATAGTGCCAAGAAGTTCACTTTCCACGCGATCAAGATGAAGGAGCCCGTCAGTTTTTTCGTAGGTTGCCCACCAGATTTGACCCTGCTGAGCGGTGCGGGCAAAAAGAAAATCCGACCCCGAAGCCGCCCCATAACTCCCGTACATAACCGCAGAAAAGGCAACGAGCGCTGCGAGAAGTATCCCGAGAATTATTGAGAACTTTCTGACAGCATGCTTTCCCATACGCGCGAGGCGATCGCTATACACAACGAGGAAAGCGCATGCGAGATTAAAAAAGCCGCCGAACTTGGTTCCTGTCCATATGAGTACAACACCCCACATGACGACGCCAAGCCAACCGATCGGCTTCATTCCCCACCGTGTAGCCGCAACGATCAAAAACGTGAGGTATGGCATTGCGTTGGTGAGCATTCTTTGAATGGGCGCTCCCTGGTAGGCGCTGGCGTAGGCAAAGCGATCCATTCCCACCAAAAAGGAAGGCGGGTTTCGAATGGTCACAAGAAACATAGCAACCAGGGCGAGAAACACGCCCACGGTTATCAATCTTTCTATCCATCCCTTGCCCCAGCACGCCTCCTCAACCTTTGGCAATCCTCGACAGCCAAAGCAAAACAACGCTGCGAGAAAAAACCATCTCGCGAAAACGAGAGAGGGTAAAGATCCCGCGAAAGACGAGTCAATCCTTATTTCAGACAGATATATAGGGAAATACTCCGCCACCGCGCACCCTGCGATATTTGCAAACACCGCGAATAGCAGAGCCGTGTAAATGAAAAGAAACTCCCGCTGCTCGTTGATCGCGTAGAGGGTGAATGCGATCAACGCCGCCAGCGCTACGAAACCCGAGAGCTTTACCTCGCTTGCCACGCAGCAAACGAGTAACGCGAATCCCGTCAGACAAACAATAAGCTGGGGGCTCATCTTGCTGGGGAAGATTCTTGCCCCCAATCCTATCGCCTCCCCACGAGAGGCACGGGCAGCGCTATGCATCAGGTGAGCGCCTCAGCCAACAACGAGTATTTCAGGGGGTCATAGCTTTCATACTCAGCAAGCGCGCATGTCGCAGCGGAGGCAATTCTTGAGCCCCAATCACGGCTCATCATTCCAATGTGCGCTGAAATCTCTCCCATGGCCCGCAACTCTTCACGGGATCGCAAATAGGAGAACCCCCAGAAAGGCTCACAGATCTCTATTTGGTTGGCTCTGATTTCAGTTGAACCGACAAACGGAGCGCCTATTTTGCGCTGCTCCTGCTCGATTCGCGCGACCTCTTCGGTTGCAACGTCTCCAGAAGGCTCGACCTTCGTCCCTGACGGCAGCAGACAGTAGGGCACACCCAGGGCGAGCGTATACCCCACATGAGTCCCGACATCATCTCCCACAACCAGGTCCGATAGCTCAATTAGCGTTCGTAGTCTCGACAGGAAGCACACATCATCGCGAAAGCCTGCCGAGGAAATGTGAAAACCCTCAGCAGCCAGTTTTTCAATAAAGGGGTCATTGATGTTCCACCAGAAAGCATTGACGATGACCGTATCAAAAGCCGCAGCTATCTCTTTGATCTTAGAGAAATATATATCCTGCTCTCGCGTTACAGCAGATTCATCGGTTCCATGCGCCGGGAAGACGAGGAGAGTCCGCCCGTTTTTCCTGCGCATTTCGGCAAGCCTTTCGCAATCGTAATAGGGGGTCGCGTAAGAGATATAGGGCCCTACTGCGAAAATAGGTTTATCTGTTTTCGCGCGGAGAATATTTCGACGATAATCCCCAAATGTCGCCAAGGTAGGCCGCGCTGTATAAAGGGTATCCGTAAATTGCTGGGCAGGAAAAATCAGACCATGTTCAACTGCCGGCATGCGATATAACGGCATATCTGAAACCTCACCGAAAAGTGCATTCCAGATTCCATAGATAAGGGAATTTGACCAGTTGGCATCTGTGGTATAGAAACGCCTTCCTGCCTCAACTTCAGCACGGAATGCCTTAAGCTCTCTCACGTCGTCAATGGAGTCGATACCGCGAGCCCAATCCAAGATGCTTTCAAACTCATTACGCCCTCGACTAAGATGACGGTAAAACCCATAGTTGAGTTTTCCATTCTGAGCCGGAACAGATTTAATTAAATCCTTGATGCCCAATTCAACCCTTTAGCTCATAAAAAGTTGCAAGCGCTTCCGCCAACCGAGCCAAGCCGAATCCGCTTTCGTTCACTATCGAGGCATACGTCTCCCTATCGCCTTTTCGATTCGCTAATTCCCTCATGGCGTCCCCCCATTGTTCCAAGGAGGCAGAAAGAGGTAAAAACTCAACCCGATCGGTAATACAAGACTCCTCGCTGATTGAATCGGAAGCGATGACAGGAAGACCACTCGCCTGAGCCTCGAGCAACACGACGGGATTGCCCTCATAGAGAGATGGCGCGCAAAGAGCGTCGAAAGACGAGAGAAAAGATGCCATCTCGTTTGTGCGCTCTACTCGAATGACAGACGAGGAGGAGTTAGGATGTTCCTCCAACCAGGCCGAGACCTCGTTTTCGAGGGATCCTTGCCCGATAAGCACCAAGGAGGCAGTCGGTTCTTGTGCAAGGAGCTGGCGAAAGACCTCTAGCACAAAGAGAGGATTCTTTGACGGTTCGAGCCGTCCCACAAATCCGACCACCAGATCGCCCTCCGGGACGCCTAAGTCCGTCCGAATGCGAGCCCTTCCCTCGCCATCGAACATAAACCGACTAAGGTCAATAGCGTTGGGGACAACGGAAAACTCTTTTTCTCCGAATAAGTATCTTCCAGCATCATTCGAACAAGCGAGCTGGATCGTTGCGCTCGATCCAAAAAGGAGTATTCCGACCCTGTGGGCCATCGTTTTCACCAACTTGGACCCAGGGCCAAACGCGGTATTGTGGGAATGAACAATCCGAATGGGTATACCGCATTGTTCCGCAATCCACGCATAATGAAAGCCCATTCCATTCATTGTGTTGATATGAACTACATCAAAAGATCCAGAGCGAAGCAGCCTCTCCCACTCCCGCGTACCTTCAATCTGCCTCTTTACCAGGCCGGGCTTATGGTTATTATACAGCACATGCCGGATACCTCCCCGACGGCTGATCTCCTCATCGTACCCATCGTCGTAGTCGTGGGTGCAGAAGATCTCGAATTCGAACTTGTCGGGATCAAGGCAGCGGATTGCATTCATAACGAATGCCTCGATACCACCGGTACCCCACCCTTCCGAGTAAAAGAGAATCCTCTTCTTTGCCGCCATCAGAAGCTCTTCTCGTATTTCTTTCCAAGAAACTTCGCCGCTAGGAAGGAAGATCCTTTCTTAATCCAATCGACTTTTTCCAGCGAGACTACCGGCTGCTCAACGTAATCGACTCCACGGCATTCGAGCCAGGGATCAAGGAGCCGCTCCGATAGACGGCCCATGACGCGCCGCTCAAAGTCGGAAAGCCCCTCGAGGTCTATTTCTTCCTCAATGTCTCCCAGCAGAGGGAAGAGCCAGGAGCACCAGGCATCCAAGACATCCGCGCGCATGATGGACATGTTCCAAATATGGCCGCCCCTTCGGTCGAGGTGTCTATCGAAGAAGGAAAGCGCAGCCCGATCATGCTCTGCGAGAACCGTTCGAACAACGTCCAAGTGATGAGGATCGAAGGTATGGCCGTAATGAGATCCCACAGTCTCGATATAGTACCTTCTTTTCTTGGGCAGCACGACGGGCGCATGTTCGAGCAAGGCACACGTCTCATTGCCGGAAAGAATTCCGCGCCCACCCGACCCGGCGAAATGCCTACGATAATGAGCAAGCCCAATATAGTCAGCATCGAGGTTTTTCCATGCCCAATAGAGCGCAGTGAGCTCGCAGTAACTGGGGTTCTTTTCGCTGATGTTGTCGCCTTCGTCATCTCTCTGGAATCCGGGAATAGACTCTTTTCCAGCAGCACCCACTTGGATTGGCAGGTAAAGGGGATCATCGGGCATCCAGTAGGGCTTATGCGAGGCAACGAGTATTTTCGCTTCGGCTCCCACGTTACTGCCCCCTCGACATGGCCTTGAACGTCCGCACGAACACGCGCACGTCCAGCGGCAGGCTCGCATGGCGCACGTAGAACAGCTCGAGCAGCTGGCGCTCGCCGTCGGCCCAGGTGGCGTCGTTGCGGGCGGTCACCTGCCACCAGCCCGTGATGCCGGGCTTGCAGGCGAGGATCTCGTCGCGCGCGTTGCCGAACTCGTAGGTCTCCTCGATCGTCACCGGCCGCGGGCCGATGACGGACAGGTCGCCCGCCAGCACGTTGAGAAACTGGGGCACCTCGTCCAGCGACGTGCGGCGCAGCAGGCGGCCCACCCTCGTCACGCGCGGGTCGTCGTCGAGCTTCTGCTCGCGGCGCCACACCTCCAGCTGCTCGGGCGTCATGTAGCGCTCGGGCGCCTCGTGGGCGTCCGGCACCATGGTGCGCAGCTTGAAGATGCGGATGGTCTTTCCGTTCTGCCCCACGCGCTCCTGCCGGAAGAAGGGCTTGCCCGGGGAGTCGATGGCGATGGCGATACACGTGACCAGCACCGGAATGGCGAGGATCACGCAGACGACGGCGGAGAACACGATATCGAAGACGCGCTTGGCAATGAGGTAGGGACGGCCACCCTTGCGCGGGGCGGCGGCAGTCGGGTCCGGCGGGGGTGCGACGAAGCACCCGTCGACAAAGCGCGCCGTCACCTGGGCGGACGTATCCTCCCCGCCGTGCGCGGAGCGCTCGTCGGCGTCGGCTTCGGGCCGGTAGTCTATCTCGTTGTCAAGCACTGCTTCTATGGTCGTTCTCGGGGACTCACGCGCCGATGGGGCACGGGAGCGGGTCTAGCTTCTGGGAACAGCGGGGAGTCTCGGGTCGGCGGCCTACCGCGGCTTGCGCACCACCTCAAGGCCCATGGGTACCTCCACCGTGCGGCCGAGGATGCTCAGCTCCAGGATGGCGCGCCGCTTGCGGCGGTTGATGCGCTTCACCTGGGCCTCGCGACCCACCAGCGGGCCGTCCATGATGCGGACGATGCCGCCCTCCACCACGGCGCGGCTCATGTCCACCACGCGATGGCCGCGCTTCGTGAACCCGTCGATCCACGCCACCTCGTCGTCGTTGAGCGGCAGGAAGTCGCCGTCCACGTCGAGCAGCCTCAGGAAGTCGGGCAGGGCCGCCAGCCGGCTGTGCAGCCGCCGGGGGTGCGCCGTGTCCACTATCACGTAGCCTGGGAACAAAGGCTCGGTGGTGGTGTCCCACCCGTCGCCCACCTGGAAGGCCACCGTGCGGCGCGGCACGAAGCACTCCGCGAACAGGGAGCCGTCCACATGCTGCTCGATGAGGTCGCACGCAGCCTGCTCGCGGCCGGTGCTCACCTGGATGACGTACCACATGGCGCTCCCCTCCCCTCGTCGCGACACGGCTCCGCCGCGGGCTGGCGCCTTCCGGGCCGGCCACGGCTTCGCCACGCGGGGCGCCTGCCCCGGCCGCGACGCTGCTATTCCCCTTCCGCGCTTGTACGACTGCCGAACGCGGCCTCGCTTTACGCAACGGAATATCGGTGCAGTTTCCTGCGGGGAGATCGAGCGAGAGGCCGGACGCGACGCATCGGGGTCCTCATCTGCCAGGCGCATTGTCCGAGCGGACGGGGCGTGGACAGTGGAGGGGCGTCGGCGAGGTGGCGGCGCCCGCTCGATCTCCCCGCAACAAGCTGCGGGAACGAGAGGGTCAGCTCTTGGAGACCACCTCCAACCCCACCTTCACGCCGCGGCCGTCCGCCGGCATCAGCACGTCGACGATGCGGTCGGCGCCCGCGTGCAGCAGCGACAGGTCGAGCCACGCCGCGCGGCGGTGCCGGTCCAGGTGCCGCACGAGGCCCTCGCGCCCCGCCAGCGGACCCGACTCCACCACCAGCCGGCCGTCCTCGATGCGCCCGCGCGAGGTGCGCACCAGGTGGTCGACGCCGCCGAAGTCACTCACGAAGGACGCCTCGCCGTCGGTCAGCGCCAGCGGCGCACCGCCCGCGACCAGCAGCTCGGCCGTGCCCGTGGATCGTCGCAGCACATCCGCCACGCGCTCGGGATCATCGCAGGCCAAAAAGGCGTACCCGGGGAACAGCACGCTCTCGGCGTAGCCCCATTCCCCCTTGGCCCGATGCGGCATCTGCCGACGCAGGGCGAAGCAGTCGCCCACGGCATCGCCGCCGAGCGCACGAATGCGCGCCGCGGCCGCATCCTCCTGGGAGGCAGCCACGCGCACGACATAGCGCGCCAAGGGCACGCGCGTAGTATGCAGTTGTTCACCTGGTTGGATGGCGCCGCGGACGACGCGGCGGATGCGAGGCGCCCCGGCTCGCAGCGAGCCGCGGGATGCCGGTGCGTCGGCTACGAGGAGGCCGTCGGGGTCACCTTGAAGTGACCGCCCCCCCCCGAGCGGTTTTGCGGCATATGTCAGAAGCGGCTGGGCCAAACCTCGACCTATCCTCACCTGTCCGTGGATCGCGCCTCCCAGGCGGAGGCGCCCATTAGTTCAAGTGAGCATGGTACCACACAGGCGCAGTCGTCACCTAGCCCGCGCACTACTAACGAATTATCCGTATCTCTCCGCCGACCCCTCCCCGACCGGCGGCTCGCCGCACACGACGAGCGGCGAGAAGGGCCCGCACGCACGAGGGCCGACGGCATGGCTGCCGTCGGCCCTCTTCTCACGTTCTCTCAAGCCGGCCCCGACAAGTGCTCATCGGGGGCCGGCCGGCGCCGCTCCTTAGCGGCTGGGGTACTGCTGGCTCGGGGCCTGCTGCTGCGGCATCTGCTGCGACTGCTGGGCGGCCTGGCTGGCCTCGTCGGAGCCCAGGGTCACCTGCACGTCCTGCGTCTGGCCGTCGCGGTTGACGGTGAGCGTCACCGTGTCGCCGGGCTGCTTGCCACGCACGTCGAGCATCAGGTCGCTGGCGCTCTCCACGGCCTTGCCGTCGAAGGCGGTGACGATGTCGCCCTCCTGCAGGCCCGCGGCGGCGGCGCCGGAATCGGGGCTCACCGCGGCGATGTAGGCGCCCTCGTCAGCGGACAGGCCGTAGCGCTGGGCCATCTGCGAGGTGACGGTGGACAGCGACACGCCGAGCTGCGCGTGGGTGGGCGTCTTGCCGTCGATGATCTGGTTGGCCAGGTTCACCGCGTAGTTGACCGGGATGGCGAAGCCGACGCCGGAGTAGTTTCCGGAGTACGACGTGATGAGCGTGTTGATGCCGATGAGCTTGCCCTCGGCGTCAACCATCGCGCCGCCGGAGTTGCCGGGGTTGATGGCCGCGTCGGTCTGGATCATGTTGGGGTAGATGGTGCTCTCGCCGGTGGTCGCGCCGGACTCGGAGGCGTCCATGATCTGGGAGCGGCTGGTGGCCGACACGATGCCGGTGGCCACGGACTGCTCCAGGCCGAACGGGCTGCCCAGGGTCATGACCCACTCGCCGATGACCAGGTCATCGGAGTCGCCGATCTCCATGGGGGTCATGCCGCTCGCGTCGCGGCACTTCAGCACGGCCACGTCGGAGCTGGGGTCGGCGCCCACCAGGTCGGCCTCGTAGGTGACGCCCTCGACGGTGACCTCGTAGGCCTCGCCGCCCTCGATGACGTGGTTGTTGGTGATGATGTAGCCGTCCTCGGTGAGCACGACGCCGCTGCCCAGCGAGCTGGCGGTCAGCTCGCCGCTATCCTGCTGCTGACCCCAGCCGTAGCCGTACATGTTGCCGTAGCTGGCGGTCGCGCGGGCGTACACGTCGATGGCGGCCACGGAGGGCAGGCACTTGGCGGACACGGCCTCGGGCAGCGTCACGTTCTCGCCCTCGACGTTGATGGTGGTCGCGCCGTTGCCACCCGAGGTCACGGGCGTGGACTCGCTGGGCAGCGCGCTGGTGCCGGTCGTGGCGTTGATGGCGCCCATGACGCCGAACGCCAGGACGCAGGCGACGAGCGCGCCGGCGAAGGCGATGAGGAACGTCTTGGCGCCGGAGCCGCCCTTCTTGGGCTCGGGCACGGGGGGAACCTGCGCGTGCGTGGCGGTGGCGGCGCCCACGCCGGCGGCCGGGGCCGCGTGCTGGGCCTCGTGCACGGGCGCCGTGGCGGCCGGCATGGGGATGGTCTGGCCGGTGGCCTGGGGGGCGGTGACGCCCGCAGGCTGCGCCTCGGGGGCGACCTGGCCGTCGGGGCCCGGCACCGGAGGCATGCTGTTGTTCTCAGTCATGATTCGCTCCTTGATCGGTTCTGACTGGTTGGTAACGTCTGTGCGGCGAGGCCGCCCGCGTCTGGCGAGCCGGCTGCTCAAGGGAGGGCGCAGCCTGCTCCAAGCGGTAACTCGCACTGGCAGGCTCACCTTATCACCCGTGATTTTTCGCGGGCGGACACGAAAGGGAAACGTCATGGTCGCGTCACAGATATACGCCAACTGACGTAGTCCCGTAAGATGACGCGCCCGCGGGCCCCACCGCCGGGGAGCCGCCCGATGTCCTCTCGGAAACACCTGGCCCCCTGGCAGCAGGCGCGCACTACAATCAGGGGAGCAACAGCACGTGACCCGGCGGGGCCGCGTCGGGCCGGATCCGGCCCGGCAACCGGCCGACGCCGCCCGCCCCGAGGAAGGAACCACCATGCAACTGCCCGGACTCGTCACCGTCGATCCCGCCAACGAGGAACTGGCCGTCAAGCTGGCCCAGATGGGCGGCGACGCCTTCCTGGAGGAGCTGTGGACGCGCGAGCTGCTGAGCGGGCTGCCCGAGGGCTCCCGCGGCGGCGACCGCGAGCGGTTCCTCTCGCGCGCCATCATCATGAACGACATCGCCGTGGGCGCCCCCTACCAGGCCGTCTACTGCCTGGAGGACGCCGGCGCGATGGCCGTCGCCTACCTGAAGAGCGACCTGGAGGGCCTCACCTGGAATGAGCTGGAGGCCAAGGCCAGCCGCGACCTGGCCGAGACGGTCCTCTCCGACGAGGAGGCCGCGGCCTTCGCCGCGCAGCTGAAGCGCATGGCCCCCATATCGGTGTTCGACTGGGAGGAGCGCGAGCAGAAGGAGGGCGACTTCATCCACTTCGTCATGCTGGCCGTCGACCCCGCCCTGCGCGGCACGGGCCGCTTCCGCCGCCTGGTCACGCCGTTCTTCGACTACGCCGACGAGCACGGCATCCCCTGCTACCTGGAGACGTACTCCGACCAGCTGCAGGAGCTCTACGAGCACATCGGCTTCACGGTGGCGCATGTGTTCGAGAGCCCGGAGTTCTCCATCACCGAGCGCGCGATGGTGCGCGCGCCGCGCGAGGCCCGCTAGCCCAGATGTGACGTGTCGGCGATGCGACCGATGGTGATGGCGCCGTCGTCCCAGGTCAGCTCCGTGAGGCTCGCGTTCTCTATCTTAGGCGGGTCGTTGACGCGGTCGCGGTCGAACAGGTACACGAGCGTGCGCACCACGAACGAGTGCGTCACCACCAGCACGTCCCCGCCCCCGGCCTCCTCGGCGCGGGCCGCCGCGTCCGCGATGAACGAGCGCAGGCGCCCCTCTATGGCGGCGAAGTCCTCGGCGCGCCCCGTCGGGTCCACGCGCGCGAAGTAGTCGGCTATCTCGGGCAGGCGCTCGTTCTGCTCGGGGCGGCTGAGCTCGCGACCGAAGCACTCGATGAGCGCCTGGCGCATGCGCTCGGCGCGCTCGCCCTCCAGCCAGCCGTAGCACCACTCGCGCAGGCGCCAGTCCTCCGACACCGGCACGCCGCAGTCCTCGTCGGGCAGCTCGCGCAGGCGCCGCTCGTTGGCGCGCGCCTCCAGGGCCACGTTCAGCGTCTCGTGCGCGCGGCCGCTGTCGCTGGAATAGGCCCAGCTGAACTCGGCGTCGGCCAGTCCCTGGCCCAGGCGGTAGGCCGCGTACAGGCCGTTGCCCGTGAGCGGGGTGTCACACCAGCCCTGCACCTTGCCCATGACGTTGAACAGCGTCTCGCCGTGCCGCGCGAACAAAAACCGAACGGCCACGGCTCAGCCCTCCCGCGACGAGGCGGCGCTCGCCGCACCCGCCGGCCCCGGGCGCTGCGCCGGCCAGCCCAGGTAGTCGGCCCGCGGCGTCACGCCCAGGCCGCGGGCCAGCTCGGCCAGGTCGTCGTCGCTCAGCGGGAAGGCGGGCTCGCCGCCGCACAGCGCCCGGACCTCGGCGTAGATGGCGGCTGCCTTGACCACCACGTGCGCCAGGCCGAACGCCTCGTCGCAGGTGGCGCCCGTGGCCAGAAGGCCGTGGTGCGCCCAGATGACGGCGGCGTGGTCGCGCGCGGCCTCGGCCGTCAGGTCGGCCAGCCGGCGCGACCCGGGCACGGCCGTGGGCACCGCGCCCACCCCGCCGGGAAACACCATGATGCACTCGGTCATCGTCTTCCACAGGGCACGCGTCAGCGTGCGGCCGTCGGCGGGCAGCGCGAACGTGAGCGCGATGACGGGCACGGGATGGCAGTGGTACACCACGCGGCTCGCGCCGGCGGTGGCCTCCTTGCGCGCGCCTTGGATGATGACGTGGCTGGCCAGCTCGCTGGTGGGCCGACCGTCGCCCGCGAAGCCCCACACGGGGCGCCACGACGCGCCGGCGCCGTCCACCTCCACGATGCCGAGGGCGCGGGACGGGTCATCGGCCACGTTGCGGAAGTACGACCCGGCCGCCGTCACCAGCAGGTGCTCCCCGGCCATGGCGGGCACCGCGGCGTCCAGCGGCTGCCAGGGGCGCGGCTGCTCGTGGAAGCACGCGCGGCACGACCGCACGTCCTCGTCCGTCAGCCGATACGACGCGTTGCCGCCGTTGCGCTCGTGCCAGCCCTGGCCCCAGCCGTCGTCGCACAGGCGCACGAGGGCGCGCACGAAGGGCCGCGTCTCCACGGCCACCGACGACACGGCGTCGCGCGCCCGCGTCACGCCCTGGTCGAGCAGGTCGCGCACGTCCATGGGTCAGCCCTGCTCGTAGCGCGACAGGAACGCGCGGGTGCGCTCGTGGGTCGGGTTGCCGATGACGTCCACCGCGCGGCCCGACTCCACCACGCGGCCGTCGTCCATGAAGATGAGCTGGTCGGCCACGTCGCGCGCGAAGGCCATCTCGTGCGTGACGATGACCATGGTCATGTGCTCGGCCGCCAGGTCGCGAATGACGCGCAGCACGTCCTGGGTGAGCTCGGGGTCCAGCGCGCTCGTGGGCTCGTCGAAGTACAGCACGTCGGGGTTGAGCGCCAGCGCCCGGGCGATGGCCACGCGCTGCTGCTGGCCGCCGGACAGCTCGCAGGGCACCATGTCCTCCTTGCCCGCCAGGCCCATCTTGGCCAAAAGCTCGCGCGCCTGGGCCTCGGCCTCCTCGCGCGGGCGCTTCTGCACGCAGATGGGGGCGTCGGCCACGTTCTTGAGCACGGTGTAGTGCGGGAACAGGTTGAAGTTCTGGAACACCAGGCCGAAGCGCGTCTTGGCCTCGGCCAGCACGGCCTTGCCGCCGTACACCGCGCGCCCGTCCGGCCCGGCGGTGGTGACGGCCAGGTCGCCGTAGCTCAGCTCGCCGGAGTCGAGCGTCTCCAGCAGCGTGAGGCAGCGCAGGAGCGTCGACTTGCCGCCGCCCGACGGGCCGATGATGGCCAGCACGTCGCCGCGGTTGACGGTGAGCGACAGGTCCTTGAGCACCTCGTTGCCGCCGAACGCCTTCTTGGCGTGGCTCAGGGTGACGACCGCGTTGTTATCCATCCGAAAGGCCTTTCTCGTCATGCGCGCGGGAGGGCGGGACGTCGGGCCCGGCACGTCCTCGCGTCAGGGTCCGCCGGGCCGCGGCGCCGCGCGGGCGCTAGTCGTGGTAGTAGTCGAGCTTCTTCTCCAGCCGGTTGAGGATGAACTCGATGAGCAGGCAGAACACCCAGTAGATGAGCGCGGCGATGGCGTAGGGCAGCATGGACACCTCGCGGGCGGCCAGCGCCTTGGCGGCCGAGAACATCTCGGCGATGCCCAACACGAAGGCCAGCGACGTGTCCTTGACCAGCGTGATGACCTCGTTGCCCATAGCCGGCAGGATGCGCTTGATCACCTGGGGCAGCACGATCTTCAGAAACGTCTGCGCGCGGGAGTAGCCCAGCACCGCGGCGGCCTCGTACTGGCCGCGGGGGATGGACTGGATGCCCGAGCGGTAGATCTCGGCGAAGTAGGCCGCGTAGTTGATGATGAAGCCGATGGCGCAGGCCGTGAACTTCCAGTCCGGCCCCATCTGCATCCCCAGCAGGTAGTACGGCCCGAACATGATGGCCATGAGCTGCAGCATGAGCGGCGTGCCGCGCAGGATGGAGATGTAGAGCTGGGCCACCCAGGCCAGCGGCTTGAAGCGGCTCATGCGCGCGAGCGCCACCACCACGCCCAGCGGCAGCGACCCCACCAGCGTCACGGCGAAGATCTGCGCCGTGAGGACGAAGCCGTCCCCCAGGATGCCCATCATTACCGAGAAGTCCACCGTTCCTCCTTCGTCGGACGCGGTACGCTTGCCGGGAGGCCGCCCGTCGCGGCGCCCCGGCAAACCTACCGAGATACCAGCGAATGCCGCGGGCCCCACGCCCGCGGCATTCGCCTCAGTTCACCGTGCCGCCCCGAGGCGGCGTCCTATCAGATCCTAATCGGTCAGGATCCAGTTGTCGATGGTGATGCCGTACTCGCCCCACTTCTCGCAGAGCTCGGCGATGGTGCCGTCCTCGTACATCTCCTCGAGGGTGGCGGTCACCTTCTGGGCCATCTCCGTGTCGCCCAGCTTGAAGCCCACGGCGTAGCTCTCGGTGGACAGGGGCTCCAGCTTCACGAACACGTCGGGCTTGGCCGCCATCTGGTAGTCGGCGATGGACAGGTCGCAGGCCACGGCGTCCACGATGCCGCTCTCCAGCTGCATGAACGCGTTGTTGTAGTCGGCGATGGTCTGGGGGCCGCCGTTGGCGAACGTGTCGGCGAGCGCCTTCTGGCCCTCCTCGTCCTCGAGCACCTCGAGGGCGGCCGAGTCAGCCTGGGTGATGACGTTCTTGCCGGCCAGGTCCTCCAGCGAGTTGATGCCCGCGTCCTTCTTCACCACGATGACCTGCTCGTTGTACATGTAGGGATCGGAGAACTCGTACTTGCCCTCGCGGCCCTCCATGGTGAAGCCGTTCCAGATGCAGTTGATGTCGCCCTGGTTGAGCAGCGCGTCCTTGGCATCCCAGTTGATGGCCTTGAGCTCCAGGTTCCAGCCGTTGCGCTCGGCCACCTCGGTGGCCAGGTCGATGTCGAAGCCGGTCAGGTTGCCGTCATCGCCGATGAAGCCGTAGGGCGGGTAGGCGTTGTCCAGGCCCACGATGAGCGTGGGGGTGTCCTCGGCCGGCGCGGCGGCCTTGTCGTCGGCCTTCTTGTCGTCCGCGGCGGTGCCGCCGGAGCAGCCGGCCAGCAGCAGCGCGGACAGGCTCAGCGCCGCGGCGGCGGTGATGAGCGCCTTCATCTTCTTCATGGTTGTTCCCTCCGTCAGGTCTCTCTCTTGTCGGCCGCGCGCGTCGCCGGCGGCCATTCCATCACTCTACCGTAATAAAGCGCTGACAGTATAGCACAGGGCGCGGGGGCGTCCGCGGGAAGGGGCGAGCGGGCTAGGAGCGGCGGTCGAACAGGCGCGGCTTCTTGGAGGGGCGGCTCACCTCGAGCAGGCGCGGCTCGAAGTCGAACAGCTCGGCGGAGGGCACCGCCGACGACACGCTGACGCAGTGGCGCAGGCAGGCGTCGGCGCACAGGTTGCACTGGACGCAGTCGGCGGCCGAGAACTCCACGGCCCGGCGGCCCGGGTCCTCCTCGTCGTCATCGCCCACCACGCTGGAGAGCACGCCGGGGCGGAACTTCACGTCCTGCGGCTTGACCTCCTCTTCCTCGGCCCAGCGCAGCGCGCCGGTGGGGCAGAACATCACGCACATGCCGCAGCCCACGCAGTCGGTGGGGTCGATGGACACCCACCCGAAGCGACGCGTGTCGATGATGGGCGCCTCGCATGCGCCCAGCGCGTCCATGGCGTCGAGCAGGCGCAGGTTGCGCTCGGCCTCGAACTGGGGCAGGCTGCCCTTCTTGCCGACGCCCAGCCGCTCGCGCAGCGTGGCCATCTTGGCGTCCTGGCGCTGGTGCAGCACGTCGGCCATGGCCTTCTCGGCCGCCGTGAGCGCCACGTCTTTGGCCATGGAACCGGCGCTCGTGAAGAACCCGCGCCGCGCGGCGCCGATGGCCTTCATCGTGTCGCCCACCACGTCTGGGGGGAACTCCGACGTGCGCGTGACGGGCATGGAGCAGCCCTGGGCGTCCATGAGCGTGCGGGCCGTGGCCACCGTGGCGTCGATGGCGGGGCCGGTCGCCCGGTACTTGCACGTCTTGCAGGTGCCATCCACCAGGATCACCTCGGAGGCGCCGTTGGCCGCAAGGTCCAGGATGTCGTCCTCCACCATGCGCCCCAGGCAGGGCACGGCGGCGTACTTGTCGGGGTCGCCGATGTTGCGGGCGGCCATGCGCGCGCACGCGAAGACGGCGCGCCCCTCCCCCGCCGCGCGCAGGGCGCCGGCCGCCTCGACGGCCAGGTCCTCGGCCATGGGATCGAGCGAGATGAGCGCGGCGGTGGGGCACACGGCCACGCACGACCCGCACGCCACGCAGGCGGAGTTGGATATCGTGAGCTCGTTGTTGCCCACCTCGATGGCGTCGGCGATGCACACGTCCACGCACTTGCGGCACGTGGAGTTGCGGTTGCGGACGGCCACGCAGCGGTCGACGGCCGCCACCACCGCGGCGCTCTCGAGCGCCTCGGCCATCTCCATGACGTCGTTGATGGTGGGCATGCGGCGCTCCTACTCGTCCAGATAGGTGTCCTCGATGCGCTTGAGCTCATCGGGGGTGTTGGCGTTGATGAAGCAGCCGCCGTGGGGCTCCACCTCCAGCACGCGCTACTGGGAGAACTCCTCCACGTGCACCTCCGGGTCCTCCAGAAGCGACTGCGCGCGACGCTCGCCCCGGTCGAGGGCGCGCCGCACGGCCGGCAGGCAGCCCGAGCGGCGGTACAGCGCGTGGCAGGGCTCGAAGCCGTGCTTGTTGACGGGCACCACCCCGTCGGCGCCGGTGTCGGCCATCACGAGCGACTCGGCCACCACCAGGGCGGCGCTGGCGAACACCATGTCGCAGGCCACCACGGCCACGTAGGGGTTGCGCGACGACGCCAGGGCGGTGTAGAGGCCCGGCAGCGCCCCGCGGAAGTCGAAGGCGTCCCCCACCAGCTTGATGTCCAGGTCGGGGTAGGCCTCGGCGAGGAAGCCGAGCTTCTCGTGCTCGTTGGTGGTGATGATGAGCTCGTCGGCCACGGGGCTCAGGCGCTCGATGAGCCGGCAGATGAGCGGGCGCCCCGCGAAGGGCACGACCGCCTTGGACTGGCCCATGCGCCGGCTCTCGCCGCCGGCCTGGATGACCACGGTCAGGCGCGGGCGCACGTAGTGCTCCTCGAGGAAGGAGGCCAGGCCCTCGACGTCGTCCAGGTCGAACGCGGGGACGTTGAACAGCACGGCCGCCTGGCGCGCCTCGGGGATGTCGGTGACGACGGCCACGGTGTTGGCGTCGGGCATCTTGTGGGTGAGGTCGTCGGAGGGGTCGGGGGCCTCGGGGGCCGCAGGGGTGGGTGCGTCCTGCGCCGCCTCCGCGTCCGCGTCGCGCTCGTGGCGCGCCTGCTCGCGATAGCGCTGCACGAAGTCGGTGCCCAGCGGCTCGCCGGCCCGCGCCGCGCGCAGCATCACCTCGGCCACCGACACGTCGGCCGGGTTGCCCGAGCGCATGATCTCGATGGTGGGCAGCCCGCTCTTGCGGTAGCCCTCCACCACCACGATGTCGTGGCCGGGCATGGAGCGCACGATGTCGCTGCACTCCACCTCGTCCTCGACGGTCTTGATGCGGGCCATCTGGCCCGGGCAGGCGATGACGGTCTCGGACGCGCCGGCCGCGCGATGACGGTAGGAGTCCTTGCCGGGGTAGTCGATCTCGAAGCCCGCATGGCTGTGGTGCTTGACGCTGCCCACGTCGTGGCCGCGTCCCACCAGGCACGCGATGAGCTGCTCGATGAGCGTGGTCTTGCCGGAGTTGTGCCGCCCGACGACCGCGATGGCGGGGCTGGGTACGTTTACCATGTTCCCTCCTTGTTCGCCGGACAGTATAGCATTACGTGCCTGGTCAGCCGCTGCCCCCGACGCCGAGCCCGCGAGGCTCGCGTGACGCGCGGGAATCGAGGCGCGCGGCATCCGCCGGAAATATTTGTTGGTATTTTGTGAAGCGCCTGGTATACTATCTCCTCGAACTTACGAGAAGCGCACTTTGCTTCGACTCTCAGAGCTCCGTCTGAGGGGTCCTGTTTTTGGAGGGGACAGGGCATCGCTTGGTTGGAGCGTGAAGCGGCCCGCATGGTTTGACCATGCGGGCCGCTTCCTCTTTCACGCGCCATACGGGGAGGGCGCGGGGCTCGTGCGCCCGGCGCCGCGGGCCCTACAGGGGCCGGCGGGCCTCCAGCGCACGACCCAGCGTCACCTCGTCGGCGAACTCCAGGTCACCGCCGACGGGCAGCCCGCTGGCGGGGCGCGTCACCGTGATGCCAAGCGGCTTGATGAGGCGTGCCAGGTAGGCTGCCGTCGTCTCGCCCTCGATGTTGGGGTTGGTGGCCAGCACCACCTCGGACACGGGCTCGGAGGCCAGCCGCGCCAGCAGCTCGGCGATGCGCAGGTCGTCCGGCCCGACGCCCTCCATGGGCGAGAGCGCCCCGCCCAGCACGTGGTACACGCCCGAGAACACGGCGGTACGCTCGATGGGCGGGATGTCGCGCGGCTCGCTCACCACGCACAGCACCCCTTGGTCGCGCTTGGGACTGGCGCAGATCTCGCACACGTCGCCCTCGGCGTAGTTGTAGCAGCGCGAGCAGAACCGCACGGCGTCCTTCACCTCGGTGATGGCCTCGGCCAGGCGCAGCGCCGTGGCGCGGTCGGAGTTGAGGATCCAATACGCCATGCGCTGGGCCGACTTCGGCCCCACGCCGGGCAGGCGCTCCAGCTCGTCGAGCAGCTTCTGGATGGCGGGCGCGGCCTGCATGGGCTACATCAGGCCCGGGATCTTCATGCCGCCCATGACGGCGTTCATGCGCTGGTTCGTGGCCTCGGTGGCGCTGCGCAGCGCCTCGTTGACGGCGGCCATCACCATGTCCTCGAGCATCTCCACGTCCTCGGGGTCCACGGCCTCGGGGTCGATGGTGACCGACTTGATGGACATGTCGCCCATGGCCACCACCTTCACCATGCCGCCGCCCGCGGTGGCCTCGAACTCCATCTGGGTGATCTCCTCCTGGGCGCGGGCCGCCTCCAGCTGCATCTTCTGGGCCTGCTTCATCATCTTCTTCATGTCCATGTAACTTGCTCCTTACGTTCAGTTCGCACTGGCTATCGCGATGCGCCCGCGGGCGCCTGCTACCGTCACGTGCCGCGGCGCCGGTCACGCCGCCCCGACACTATACCGCGTCCCCACGTCCCCGCGTACCGCGCGAGGCGCCGGGAGAGGGGCCCTCGTCCTGGCCGTTACACCTCCGTGAAGCCCACGCCGTCCCCGAACGCGCTGGCCAGCGCCGCGTTCAGATCGTCCATCGACGGCTCGTCGCCGGCGGGGGCAGCCGCATCCGCAGCCGCGCCAGACCGCGGGGCGGCCTCACGCGGGTCGGGCGCGGGGGCGCCGTAGCCGTCGTCTCCGTAGGGCACCTCGTCGTACAGGTCGACGGGCACCTCGTCCCAGGGCGCGGCGCCGTAGCCGCGCTCGGCCGCGCCGGGCTGCTGCGATGCGCCCGTCATGGCGTCGATGCCGTGGTGCCCCGCCGGAGCCGAGGGCTCGGCGGGCAGACCGCCCGGCTGCGCCGCCGCAGGTTGGGCCTGGGCCGCGGCCGCCGCCGGGGCCGCCGGCATCGCCGCAGGTTGCGCGCCCGCCGCGGGTTGGACCTGCGCCGCGGGCTGGACCTGCGCCGCGCTCGCCGCCGCGGCCGCCGCGGGTTGCGCCTGCGTCGCCACCGGCGCGGCCGCCGCCCCGCGTCCGCCGGCCTTCACCAACGTGAAGGGCAGCGGCGCCCCGGCCGCCTGCGCGATGGCCCGCGCCAGTTCCTCCTGGACATCGGGCTTCTGCACGGCCTTGAAGGCGAAGTCGTTCTCCGCCGGGAACTCGATGGCCAGGGTGCCGGCCGCCTCGTCGAACACGGCGCGGGTGTTCAGGAACAGCACGCCGTAGGCCGCCTTCGCCCGCTTGAGCGTCGCGAGTGCCGCCTGCCACGTGCGCTGGAGCGCGGCGGGGTTGGCGAGCGCCGCCGCCAGCTCGGCGGGAACGGCCCCGGCCTGGGCCGCAGACTGGGCGACCGCCGCAGGCTGGGCGCCGGCCGTGGCGGGCGCTGACGCGGCGCGGGCGTCGCCGGCAAGCCCCTCGCCAGGCGCCGCGCCCGACGCCGACCCCCCGGACGGGGCCGGATGCGAATCAGCGGGCTGGGCCGCCGCGGGGACGGAGGCGGCACCCGCCCCTTCCCCCTCCCCCGCCACTGCGGGCTGAGGCGCCACCGCGGGCTCGACCGCCGTCGCAGGCTGGGTCGCCGCGGGCTCAGCCACCACCGGGGCAGGCGCAACCTCCGCCGCCGCCGCAGGCTGAGCGCTCGCCACCGCCTGCGCAGGTTGGGCACCCGCCGCAGACACGGCCTGAACCACAGACCCGCCCACCGCCGCGGGCGCGCTCACCACGTGCGCCACGGCGGAGTGCCCCGCCTCCAGGGCCTCCACGCGCTCGGCGAGCGAGGCCAGCGTCAGGTCGGAGTCGGGCCGCACCATGCGCGTGAGCGCGATCTCGAACGACAGGCGCGGGTTGGTGGACGTCTTGAGCTCGGCCGACAGGTCGCCCAGCACCGCCAGCAGGCGCGCCAGGCGGTCGGGACCGAACAGCGGCAGCTCGGCCTCCAGCTCGCGGCGCACCGTCTCGCTGACGTCGAGCGCCACGTCGGCGCCGGCCAGCCCCATGACGTACATGTTGCGGATGTGCTCGGCCAAATCGCGTGTGAACTGGGCCAGGTCGGCGCCGGTCTCCACGTACTCGGCCGTCCAGCGGAAGCAGTTGGCCACATCCCGCGTGCCCACGAACCGCACGATCTCGGCCAGGTCGTTCACATCGAGCGATCCCAGCATGCGCTCGGCCACGTCCATCGTGACCTTGCCCTCGCCGAACGCGATGAGCTGCTCGAGCGACGTGAGCGCGTTGCGCATGCCGCCCTCGGCGCGGTGCGCGATGAGGTCGAGCGCGTCGCCCTGGAACTCCACGCCCTCCATCTCGCAGATGGCGCCCAGGCGCGACACGATGGACTCGCTGGATATGCGGTGGAAGTCGAACCGCTGGCAGCGCGAGTGGATGGTCTCGGGCACCTTCTGGGGATCGGTGGTGGCCAGGATGAACACCACGTGGCTCGGCGGCTCCTCCAGCGTCTTGAGCAGCGCGTTGAACGCCGCCGTCGACAGCATGTGGACCTCGTCGATGATGTATATCTTGTAGCGCCCGCGGGTGGGGGCGAACTGCACGCGGCCGATGATCTCCTCGCGCACGTTCTCGACGCCCGTGCGGCTGGCGGCGTCCAGCTCGTAGACGTCGGGGTGCTCGCCGGCGGCGATCATCTCGCAGTCGGCGCACGTGCCGTCAGGCTCGGCCGTCGGACCGTGCTCGCACAGCAGCGCCTTGGCCAGCAGGCGCGCGGTGGTGGTCTTGCCCGTGCCGCGCGGCCCCGTGAACAGGTAGGCGTGGCTCACCTTGTCCTTCTCGATGGCGTTCTTGATGGTGCGCTCGATGTGCTCCTGGCCGACGACGTCCTCGAAGATCTGCGGTCGGTACTTGCGGTACAGCGCCTCTGCCATGGCCTACTCCTCCCCGCGCGTCGCCTGCGCCTGCGCCTCGGAGGCCGAGGCGTCCCCGTCAGCCGGATCGCCCTCGCCCGCCGGGGCCTCCCCGCCGGGCAGCTCGGCCGCCGCCGGGGCCTCCAGCTGGGCAGCCGGCTCGCCATCTGCGGGCGCGTCCGCCTTCGCGCGCGCCGCCTCTGCCTCAGCCGCCACGGCCGCCCGGGCCTGCTCCTTGGCCTCGGCCTCGGCGCGGCGCACCTTCTCGCGCACCACGTCGCGCTCCAGCTCAGCCTGGGCCACGCGCTCCTCGGCCTGGGCCAGCGGGTCGCCCGCCTTGGCCTTGCGCGCGGTCAGGGCCGCCTTGACGGCGCCGATGATGGCCGGCGCCACCGACACGGCCACGATGCCCAGCACGATGACCTCGAAGTGGTCCTGCACGAGCGGGATGCCGCCGAAGAAGTATCCCACCAGCACGAACAGGCTCACCCACGAGATGCCGCCGATGCAGTTGAACAGCGTGAACTTGCCGAAGTTCATGTGGCCCGTGCCCGCGATGAAGGGCGCGAACGTGCGGAAGAACGGCATGAAGCGCGTGATGACGATGGTCAGGCCGCCGTAGCGGTCGAAGAAGTGGTCGAGCTTGGCCATGCGCTCGGGCGTAAGCGCCTTCACCTTGCCCGAGTCGATGATGCGCGTGCCGAAGAACCGCGCGATCCAATAGTTGGACGTGTTGCCCAGGATGGCGGCCACGTAGAACACGATGAGCGTGGCCCAGATGTTGAGGCCGCCCCCGTCGGCGGAGAACACGCCGGCCGCGAACAGCAGCGAGTCGCCCGGCAGAAACGGGAAGAACACGAGCCCCGTCTCGATGAACACGATGAGGAACAGCGGGGTGTACACCCACACCGGCCCGAGTGCCACGATCCACGCGGCGATGAACCCGCGCGGGTCCTTCAGCAGGTTGACGAAGAAGTCGATGATTCCCATGGGGCGCCTCTCCCGCGATGTCATGAAAAAGTGCCCCGAATAGGTATGGGCGCTCGTCAGCGGTCCCTTATGGCTGCTTCCTCCCGGACCTGACCAGGTTCGGAACTTGGCGCCGCCCATACCCATTCGAGGCACTCGAACTTGTGATGCCTCAGTATAGGGGAAACCGCCCCTCCCTGCCGCGACAGCCCCCGCCGCGAACCAAAAGTCCACAGCCGACGGGCCCCGCTGGACGTCCCCCTGGCCGAGACCCGGCTACGCCTTCTTATGGTACAGGTACCAGTACACCAGGCCGACGATCGCGCCGCCCACGATGTTGCCCGCCGTGGCCAGCACCAGGTTGTAGGCCACGCCGTCCAGCGCGACCGCGCCCGCCGCGCCGAACCCCGCGCCGTTGAGCACCAGGCCCATGGACAGGAAGAACATGTTGGCCACGCAGTGCTCGAAGCCGCAGGCCACGAACGCCGAGATGGGCAGCAGGATGCCGATGACCTTGTCCGTCACCGTCTTGGCGGCGAAGCCGATCCACACGGCCAGGCACACGATGACGTTGCACATGATGGCCTTGAAGAACAGCGTCGCGGGCGCCAGGGCCACCTTGCCCGCCGCCACCGACACGAACGCCTCGCCCACCGCGCCGCCGTTCATGGCCTGCAGGTCGGTCAGCGCCACCACGGCCATGGCCACCAGCGCCCCGGCGAAGTTGCCCAGCCACACGATGCCCCAGTTGCGCGCGAGCCCGCGCCAGTCGATCTTTCCCGACGCGCGGGCGCACACCAGCAGCATGTTGCCCGTGAACAGCTCGGCCCCGCAGCACAGCACCAGCACCAGCCCCAGGCAGAAGCACAGGCCGCCCACGACGCGCTGCACCCCGAAGGGAAGCGTCGGGTCGCCCAGGAACGTCACGAAGTACATGGCCCCGAACCCGATGAAGGCGCCGGCCAGCATCGCCGACACGAAGCACTTGGCCGTCGGCATCGTCGCCTTCGTGACGCCCGCGCCCTCCACCTTGGCCTCGGTGGCAGCCGGCGTCAGCGCCACGGTGGTCGCGGCGTCCAGATCCTCCCTCTCGATGCCCATGGCACCCTCCTCTCGTCTGATGCGGCGATTATCCCCGCCCGCGCCTGCGCGTCCTACGAGAAAACGGGCGTCGGCCCAAGCCGACGCCCGTTGGGTGGCAACAGCCCGTCAGGGCAGCCGCCTCAACCCTCAGGGGGAGCCGCCCAAGCCACACGCCATCGGCCACGCGACCGTTCCTCCACAATCGCCTGCTATACTTGCCTCAATCACCGGGGTCGTTTCGGACGTAAGCCCAAGGGAGCCGTTTGGCTAGCACGAGGCACCCGGTTGATTCTTCTTCCACATGGTCTTGATCTCGAGCTTCCGCTTTCCACGTTGAATGGTCACGAGGTAGACCGTGCTGCTGAGGTTCTTAGTCAAAACGAACTTCTTGTTGCCCAGTTTGTCAGTATCGCTCTGCACGCATGTGTCGAAATCGTTCAACACGATGGGTATGATCGCGAAATCAGATGGCTTGAGGGACAGCCGCCCTCGTCCTTCTTCACCCGATCCATGTTTGCGCTTTATATGCCGAATGTCGCTATCGGTAATGAACACCAGCTCCAGTCTGTCGGGGAGATGCTCTCCTATGGCCGCGATCAACTTCTCGCTCACCTCAATGCCGATGTTTATCTTGATCTCGCTGCCGTTCCACACGCTCTCGGCAGCGCTCACGAGAAGCGAAGACTCGGGGTACTGGTTTTTGGAACAATCGCTCTCCACGTCATCCCCCTTAGCCCGAACGCCTGCACAGTGCCGATATTCTAGCGTCTGCCCGAGAAAAGAAAAGGGCGTCGGCCCAAGTGGACTGAACCCCGATAGTGGGACTGGAAACAAAAGTTTCCAGTCCCACTTAATTTGCGGGGGTGGTGCCATGAGGCATTCCGAAGAGGAGAGAAAGCAGGCTGCAAGGTACTTCGAGATGGGTTACGCCGAACGCAGCGT
>JAAWAY010000144.1 GCA_022792415.1 Eggerthellaceae bacterium | reverse complement strand
CTGCACGGCCTTGGCGTTCTCCTCCTCCTGGGCCTTCACGATGAAGGACGGGTACATGTCGGAGGTCTCGTAGATCTCGCCCAGCGCGCCGGAGATGAGGTTGAGGTCGGTCTGGATGCCCTCCATCTGCGGGGCCTCGGGACGCACGTAGTCGGGCTCGACGGCCTGGATGAGCGCGGCCTCCAGCCCGATGTGGATCTGCTCGGCGGCCGAGGTGGCCTCGAACTGGCGGGCGATCTGCTCGTAGCCCTGGGCACGGGCGGCCTCGGCGAAGGCGGCGTACTTGGCGGACGCGCCGGTCTCGCCCATGACGGCGGCCTTCAGGTTGTCAAGCGTGGTGCCGACCTCGGTGACGCTGTCGGGCACCACGTCGAAGTTGGTGCTGTTGGCGGGGGTGGGGATCTCCGCGCGGATCTTCATGGTCATGGCGTAACTCCTTTTTCTCCGTTTCTCCGGATATGCGAGCCAGGCGGTCATCGCATGTCCGCCTATTATAGGCACCCGCGCCGAGAGGGGGAAACCCTGGCGCCGCGGCCTTTTCTCAAATGTTTACAAAATCGTCCGATTCGATGGCGATAATAGGGGACGGAAAACGAGGCGCCCCGAGAGGAAGGATCCCCATGGAACGCGACGTGGCGTGGAAGACGTACGACGAGGCGGCGCACGCGGCCGTCGAGGCCCTGGCCGCCGACTACGTCGACTTCATATCGGACAACAAGACCGAGCGCGAGTGCGTGGCCGCGTCGGTGGCCCGCGCCGAGGCCGCCGGCTACCGCCCGCTCGCCCAAGCCGTGGCTGAGGGCCGCGCGCTCAAGCCGGGCGACAAGGTGTGGGCCACGGCCCAGGGCAAGGCGCTCATCCTGCTGCAGGTGGGCCGTCGCCCCCTGGCCGAGGGACTCAACATCCTGGGGGCCCACGTGGACTCCCCGCGGCTCGACCTCAAGCAGAACCCGCTGTACGAGGCCCAGGGCTTCGCGCTGCTCGACACCCACTACTACGGCGGCATCAAGAACTACCAGTGGACGGCGCTGCCCCTGGCCCTGCACGGCGTGGTGGCCAAGACCGACGGCACCGTGGTGGACGTGGTCATCGGTGAGGACCCGACCGACCCGGTGTTCTGCGTGACCGACCTGCTGCCGCACCTGGGCCGCGCCCAGATGGAGAAGAAGGGCAGCGCCGTGGTGGAGGGCGAGGATCTCGACATCCTGGTGGGCAACCGCCCGCTGGTCGACGACGCCCCCGAGGGCGATGAGGCGCACGCCAAGGACGCGAAGGATCCCGTGAAGGCCTACGCCCTGCGCCTGCTGGCCGACAAGTACGGCATCGCCGAGGAGGACTTCCTGTCGGCCGAGCTGGAGGTGGTGCCGGCCGGGCGCGCCCGTGACCTGGGCTTCGACCGTTCCATGATCATCGGCTACGGCCAGGACGACCGCGTGTGCGCCTTCACGTCGCTCGTGGCGCAGCTGGCGCTGGCCGACGAGGTGCCCGAGCGCACGGCCGTCACGGTGCTCGTGGACAAGGAGGAGATCGGGTCGGTCGGCGCCACGGGCATGGCGTCGCAGTTCTTCGAAAACACGGTGGCCGAGGTCATGGAGCTGGCGGGGGAGGGCGGCATGCTGCCCCTGCGTCGCGCCCTGGGCGCCTCGTCGATGCTGTCCTCCGACGTGTCGGCCGGTCTCGACCCGGCCTACGCCAGCGTGTTCGAGGCGAAGAACTCCGCGTTCCTCGGCCGGGGCCTGGTGTTCAACAAGTACACCGGGTCGCGCGGCAAGAGCGGGTCCAACGACGCGCGCGCCGAGTACATGGCCCGCGTGCGCCGCGTGATGGACGACGCGGGCGTGAGCTTCCAGACGGCCGAGCTGGGCAAGGTGGACGCGGGCGGCGGCGGGACCATCGCCTATATCCCGGCCAAGTACGGCATGGACGTCATCGACTCGGGCGTGCCCGTGCTGTCCATGCACGCGCCGTGGGAGGTCACGAGCAAGGCCGACGTCTACGAGGCGCGCCGCGGCTACGAGGCGTTCCTGCGCGCATAGCCGGGCGTACGCGGCGGGGCGTGTGACAGGGGGTCACCTCAAATGTCACGCGCTCCGCCACGTGACATTTGAGGTGACCCCCTGTCACACGCCCCACGCCCGTCTGCCCTTACCGTCGGTTATTTGTGCCGGTTGGTCGTTTCCGGGTGCCACCTGCGGCTCCGCGTCTATAATGCACTCAACACACAGCGCCGCCCGCAGGCGACGCGAGCGCGCTTCGCCCACGGCCCGGGCGGAGCGCGCGTTCATAGAGGGCAGGGGGCCGAAGGCGCCAGAGAAGAAGGAGAGCACGCATGGCATTCTATTTCGACGAGCCGTCCCGCACGTTCAACGAGTACCTGCTGGTCCCGGGGCACACGCCCGCGTCCTGCGTGCCGGCGGCGGTCAGCCTGAAGACGCCCCTGGTGAAGTACCGCAAGGGCCAGGAGGAGTGCCCGCTGTCGCTCAACATCCCCATGGTGTCGGCCATCATGGCCGCCGTATCCGACGACCGCATGGCCGTGGCCCTGGCCACCGAGGGCGGCCTGTCGTTCATCTACGGCAACCAGTCCATCGCCGACGAGGCGGCCATGGTCGCCCGCGTGAAGGACTACAAGGCCGGCTTCGTCACGTCCGACGCCAACCTCTCGCCCGACATGACGCTAGCCGACGTCGTGGAGCTCAAGGACGCCTACGGCCACTCCACCATGCCGGTCACCGAGGACGGCTCGGCCCACGGCAAGCTGGTGGGCGTGGTCACCGAGCGCGACTACCGCCTGTCCCGCATGGAGCTCACCGAGAAGGTGGCCGACTTCATGACCCCGCGCGACAAGCTCATCGTGGCCCAGGACGGCGTTAGCCTGAAGGACGCCAACGACATCATCTGGGAGCACAAGCTCAACTCGCTGCCCGTGGTGGACGCCGACGATCACCTGGTGAGCCTGGTGTTCCGCAAGGACTACGACTCCCACAAGTCCAACCCCAACGAGAT
>JAAWAY010000143.1 GCA_022792415.1 Eggerthellaceae bacterium | reverse complement strand
GCTGCGCGGCATCGCCATCGCCTACGTGGAGCTGTTCAAGAACACGCCGCTTCTGCTGTGGATCATGTTCACGTTCTTCGTGGCCCAGCTGCCCCCGCTGCCCGCGGCCGTGGTGGCCTTCACCCTGTTCACGGCGGCCTCCGTGGCCGAAATCGTGCGCGGCGGCCTGGCCAGTGTGCCCCGCGGCCAGTACGAGGCGGCCAAAAGCCAGGGCTTCTCGGCCCCGCAGATGTACCTGTACATCATCATGCCCCAGGCCCTGCGCAACATGGTGCCGGCCCTGCTGTCGCAGTTCGTAACCACCATCAAGGACACGTCGTACCTGTGGGGCGCCATGGCGCTGCAGGAGCTCATGGGGCGCGGCATGATCCTCATGAACAGCTACAACTCGACGACGCAGATCTTCGCGCTGTTCGCCATCATGGCGCTGATGTACTTCATCGTGTGCTTCACGCTGTCGCAGGCCGTGCGCGCCTACCAGCGCCGCCTGCGCGCCGGCCGGTAGTCCCGCCGCGTGGCAGAGCGCGTGACAAAGGGTCACATCAAATGTCACGTGCCCCTGATACCCGGCGGGGCGGGCGCCATGTGACCGCCCCGCGTGTCCGCCCCGCCCCGGTCCCGGCTTCCGGCGTCTCGCGCCGCGCTCGCCCTCTCCGCCTCCCGGCTCAGCCCTCATCGCGCCGCCTTCCCCTGATTCGATGTTCTTGCGGCCCTCCGCCGAAAATCGTGTATCCTATCCCGTGCCGCGCCCCGGCCCCGACGCCCGCACCCCGGGCAGGGCCCGATCGGCGCGCACGCATCCCCGCACACGTAAAACAATCAAGTGGGGCAACCGTGTGAACATGGCCCGGCCTTTCCGGTCGCGGGCCCGAAGGACAGGAGGACCCCGTGAAGCTGGTGGTCACTGAGAAGAACGACGCGGCGCAGAAGATCGCCGATCTGCTGGGCGCGTCCAAGCCCAAGGCCGACAAGGTGTTCTCCACCCCGGTCTACCGGTTTTCCGTCGACGGCGAGGAGTGGGTGACCATCGGCCTGCGCGGCCACATCCTGGAGCCCGACTTCGCGCCGCAGCTCGTCTACAAGAAGCGCGGCGGCTGGCAGGGCGTCACGGTCGACGGCGAGGCCGTCCCGGCCGACGTGCCCGCGACGCTGCCCCGTCCCCCCTTCAAGAAGAAGAAGCCGTTCACGGAGGACGGCGTCGAGCTGAAGTCCTGGAAGATGGAGGCGCTGCCGTACCTGGTGTACGCGCCCATCGAGAAGCTCCCCAAGGAGAAGGACATCATCCGCTCGCTCAAGAACCTGGCCAAGAAGGCCGACTCCATCGTCATCGCCACCGACTTCGACCGCGAGGGCGAGCTCATCGGCGCCGACGCGCTGTCGTGCTGCCGCGAGGTCAACCCCACGGCGCCGGTGTCGCGCGCCCGCTACTCCGCGTTCACCAAGCCCGAGATCACGCACGCGTTCTCCAACCTCGTGTCCATGGACGAGGACCTGGCCCAGGCCGGCGCCTCCCGCCAGGACATCGACCTCATCTGGGGCGCCGTGCTCACGCGCTACCTGACGCTCGTCAAGTTCGCCGGCTACGGCAACGTGCGCTCGTCGGGCCGCGTGCAGACGCCCACCCTCGCCCTCATCGTGGCCCGCGAGCGCGAGCGCATGGCATTCGTCCCCGAGGACTACTGGGTGATCAAGGGCGCGTTCGACGCCGACGCCGCCTCCGGCCCCACCGACGGCGAGGGCCCCGGCGCCTTCGAGGCCGGTCACGCCACGGCGCGCTTCAAGGACGAGGCCTCCGCGCAGGCCGCCATGGCCGCCGTCGAGGGCGCCTCCTCGGCGCGCGTCGCCTCGGTGGAGAAGAAGCGCCGCACCGTCCCCGCGCCCGCGCCGTTCAACACCACCTCGCTCATGGCCGCCGCGTCGGCCGAGGGCCTGTCGCCCGCGCGCACCATGCGCATCGCCGAGTCGCTGTACATGGACGGCTACATCTCCTACCCCCGCGTGGACAACACGGTGTACCCCTCGTCGCTCGACCTGGCCGAGGTGGTGCGCGCCATCAGCGGCAACCCCGCCTACGCCCCCTACTGCAAGGAGCTCTTGGCCAAGGGCGCGCTCAAGGCCACCCGCGGCAAGAAGGAGACGACCGACCACCCGCCGGTCTACCCCACGGCCAAGGCGACGCCCGACGACCTGCCGCCCGCCGAGTACAAGCTGTACAACCTGGTGGCGCGACGCTTTTTGGCCACGCTGTCGGGTCCGGCGGTGGTGGAGGGCACCAAGGTGACGCTCGACGTGGCCGGCGAGCCGTTCGTCGCCAAGGGCGACGTGCTGGTGGAGCCGGGCTTCCGCGCCATCTACCCCTACGGCCTGAAGAAGGACGAGACGCTGCCGGCCCTGACCGAGGGCGCCTCCATCGCGTTCAACGGCGCCACCTGCGCCAAGAAGCAGACCGAGCCGCCCGCCCGCTACAGCCAGGGCAAGCTCATCCAGGAGATGGAGAAGCTGGGGCTGGGCACCAAGTCCACGCGCCATGCCATCATCGAGCGCCTCTACACGGTCAAGTACATCCAGAACGACCCCATCGAGCCCAGCCAGCTGGGCATCGCGGTGGTGGACGCGCTCGACAAGTTCGCCCCGCACATCACGCACCCCCAGATGACGGCCGACCTCGAGCAGAAGATGGACGCCATCGCCGAGGGGCAGACCACCCGCGAGGAGGTGGTGGGCACCTCGCGCAACCTGCTGTCCCAGGAGCTCGGCGAGCTGCTGCCCCACTCCGAGGACGTCAAGGAGGCCCTGGCCGACGCCGTGGCCGCCGACGCCTACGTGGGGAAGTGCCCCAAGTGCGGCAAGGACCTGCAGATCCGCGCCTCGCAGAAGACGAAGTCGATGTTCATCGGCTGCGCCGGCTGGCCCGACTGCGACGTCACCTACCCGCTGCCCAAGGGCAAGATAGAGGTGGCTCCCGACCCGTGCCCCACCTGCGGCATGCCCCAGGTCAAGGTGACGGCGTTCCGCAGCAAGCCCCGCGTCGTGTGCATCGACCCCACCTGCCCCACCAACCAGGAGCCTGACGTGGTGGTGGGCGAGTGCCCCACCTGCAAGGCGGCCGGCAAGACGTCGAAGCTGATCGCGCGCCGCAACCCGCGCACGCTCAAGCGATCCGTCACCTGCGAGAACTTCGACGAGTGCGGCACACGCTACCCGCTGCCCCAGTACGGTGCGCTCACGGCTACCGACGAGGTGTGCGAGGACTGCGGCGCGCCGATGGTCATCGTGACCACCGCCCGCGGCCCGTGGAAGTTGTGCCCCAACTTCGACTGCCCGTCCAAGGTCAAGGAAGAGGAGGAGGCCGGCCTGCGCAACGCCGACGGCACGCGCAAGAAGGCCCCCGCCAAGAAGAAGGCCCCGGCCAAGAAGCGCGCCGCGGGCAAGAAGTAGCGCGCGACTGGCGCCTCCCGTCTTCATCTGCGTGCGCATCTGGCGCCCCGCCCCGGCCGTCTCGGTCGGAGCGGGGCGTTTTTTTGCCGGAGGAAACCGTCTCCGCTGAACCGCACGCCGTTGCGTCTGCGTTCGTTGCGCCCGTGCCCGTTCCGTCTGGAAACGAGCGGATATCTGGCGAGAAAAGCGACTTCTGCGCGCGCATGCGCATGACTCGCCGTGCCCTACGGGAGCGGGGAAGCCTGCCTGGTAATTCCGACCTGCGATAACGTGATCTCGCATCCATCGCCTTGCTGGCGGGTTCCCGGCATTTCGGCCAAGAGACGCGCAAAAGTCGCTTTTCTCGCCAGAAACACCGCCCGCGCCTGACCGAACATGCAGGCTCAGGTTCGCGAGCGCCCTCCTAGCCCACCTAGCCCCCTTCGCGAGATCGTTGCGGCCGAGATGTGTGCGGTCCGCGCCTTTCCAACCAGAGGTAAACGCCCGTTTGCCAATGGGCGTGGTCGAACGGGCAGCCTGCGGGCATGGCGACGTTTCTCTGGGGCACTACCTCTCTGCGGATCTGGCGGGCTCATCCCGAGCTGCTGGTGCCGTCGCGTGCGCTTCCGGGCGTGCGGCGTCCCCTGGATGATGCGGCATATGCCCTCGTGAGGTCATTGGTTCCCGACGGAGACCTGCATGTCGAGGTCTCGAGTCCCGGCGTGCGGACGCGAAGGGGCGGCGTCGTGTGCCATGTGCGCTCGCATCCGCTTCCGCGAGGAGCCTACCGGCGTCTCGAGGCTGGAACCCTGTCGGGCGGGGAAAGCGTGTACGTGAGCAGCCCGGAGGCCGCCTTTCTGCAGATGGCGCTCTCCTTGACACGCCCCGCGCTCATCGCGTTGGGCTCAGAGCTGTGCAGCGGCTTCAGCGTGGCGGGGGCGTCAGGCGACCTGGTGCGCAGGATGCCCCTCTCCAGCGCTGGCGACCTGGGGCGCTTTCTCGCCCGGACGCGTGGGTGCGCGGGTCACCGAGCCGCGAGCGTTGCCGCCTCCTACGTGGTCGAGGGGGCGTTGTCCCCGCCGGAGGTGATAGCCGCCCTCCTGGCGGGGCTCCCGACGAGATATGGCGGCTATGGCCTGGGGATTCCCCTGGTGAACTGCGATCCGTCCGGCATGAGCCGCGTGGAGGACATCGTCGCTGGCGGCGGGCGCCGTCTCGGCACCTACGTGTGTGATGCGCTCTGGCCGCGCTATGGGGTTGCGCTCGAGTACCAGGGACGCGACTCCCACACGGAGGGAAGCGTGGCCCGGGACGCGGTGCGCCAGGCCCGACTCGGGCGCGCGGGGATCAACGTCGTGCCCCTCACGCACGAGCAGCTCTTCGACGCGCGCCTCTTCGACGAGGCGATGATGGCGCTCATGGGCAAGGCGGGACTGCGCTGGCGCTGCTCGGTGCCCGACCATCGAGCGAGGCACATCGCCCTGCGCCGAGAGCTGCGCTGCCTCTCGACGGGAGAATACGGCGGGTGATCGCGGCATGCGGCCTGGCGGGAAGGCGGCGCGCCATCGGGCTGCGCGCGGTCTGGCGGGAAGGCGGGGTGGCGGCTTGTGCGCTGGGCAAGGGCGATGGCGGCGAGAAAAGCGACTTCTGCCACCATCGTGAGCGGGGATGGGGGCGGCGTGGTGTCCGCCCGTGAGGCCTGTCTTCGACGACGGCCCTCTCATCAGGCGTTTTCTCAGTCGCTGGCAAATCTTTGAGCAGGGCGGGCATTCGAGGAAGCCCCGTGAGCGCGCAAAAGTCACTTTTCTCGCCAGAAACGCTCCCTGTGAGTGCCCGCGTTCGTTGGGAATGGGGCGTCGGGTAGTCGCCACGAGGCGATGGGGGCGGGTGCTGCCGCGCGCCGGTCTTGCGCTCGGGATGCGAGGTGCGTGCAAGAGCGCCTCGTGCGCGGGGGCAGCGCCATGCGGGGTGGCGCGCCCCTAGGCTTCGCCGGCCTCGACGGCGCGGTAGAGGTCGGCGCCGGTGGGATCGATGGCCACGAACGCCGGCAGGTCGGCCACCTCGAGTCGGCGCAGGGCCTCGGTGCCCAGATCGTCCCAGGCCACGAGCTCGCTGGACGTCACGTGCGACGCGAGCAGGGCCGCGATGCCTCCCACGCAGGCCAGGTAGACACCGCCCGTGGCGCGGCATGCGTCGGCCACCTCGGGGCCCCGCTTGCCCTTGCCGATGGTGACGGTGACGCCGGCCTCCATGAGGCGCGGCGTGGCGAAGTCCATGCGGCTGGCCGTGGTAGGCCCCACCGAGCCGAGCGGGCGCCCTGCGGCGGCCGGCGTCGGGCCCGCGTAGAACAGCGCGTGGCCTGCCAGGCCGAAGGGCAGCTCGCCAGTGGCGTCGAGCGCCTCGAGGGCGCGGGCGTGCCCGGCGTCGCGCATGGTGTAGAGCGGGCCGGAGAGCAGCACCTCGTCCCCGATGCGCAGGTCAGCCAGGTCGTCAGGGGAGAGCGGCAGCGTGAGGCGGCGCGGCGCGCGCGCGGCCCCGGGGTGGGGGAGCGTCCTGTCGACCTCATGCTCGGGATCGCCGGAACAGAGGGCGCCGCCCCCATCGCCCTGGTTCGCGGGTGACATGGCCGCGGCGCCGGGGCGGGCGCACGCGTCCCCGTCCTCGCCGTCCCACGGCACCAGTACTGTCGATCGCGAGCGCAGGGCCACGCACCCCATGTTCACGGCCACCGGCAGCGCCGCGATGTGGCAGGGGGCCGTCTCCACGGCCACGGACAGCGCCGTCGTGCGCCCCCCGAGCGCCCCCGGCCCGATGCCGAGCGCGTTGACGGCCGCGAGCAGGTCGGCCTCCAGGGCCGCCGCCCCCGCGTCGGGGGCCGGCTCGCCCACGGGACGCAGCAGCGCGTGCTTAGCCAGCCCCGCCACCTTGTCGAACGTGGCGCCCACGCCCACGCCCACCACTAGCGGGGGGCAGGCGTTGGCGGCCTTCTCGCGCACGCAGGACACCACCGCGTCCACGATGCCGGCGCGCCCCGCGCCCGGCGGCAGCATGACCACGCGCGACGCGTTGTCGGAGCCGCCGCCCTTCAGCATGACGTGGAGCGTGGCGCCATGCCCGGGGACCAGGCGCAGCTCGCAGAAGGCCGGCGTGTTGTCTCCGGTGTTCACGCGGGCGGACAGCGCGTCGGCCAGCACGCTCATGCGCAGGCGCCCGTCGCGGTAGGCGCGGCCCACCGCCTCGTCCACGCCGTCGAGCACGTCGCCGGGCACCATCAGCTCGCGCCCCACCTCCAGGCACACCCACACGGTGCCGGTGTCTTGGCACAAGGGTACGCCGGCCTCCGCGGCCACGGCGGCGTTCTCGATCACCGAGCCGAGCACGCCGGCCGCCCGGCCGCCCGGCTCCTCGCTCGCCACCGCGGCCTCGACGGCGGCCAGCACGTCGGGGCGCAGCTCGACGGCGCAGGCGCGCACGGCGTCGTAGACGGCGTCGGCAACCGTCTGGCGCGTGAGGCCGGGCGCGACCGTCCCGGAACAGGCGGAAGGCGTCGCGCCTCGGGTGCGGTGCGTGGGGTCGGGAAGGGGCGCTGCGGCGGCCGTGGTGCTCATGGGTGTGCTCCTCTCGCAGGTACGGTGCCACCAGTGTAGCCCAAGCGCGCCCGCCCCCGGCCCGCGCCTTCGCCGGGCGCCGCGCAACAGCCCGCGTCCGCCGCGGCGCCCGGCGCCTGCCGACGCGCTGGCCTCGCCGGCATGCGGGCGCCCCGCCGACCTGCTGCCGGCTCGGTACCGCCGACCCCCGCCGGCGCCGCCAGCAGCTCCGACCGCGCCTGTCTCCCTCGCCCCGCGCGCTCTGTCGAGAAACCGCGCTTTCGCCCGAGCCCCGCCGGATGCGCCGCGCGAGCGGTTACAATAGACCGGTTACGAACCAATCCGGCGCCGGGCCGGGGCGCAGCGCGCCCGCCCGCGCGGGAGCCGGCCCGCCCGGCCCCGCGTCCGCGCCGCAACGAGATCAGGGAGATCACGCGCCATGGGAATCGCCGAGGAGTCGCTTGAGCAGCACGGGGTGTGGAGGGGCAAGATAGAGACCGCCCCCAAGATGGCCATCGAGGACCGCCACGACCTGGCCGTGGCCTACACGCCCGGCGTCGCCGAGCCGTGCCGCGCCATCGCCGCCGACCCGGAGCGCGCCTACGACTACACGCTCAAGTCCAACACCGTGGCCGTCGTCACCGACGGCAGCGCCGTGCTGGGCCTGGGCAACATCGGCCCGCTGGCGGCCCTGCCGGTCATGGAGGGCAAGGCGGCGCTGTTCAAGGCGTTCGGCGGGGTGGACGCGTTCCCCCTGTGCCTGGACACCCAGGACACCGACGAGATCGTCGAGACGTGCATCCGCCTGGCCCCGGCCTTCGGCGGCATCAACCTTGAGGACATCGCGGCCCCGCGCTGCTTCGAGATCGAGGCGCGCCTCAACGACGCGCTCGACATCCCCGTGTTCCACGACGACCAGCACGGCACGGCCATCGTCGTGCTGTCGGGCGTCATCAACGCCCTGCGCCTGGTGGGCAAGGACGCCGCCACGGCCAAGGTGGTGGTCAACGGCGCGGGCTCGGCGGGCATCGCCATCGCCAAGCTGCTCGTGAGCTACGGGTTTTCCGACGTCACGCTCTGCGACATCGGCGGCATCATCTCATCGGCGTCCGAGGGCATCAACGACGCCCAGCGCGCCATGCTGGCCGTGACCAACCCCACCGACGCCCAGGGCACCCTCGCCGACGCCATGCGCGGGGCCGACGTGGTCATCGGCGTGTCGGCGCCCGGCGTCATCAGCGGCGACATGGTGGCGTCCATGGCCGACGACGCGGTGGTGTTCGCCATGGCCAACCCCACGCCCGAGATATTCCCCGACGAGGCCAAGGCCGCCGGCGCCCGCGTGGTGGGCACGGGCCGGTCGGACTTCCCCAACCAGGTGAACAACGTCATCGCCTTCCCCGGCATCTTCCGCGGCGCGCTCGAGGCGCGCGCCGAGCGCATCACCGAGGAGATGAAGCTGGCCGCCGCCCGCGCGCTCGCGGCCCTCGTGTCCGACGAGGAGCTCTGCGAGGACTTCGTCATGCCCGACCCGTTCGACCCCCGGGTGGCCGACGCCGTGGCCGGCGCCGTCCGCGACTGCGCCCTGCGCGCCCGCGGGGACGCGGAGTAGGGGGGGAGCCGTGGCAGCCGATCGCGTGAGGGACGCCGCCGTGGGAGGGCCCGCCCCGGTGAGGCCGGAAGCCCCGCAGGGCGCGGGCGCCGCGCCGCGCGGCGTGCTCATCACGTTCGAGGGCGGCGACGGCGCGGGCAAGTCCACCCACATCCGCTTCCTGGCCCGCGCCTTGGAGGACGCCGGGCGCGAGGTCGTGCGCCTGCGCGAGCCCGGCGGCACGGCCGTGGGCGAGGCCCTGCGCGCGCTCGTGCTCGACCCGGCCAACGAGGGCCTGTCCGACCGCGCCGAGCTGCTCATCTACGAGGCGGCGCGCGCCCAGATCACCGACGAGGTCATCCGCCCGGCGCTCGAGCGGGGCGCGGTGGTGCTGTGCGACCGCTTCTACGACTCCACCGTGGCCTACCAGGCCGCCGGGCGCGGGCTACCGCGGGCCTTCGTGGACGCCGCCAACGCCTTCGCCGCCGACGGCATCGTGCCCGACCGCACGCTCGTGCTGTCCGCCGGGGACGCGGCGACGTCGCTGCGCCGCGCGGTGGGCGCGGGCGAGGCCGACCGCCTCGAGCAGGCCGGCGCTCCGTTCCACGAGCGCGTGGCCGAGGCCTTCCGGCAGCTGGCGGCCGACGAGCCGGGCCGCGTGCGCGCGGTGGACTCGTCGGGGGCGCGCTCGGTGACGGCGGCCCAGGTGTTCCACGAGCTGGCCGACCTGTTCCCCTGGATGGGCGACGCCGGCGCGTGCGACGAGGCCTACTTCTCCGTGCTGGACGACCGCGAGGGGCTGGCGGCGTGGCTGGACGCCCCCGCCGGCGCCCACCCGCTCGCCGTCGCGGGCGGCCCGGGCGGCGCAGGCGGGGGGAGCGCCCGTGCCTGACGCGTTCGAGAACATCCTCGGCCAGCCCCAGGTGCGCGAGTTCCTGCGCACGTCGGTGTCGACGGAGCGCCTGAGCCACGCCTACCTGTTCACGGGGCCGGCCGGCTCCAACAAGACCCAGGCCGCCTACGCGCTCGCCCAGGCCGTCATGTGCCCCAAGGGCCCCCAGGGCCCGCGCGGCGGCCGCTGCGGCGCGTGCACCGCCTGCGAGCGCGTGCTGCGCCGCAAGCACCCCGACGTGCGCTACTACGCGCCGGAGGGCGCCTCGGGCTACCTGGTGGAGCAGGTGCGCGAGATCGTGTCGGACGCGTCGCTGGCCCCCATCCAGGCCCAGCGCAAGGTCTACATCATCGACCGCGCCGACCTTCTGGGCACGGCGGCGGCCAACGCGTTCCTCAAGACGCTCGAGGAGCCGCCCTCCGACGTGGTCATCGTGGTTCTGGGCCGCACGCGCGAGTCGGTGCTGCCCACCATCGTGTCGCGCTGCCAGGTGGTGCCGTTCCGCCACATCCCCGCCGGCGAGGCCGCGGGCATCGTGCGGCAGAACACGGGCGCGTCGCTGGAGACGTCCCGGGCGGCCATCGAGGCGTGCGGCGGCTCCATCACGCGGGCCTGCGACTTCCTGCGCGCGCCGGGCAACGAGCGGCTGCACTTCCGCTCCCAGGTGCTCGACGTGCTGGCGTCGCTGCGCCGCGCCGACGACTGGGACGTCATCGGCTACGCAGCCGACCTGGTGACGGCGTCCAAGCTGCCGCTCGACGTGGTGCGCGAGTCGCAGGAGGCCGAGCTGGCCGAGAACGCGGACTTCCTGGCCAAGTCGGCCATCCGCCAGATAGAGGCGCGCAACAAGCGCCGCATCACCGCCAAGTCGGCTGAGTGCCTGCGCCAGCTGACGGCCATCACGGCCTCGTGGCTGCGCGACGTGCTGGCCGTGTGCGCCGGCGCGCCGGAGCTGGTCATCAACGTCGACGCGCGTGACGCCATCGACGACGCGGCCGCCGCGACCGACGAGGCGTCGCTGGCCCGGGCGCTCGCGGCGGTGGAGCGCTGCGACGAGGCCCTTGCGTATAATGTGTCCCCGGAGACGTGCATCGACGCGCTCCTGCTCGAGATAAGAGAGGTTCTCAATGGTTCGGGTAGCCCCCATTCAGATAGCCTATAACCCCCGCACCCTGTGGTTCGACCCCCGTGACCTGGAGATATCCAAGGGGGATCCCGTGGTGGTGCTGACGGCCCGCGGCGTGGAGTTCGGCCGGGCGGTCGGTGACGTCTTCGAGGTCGACGAGAAGGAGATCAAGGCGCTCAAGAGCCCCCTCAAGCCCGTGAAGCGCCTGGCCACCGAGGAGGACGTCGCCCGCGCCGATGAGCTGGAGGCCCGAAGCCGCGAGGCGCTGCCCCAGTTCAAGGCCATGGCCGCCGAGGCCAACGCCGACATGCACCCCGTGTCCGTTGAGTTCCTCTTCGACGGGGACAAGGCCGTGTTCTACTTCGAGGCCGAGGAGCGCGTGGACTTCCGCGACCTGGTGCGCAAGCTGGCGGCCCACTTCCACGTGCGCATCGACATGCGCCAGATCGGCGTGCGCGACGAGGCGCGGATGGTGGGCGGCCTGGGCCACTGCGGCCAGGAGCTGTGCTGCAAGCGCATGGGCGGCGAGTTCTGCCCCGTGTCCATCCGCATGGCCAAGGAGCAGGACCTCTCGCTCAACCCGCAGAAGATATCGGGCCTGTGCGGCCGCCTCATGTGCTGCCTGCGCTACGAGTACGACGCCTACAAGGACTTCAAGTCGCGCGCGCCCAAGATGAACGCCACCGTCCAGACCCCCGAGGGCCCGGCGAAGGTGTGCGACCTGGACGTCCCGCGCGAGGTGGTGTCGCTGCGCCTGGAGGGCGAGAAGCCGGTGAAGGTGCCCATCGCCGCGTTCGAGGAGCCCAAGGACGGCGCCCGCCCCACCGCCGTCACCGATGAGGGCTGGGAGGAGGCCCGCGCCGCCACGGCCGAGGCCGCCCGCGGAGGGGACGCGGTGGCGTTCCTGACGGCCCAGTTCACCGGGTCGGACAAGCTGGCCGAGGCCGGCGCGGTGCGCCGCACGGGCGGCGGAAAGAAGCGCCGTGACGACAGCCGGCGCGGCGGGCAGGGCCAGGCGTCCCAGGGCGGCGGCCGCGGACGGGGCGGCAAGGGCCGCGGCCGGGGCGGCGAGGCCCAGGGCGGCGCGGTCGCCGACGAGGCGCGCAAGCCGCGCCGGCGCTCCACGAAGGTGGGCGGCGACGCCGAGGGCGCCAAGGGCGCGTCGGCGGCCGACCCGAAGCGCAAGAGCCGCAACCGCAGCCACGGCGCCGACGCCCAGCAGGGCGGCGAGGCCCGCGCCCCGCGCGAGCGCACGGCCAAGGGCGGCCAGGCCCCGCGCGCCAAGGGCGGCCCGGCGCAGCAGCGCCCCGGCCAGGGCCAGGCGCCCGCCAAGGGCGGGCAGGGCGGCTCCAAGGGCGGCCCGCGCCCCGGCCAGCGCTCGTCGGGCCTGCGCGCCGAGCGCGCCGACCAGAGCGGCCGCGGCGGCCAGCCCGGCGAGGGCGCGCCGCGCCGTCGCCGGAGGCGCAGCCACGGCTCCGGGTCGGGCGAGGGGCAGAAGGGGGGCGCCGAATGAGGGCCGACTATGCACTGCTGACCGACCTCTACCAGATCACCATGGCCCAGGGCTACTGGGCCGCGGGACGGGGCCGGGAGGAGGCCTGCTTCTCCATGTACTTCCGCGACTACCCCTTCAAGGGGGGCTTCGCGGTGGCCTGCGGCATGGCCCAGCTGGCCGAGATGGTGGAGGGCTACCGGTTCTCCGACGACGACATCGCCTACCTGCGCGGCCTGGAGGCCCCCGGCGGCGGCCCGCTGTTCCAGGAGGGCTTCCTCGGGTACCTGGCCGACTTCAGGCTCACCTGCGACATCGACGCCGTGCGCGAGGGCACCATCGTGTTCCCGCATGAGCCGCTCGTGCGCGTGACCGGCCCCATCATGGAGTGCCAGCTGCTGGAGACGGCGCTTCTGAACTGCGTCAACTTCCAGACGCTCGTGGCCACCAAGGCGGCGCGGGTGTGCCTGGCCGCCGGCGAGGCGCCCGTGGCCGAGTTCGGCCTGCGCCGCGCCCAGGGCCTGGGCGGCGTGTGGGCCTCGCGCGCCGCGGTGGTGGGCGGCTGCGCGTCGACGTCCGACGTGCTGGCCGGCAAGCTGTTCGACATCCCGGTGTCGGGCACGCACGCGCACTCCTGGGTCATGGCCTTCGACGACGAGCTGGAGGCCTTCCGCGAGTACGCGCGCATCTTCCCGAACAACTGTGTGCTGCTGGTAGACTCCTACGACGTGGAGCAGGGCGTGCGCAACGCCATCACCGTGGGCCTGGAGATGCGCGAGCGCGGCGAGCGGCTGGCGGGCATCCGCATCGACTCGGGCGACCTGTCGTGGCTGGCCAAGATGGCCCGGCGCATGCTCGACGAGGCGGGGCTGGACGACTGCGGCATCGTGCTGTCCAACGACCTGGACGAGTACACCATCAAGTCCATCCTCGACGAGGGCGCGCCCGTGACGTCGTGGGGCGTGGGCACCAAGCTGGCCACCGCCTACGACCAGCCCACCCTCGGCGGCGTCTACAAGCTGGCCGCCGTGCGCGAGCCGGGCGCCGACGAGTGGGAGGGGCGCCTCAAGATATCGGAGTCGGTGGGCAAGCTGACCACGCCGGGGGTGCTGGACGTGCGCCGCTACTACCTCGACGACGGCCGCATCGCCGGCGATATGGTGTTCGACGTGACGCGGCCCGTCGACGAGCGCGAGGTCATCGTCGATCCCGTCGACGACCTGCGCCAGAAGCGGCTGGCCGGGCACCGCTACGAGACGCTGCTGGCGCCGCTGGCCCGCGCGGGCGCCGCCGTGCTCGCGCCCGAGGACCGCAGCGCCATGGCGGCCCGCGAGCGCACGCGCCAGGGGCTGGCCACCCTCGACGAGACGCAGAAGCGCATGCTCAACCCCCACACCTACCCCGTGGGGCTCGAATACGGATTGTTTGAGCGCCGTCGCGAGCTCGTGGCCGCGCGGCGCGGCATCATGTAGCATAATCGCAGGAACCGCGAACTGCCCCCGCTGGGGCCCGGCGCCTGAAAGGACGGCCATGATCAGGATCATCACAGACTCGGTTGCGTCAATCCCCGCCGAGGTGGCGGCCGCCCACGACGTCGAGGTGGTCACGCTCTTCGTCAACCGCGACGGCGTCGAGTACGCCGACGCGGACATGGACCTGGACGCGTTCTACGCCGACATCCAGCAGATGGTCGACGACATCCCCACGTCGTCCCAGCCCTCCCAGGCCGTGCTCGAGGAGGCCTTCGAGTCGGCGGCGCTGGCCGGCGACGAGGTGCTGGGCGTGTTCATCTCCACGGGGCTGTCGGGCACCTTCGACGGCGCCGTGCGGGCCGCCCGCTCGGTGAAGGCCCGCAACCTGAACTTCCGCTGCGTGCTCATCGACTCCACGTCGTGCGGCTACGACGAGGCGTGGCCGGTGTTCGACGCGGTGGACGCCCGCGACGCCGGCGATGACCTCTTGGCCTGCGCCGCCGCGGTGCACCGCGGCATCGAGTCGACGCGCTTCCTGTTCACGCCCGAGACGCTCACGTTCCTGAAGAAGGGCGGGCGCATCGGCGGGGCCGCCGCGCTCTTGGGCAACCTCATCCAGCTGGCGCCGGTCCTCACGGTCGTCGACGGCCAGGCCACGACGTTCGCCAAGGTCCGCACGCGCAAGAAGGCGCTCGCGCGCATCGTCGACACGCTGCGGGCCGACATCGAGGCCCACGGCCTCAAGCGCATCGTCGTCCACTACATCGGCGACAAGGCGCCGGCCGTCACGTGGGCGCGCGACGTCATCGAGCCTTTGGTGGGCCGCGCGGTGGACGTGCTGCCCGTCAGCCCCGTCATCGGCCTGCACGTGGGCCCTGCCATCGGCATCGCCTACGAGTGCATGAGCCAGATAGCCGGCAAGATAACCGGCGAGGCCGCCGAGCGCGAGTTCGCGCTGTAGCCGCGGGGACCTGCGCCCCACCCCGCCCGCGGCCCGGTCGCGGGCGCCTCGATCCGACCAGGGGCCCCGGCCCCGCGTACCAGGGAGGCGACACGCCATGCCCCAGTGCAACCTCATCATCGACTCGTGCTGCGACCTGCCGGCCGAGCTCGTCGACCGCGAGGGCGTCACGCTGCTCAAGTTCCCCTACATCATGGACGATGAGTCGTTCGACGACGACCTGTTCCAGTCGCTCACGGCCCAGGAGTTCTACGACGCCATGCGCGCGGGGTCGCAGCCCTCGACGTCGCAGGTGTCCGTCCCGGCGCTCACCGAGGTGCTCACCGCCGCCGCGGAGTCGGGCGTGCCCACGGTGTACCTGTGCTTCTCCAGCGGGCTGTCGGGCAGCTACGACGCCGCCGTGCTCGTGCGCGACCAGGTGGCGGCCCAGTACCCGGACGCCGAGCTGTACGTGGTGGACACGCACCTGGCCTCGGTGGCCGAGGGGCTGCTCGTCTACGAGGCGCTCCAGCAGCGCGAGAAGGGCCTGACGGCCGAGGAGATGGTGCGCTGGGCCGAGGAGGCCCGCTACTTCGTCAACGAGGAGTTCATGGTGGAGGACCTGGACGCCCTGCGCCGCGGGGGCCGCATCCCCGGCTCGGTGGCCGTGGCCGGCGCCGCCCTGGACGTCAAGCCGCTGCTCGTCATCGCCGCCGACGGCACGCTGTCGCTGTCGGGCGTGGCGCGCGGGCGCAAGAAGGGCATCCGCGCGCTGGCCGACTACCACGCCAAGCACGCCGCGCCCTCCGGGGCCGCCGAGTGCGTGGTCATCGGGCACGCCGACGCGCCCAAGGACGCCGCGCGGCTGAAGGACCTGCTCGCCAAGGAGAGCGACTCCATCCTGGTGCTTGAGTGCAACATCGGCCCCGTCATCGGCAGCCACGTGGGGCCGGGCATGGTGGCCGTCGTGTTCTGGGGAGGCGACAAGCGCGAGGAGCTGTCCGTGGCCGACCGCATCGCCCGCAAGGTGAAGGGGGGCAACTGATGACGACGGGATACGCCTACCGGGGCAGCGAGCGGCTCATCGGGGCCGTGGCCGAGCGCCTGGCCGAGGCCGGCTTCGCGCCGGTGGAGGAGGAGGCCGCCGCCGACGTGGTCATCACGTTCTGCACGAGCCAGCGCGAGCTGGAGGACCTGTACTTCGGCGAGGGCGGCTTCGTGCAGTCGCTGGCGCCCGGGGCGCTGTTGGTGGACCTGAGCGCCACCACGCCCGGCTTCGCGCGCGAGCTCAACGCCGTGGCAACGGTGAGCGATTTGGTCATGGTCGAGGCCCCGCTCGTGGTGGACGACCTAGCGCGTGTCGACACGTTCGCCCGCGACAACGCCAGCTGCTTCGCGGCGGGGGAGGGCGACGGCGTGGCCCGCGCGCTGCCGCTCCTGGAGGCGCTGTTCGGCGTCGTGCACCAGGTGGGCAGCCCCGGCGCCGCCCAGCTGGCCCGCGCCGCCTACACCATGCAGGTGGCCGCCCAGGTGGTGGCCGCCATCGAGGCCGACGCGCTGTACCGCGCCGTGCGCCGCTCGCCGGCCGGCTCGGGCCTGGGCGACCTGCGCCCGGGGGCCCTGTCCGCCGCCGGCGCCGCGGTGCTGGAGGCCGTGGACGCGGGCCGGTTCGAGGGCGCCTACACCGTCGAGATGCTCATGGCCGAGCTGTCCGCCGCGCTCATGGCGGCTGACGATGCCGAGCTCATCCTGCCGCAGGCCGAGGCCGCCATGCACCTGCTGGAGCTGCTGGCCGTCATCGGCGGGTCCGACAAGGCCCCCGCGGCGCTGTCGCTCGTCTACGGCGAGGAGGCCGAGTGCGCCGCGCACGGCCTGGACTGGACGCGCGCCGAGCAGGCCTACGCCCAGCAGCCCGGCGACGACGACGGCTGGGACGCCGTCGCTGAGGAGGACGACGATGACTGGGGGTCGGACTGGGAGGACGGCTTCGACTACCGGTCGAACTAGCCCATGTCCTACGACCCCTCGTCTCTGATCCCGACGGCGTGCGACCTGTGCCCGCGCGCGTGCGGCGCCGACCGCGCGGCGGGGGAGCGGGGGCGCTGCGGCGCCGACGACCGCCTGGTTGTGGCGCGCGCCGCGCTGCACCACTGGGAGGAGCCTCCGCTGTCGGGTGAGTCCGGCAGCGGCACCGTCTTCTTCTCGCACTGCCCGCTCGGCTGCTCCTACTGCCAGAACGGCCCCATCGCCCGCGGCGAGGCGGGCGTCCCCGTCACGATCGGGCGCCTGGCGGAGATGATGCTCGAGCTCGAGGAGCAGGGAGCCCTCAACGTCAACCTGGTGACGGCGACGCACTACGCGCCGCAGGCGCGCGCCGCCGTGGCGGCCGCCCGCGACGGGGGCCTGGCGCTGCCGGTGGTGTGGAACACGAGCGGCTACGAGACCGTCGACGCCGTGCGCGCCAACCGCGGCACCGTGGACGTGTACCTGGCCGACTTCAAGTACGCCTCGCCCGCGCTGGGCGCGCGCTACTCCGGCGCGCTGGACTACCCCGACGTTGCCCTGGCGGCGCTCGACGCCATGGTGGAGGCGGTGGGGGAGCCCGCCTTCGACGTCTACCGCGGCCAGGAGCGCATGACGGGCGGCGTCATCGTGCGGCACCTGCTGCTGCCGGGGTGCCTGGACGACTCGCGGGCCGTGGTGCGCCTGCTGTGGGAGCGCTACGGCGATGCCGTGCGCCTTTCGCTCATGAACCAGTACACCCCCGTGCTGGCCGGCGCCGCCGCCGCGGGCGACGCGCGGGCCCAGGCGGTGCTGGCGCGCTGCCCCGAGCTGGGCACGCGCGTGGCCGATGACGAGTACGAGGCGCTGCTCGACTACGCCGACTCCCTGGGCGTCGACGACTACTACTGGCAGGAGGGGCCGGCGGCCGAGGAGAGCTTCATCCCGGCATTCGACCTGACGGGGGTGCGCGGTCCCGCGTGCCCGCAGGAGTCGTCGCGTCGCTAGGGCGTCCGCCCGCCCAGGGCGGCCGGCGCGCGGGCAGCGCGTTGGCCTGCGTCACGCTCGCTCCCTGCGCCGCTAGGAGCCCGTGCGCGCCAGGCCGGGCGGCTCCTCCTGCATCTCCGTGAGGTTGCGCCAGAAGCGCTTGGGCATGAGGTGGCGCCGCAGCTCGGGGTTGTAGCGGGACTCGACGGACACCGCGTGGTAGAACCGCCTCCAGGCCCGCTGCATGGTCGCCTCGTCGGCTGCCCGGTCGGGCAGGCTGAGCTCGGGCGAGTCGGCGTCGGTGCGCGCGAGCGTCCACCCGCGGCCCTCGTAGACCCCGGCCATATGATGCACCTCGTCGTAGATGATGAACGGCTGCGTGTTGAACCGCGAGGCGAAGTGATCCATGACCAGCGGAACGACGTTGGCCTTCGGGTTGCAGCGCGCGTACCACAGGCCGCCCTCCAAATGCTCGAACCGGATGAACTGCAACAGGTGCTCCTGCTCGGTCGACACGGAGCGCGCCAGGCCGAACACGGGGCCGACGACGGGGTGGGAGAGGTCTGACATGAGGGAGCCGCGCACCTTAGGGCACGGGGCCGCACCTGGGCGCCCGGCGGGGTTGCGCGCCCCATCGCAACGGCCTCGCCGGGCACAGGACGCGCAGTTCCGGCGCGCGTTGAGCGTCATGCCGTGGCGGACGTAGCGGTACACGGCCGTCGCCGCGCCAGGCTCGTCGGAGAGCGCGGCGCGCTTCGCGTAGCTGAGGGCCCGCGGCCCGCAGGCGTGGCGAAACCCGGCCCGCACGCGCTCGGCGTGGCCGAGGTCGGTGTCGATGAACACCGCGTGCTGGCCCAGGCGCACCTGCAGATCGCGGGCGGCCAGCACGTCGGTGGGATCCTCGTGGCGCTCGTAGGAGGCGAAGATGGCCGAGAACAGCCCCTCGAGGGTGCCGTCGTACAGGTAGGCGAGCTCGTCGTAGACCTCGGGCGGCGGGCCGTCCGGGTGGGGTGCCGCCCGGCGCGGCGTGCTCATGCGGGCCTCCGCTCGGGCAGGGGAGCGCCGGCGGTTCGCGCAGCGCGCGTGTGGCCGTGGCCGTCGTGCGGGCCGGCTGCGGCGCCCTTCGGGCGCGGCGTGGCCGACGAGGCCGCCGCGGCGGCCGGGCGGTCGAGTATGGCCCGGGGCCCCGTGCCGCGCGGGATCCGCTTCTCGGGCGTGTCCACCGACTCGAACAGGCTCATCTGCCCGGGCAGGGCGCGATCGGCCCGCCGCCCGTGGCGCCCTCCGTCGATGGGGGCCGCCAGCTGGGCGCGCAGCGCCTCGCGCGTGAAGTCGACGCCCGCTCCCGCGTAGCGCCCGTCGCAGGTGACGAAGTAGCGGGCGCGCTTGTAGGCCACGCCGAGCTTGCGCAGGGCGTCCTCGCGCAGCGTCGCGTGGCGTCGGGCGCGGATGATGAGCTTCGCCCCGCGCACGCCGATGCCGGGCACGCGCACCAGCTCCTCGTAGGGGGCGGTGTTCACCTCCACGGGGAACCGGTCCAGGTGGTTGAGTGCCCAGTTGGCCTTGGGATCCACCTGCGGGTCGAGGAAGGGCGCGTCGGCGTCGATGACCTCGTTCACGTCGAACCCGTAGAAGCGCAGCAGCCAGTCCGCCTGGTAGAGCCGATGCTCGCGGTCGAGCTGGACGGCATCGGTGGCGGGCAGGCGGCGGTCGTCGTTCACGGGCAGGTAGGCGCTGAAGAACACGCGCTTCATGGAGATGGAGCGGTAGAGCGACGCCGCCAGGTTGAGGATGTGGTAGTCGGTCTCGGGCGACGCGCCGACGATCATCTGGGTGCTCTGGCCGGCCGGGGCGAAGGCCCGGTCCTTGCGCTTGGGCGCGACGGGCGTGAGATAGGTGAGGCGCTTGCGCACGAGGGCGCGCGTGTCGGCGTCCTCGGCCATGGCGTCGCGTATCTGGCGCATGGGGGCCAGGATGTCGGCCTTGGACTTGTCGGGGGCCAGCAGGCGCAGGCTCTCCGCCGAGGGGAGCCCCAGGTTGACCGAGAGGCGGTCGGCCAGGTGGCCGAGCCGCTCGATGAGCTCGGGCGAGGTCCCCGGCACCGCCTTGGCGTGGATGTAGCCGCGGAACCGGTGCTCGTGGCGCAGGATCTCGAGCGTCTCGATCATGAGCTCGGTGGTGAAGTCGGCGTTGCGGATGACGCCCGAGCTGAGGAAGAGGCCCTCGATGTAGTTGCGGCGGTAGAACCCGATGGTGAGGTCGGCCAGCTCGCGGGGGCGGAAGGCGGTGCGCACCACCTCCTCGTTGCTCGCGCGGTTGACGCAGTAGGCGCAATCGCAGACGCAGACGTTGGTCATGAGCACCTTGAGCAGCGTGATGCAGCGGCCGTCCGCCGCGAAGCTGTGGCAGATGCCTCCCTGGGCGACGGATCCGAGCGATCCCGCCTTGGCACCGCGGCTCACGCCCGATGAGGTGCAGGCGACGTCGTACTTCGCCGCATCGGTGAGGATCTCCAGCTTCTCGGCGACGTCCACGGCCCCTCCTCCCCTCAATACGGTACGTATGTTCCCGCGAATATCTGTTTGGTCATAGTAGCGAACAGATATTCGTATGTCAATGAGGGGAGAATGAGATGAGAGGATGAACTCGCGTTGATCCAACCCGAGGATCCGATCCCGTCGTCACCGCGTCCGCGCTTTCCAGTCCGGCCCCGATGGCGTACAATACGCAGGCGCGCCCCGCGCGCCCCGCCGGTGTGGCTCAACGGTAGAGCAACTGATTTGTAATCAGTGGGTTGCGGGTTCGATTCCTGTCACCGGCTCCAGAACCTGGTCAGGCCAGCACGTGCTTTCCGCTTGCTGGCCTGTTCTTCTTTCAACGGCCGGCGCCGTCTTTCCCGTGAATCATCCGCGTACCGCAGGGAAGGGGGCATCCCCCCCCATGACACGGCGTGGCTAGCGCTCCTCGGCCAGCGCGTCGCCGGCCACGAGGGCGGCCGTGTCGCCGGTCGCCTCGCCCGGCGCGTCATCCGGGCTCGCCGGCTCGCGCCGCCGCGCCAGCTGGTCGGGCAGCCACTCGCTCACGAGCACAGCCGCGAAGATGAGCGCGAACCCGGCCAGCATCGGCGCGGTGAGCGCCTCGCCCAGCAGCAGCACCGCGAACAGCACGCCGAACACCGACTCGAAGCTGAGCAGCAGCGCGCCGGTGGACGGGCTGACGTGGGGGATGGCCACGTTCTGCAGCAGCAGGGCGACGCAGGTGGCCATGAGCACGAGGTAGGCCAGGTTGGCCAGCACCTGGGGCTCGGCGAGCAGGGCCGGGTCGGGTGCGGGCTCGGTCAGCGCCCCCAGCGCCACGCCCATGAGGCCCGCCGTCGCGAACTGGATGCCCGTCAGCACCACCATGTCCCGTCCCGGCGCGAGCCGGGTGGTCGCCACCACGTGGAACCCCAGGAACACGGCCGAGCCCAGCGTCAGGGCCTCCCCGATGCCGAAGGACACCTCCTCGCCCGCGGGCAGCGAGACCAGCCCGAGGCCCGCCACGCACAAGAGCCCGGCGGCCACGTTGAGGGCCGTGGGCCCCCGGCGCAGCACGAGCCACGCCTGGAACGGCACGAGGACGCAGTAGGTGCCGGTAAGGAAGGCGCTCTTCGCGGCCGTGGTGGCCGTGAGGCCGGCGGTGTTGAGCAGGTAGGCGCCGCCCACCAGCACGCCCAGGACCACGCCGGCGCCCAGGTGCCCGGCCAGGCGCCCCTCCCGCGCCAGGCGCGCCATCCGCGGCGCGAGCGCCGCGCAGAACAGCGCCCCGGCCGCCAGGAACCTGATGCCCACCAGCCACAGCGGCGGCAGCTCGCCCACCGTGTCCTTGACGACGACGGTGCCCAGGCCCCAGACGGCGGCGGCCAGCAGCAGGAGCGCGCCCCATGCCCGGCCGGGGCGCGGGCGCGCGGCGGGGGAGGGGGCGGAATCGCCCGGTATGTCGAAGGTGGGATCAGCCATGCCGTGAAGCGTAGCGGGCCTGCCGCGCGATGGCAAGCCGCCCGGCGGTCGCGGGGCGTCGGAAAGCCCCTCCGAGGGGCGAATTGTGGAGCCTCTGTGCAGGAACTTTGACGAAACGGGTAAGGTTGCGCCCGCAGGAATACAAAAACGTCACTTTGGGCGAAGTGAAGCCAACGGCCCCTCCGAAGTGGCTATACTTTCAAAAGTTTGTGCTCCCGCGCCCGGCGCGGAAGCCGCCCGTCATCCGCCCGCCCGGGCGGGGCGCCGCAGACGGCTGCGGCGGTCGCGAAGGAGCAGAGCCGTGCTTGATTCGATGATGCCAGCGGTATCGTTCGTGGATGTGTTCAACATCTGCGTCTTCGTCACGTTCACCATCTGCTACACCTACCAGCTGTTCTACGTGCTGGTGGTGCTCACGCGCAAGCCGCCCCGCCACGAGGCCCGGCGCAACCACCGCTACGCCGTCATGATCGCGGCGCGCAACGAGCGGGCCGTCATCGCCGACCTCATCCACTCCATCAAGGTGCAGAACTACCCGGCCGAGCTCATCGACGTGTTCGTCATCGCCGACAACTGCACCGACGACACGGCGCAGGTGGCCCGCGACGCGGGCGCCATCGTGTTCCCCCGCTCCAACGACAAGCTGGTGGGGAAGGGCTACGCCCTCGACTACGGCTTCAAGGCCATCCGCGAGCAGTACGGCGACCGCGGCTACGAGGCCTACTTCGTCTTCGACGCCGACAACGTGCTCGACGTCAACTACTTCCGCGAGATGAACGCCACGTTCGACTCGGGCGCCAAGGCGTCCACGTCGTACCGCAACTCCAAGAACTACGGCTCCAACTGGATATCCGCCGGCTACGCCGTGTGGTTCCTGCGCGAGGCCAAGTTCCTCAACCAGGCGCGCCTCACGCTCAACACCTCGTGTGCCGTGTCGGGCACGGGCTTCTTCATCGCCGCCGGCACGCGCATCGCCTACTGCCCCACGGCCATCCTCTACGACGAGCAGCCCATCACGTTCCGCGACTCCTGGAACCAGCGCTTCCGCTGGGCCAAGGGCTTCTACCAGGTGTTCGCCCACTATGCCGGGCGCCTGGTCAAGGGCATCGCCTCCAACCCCCCGGGCTACCGGTTCGCCTGCTACGACATGCTCATGACCATCGCGCCGGGCATGCTGCTGTCCATCATCTCCATCATCTTCAACGGCATCATCATCGCGTTGGCGCTCACCGGCGTCATGTCGGCGGGGCAGATGGTGGCCAGCTCGCTGTCGTCCATCTTCTTCTGCCTGTTCAACTACGTGGTGTTCATGTTCGTGTTCGGCGTGCTCACCACGTTCGTGGAATGGGACTCCATCCACTCCACCACGGCCAAGAAGGTGCGCTACATGTTCACGTTCCCCGTGTTCATGCTCACCTACATCCCCATCGCCCTCATCGCGCTGGTGAAGAAGGCCAGCTGGAAGCCCATCCGCCATTCCATTTCGGTGGACGTCCACGAGTTCTCCGACGCCGCCGCGGCCCAGGAGCGCGAGCGCGCCTAGCCGCCGGCGCCCCGTCGCATATCCTCTCACGAATGAGCCCCGCCTCCCGATCATGGAAGGCGGGGCTCTTCACGTCCGGGGCCGCCCGCGTCGCCGGGTCGGGGGCTCAGGTCCGGGCGAACGTCAGGCCGTAGACGGCCGGCGCTCCCGCGCCCCGCAGCGCATCGGCGCCAGCGCACAGCGTCGCCCCGGTGGTGAGCACGTCGTCCACCAGGATGACGGGCCCCCGCACGGACGCGCCGGGCAGCGCCTCCAGGGAGTGGGCCATGTTGGCCGCGCGCTCCCGGCGTCCCAGGCGGCGCTGGTCGGCGGCGCGGGGGCGTGCGAGCAGGGCGGCGCAGGGCACGCCCAGCTCGTCTGCCACCGCCTGGCCCAGCAGCGCGCCGTGGTCGAAGCCGCGTCGGCGCAGGGCCGCCGCGCTCGCCGGGACGAACGACACCACGGCGCCCGGCGCGCTCCACGCCGGCGGGGCGCACGCGGCCATGAGGCGCGCCATGGGCACCGCGAGGCGCTGCTCGCCCTGGTCCTTGAACACGCAGGCCACCGCGTGGGCCGCCCCGTCCAGGATGACGGCGCTCGCCGCCTGGTCGTAGGGCAGTCGATCCCGGCCCGACGCCGCCAGCACCACGTCGTTGCACTCGCTGCACTGCACGCGGCCCCAGGGCGCGCCGCAGCGCGGGCAGGCGCCCCACCAGTCGATGTGGGGCAGCTCGCGGGCGCATCGCTCGCACAGCACCGCCCCGGGCGCGTCGCACACGGCGCAGCGGGTGGGCCACGCCGCCTCGGCCAGCGCGCGGCCGAGCACGCGCGCCAAGCCGCCGCTCGCGCCCTCGCCGGGACGCGCGGGAAGGGCGCGGGGCAGCCGCCCGCGCAGGCCAAGGTTCCCGGGCGCGCCGGGTGGGCAGGGGGTGTTCGCCGCGTGGTCCATGGGCGCGGATGCTAGCCGTCCCCTGCGACCGGCTCGCCCCCGCGCGTCCGCGTCCGCGTCGACGCCCCGCCGCCGGTTCGCCTCCGAGTGTTCACGCCCGCGTCGACGCCCCGCCGCCGGCGTGCTTCGGCCACAGCCCGTCCCCGTCCGCGTGCCATCCTTCGTCCCGACCGCGTCCCCGCCGCGCGACGTCCCGTCCCGTTCCCCCGCCCGGCCCGCACCCGGCCCGCCGCCCAGCCGCGCCCCCGCTTCTGCTACACTGTACGGTGCTTCTTTCGGGTCTGTAGTTGCGGGGGGCCACGCCCCCTCAGTCCATGGCAGATGCGGTCGAAAGGATCCACGTAAGCGGGCCTGCCCGTGAGCATGGCGTATCCTAGAGGTAAGCCGCACCGCCCGTTCTACCGTATCCGCGGCATGAGGTCGCGGCGGGCGAGAGGGCCGCTAGCGCAAGCGAAAGCCCCGGTGCGCGAGTGTGGGGTCAAAGACTAGGTCAGCCGGAGGAAGCGCATTGGATCGTGCGTAGACGGAGGTCAAGTTGGGAATCCGAACCCGTGCCATCGTCGCCCTGGGCGCCGCGCTGGCATGCCTCGCGCTCGTCTTGGGCGGGTGCAGCAGCTCTAACTACCAGCCCGAGCTGAAGGAGCCCGTCGTCGCGGCTCCCACCATCGGCCAGGACGGCACCCTGCGCGTCGGGGTGGACACCACCAACCCGCCGCTCGCGGGCATGGGCACCGACAAGATCATCGGCATCGACGTGGACATTGCGGCGGCCATGGCCGACCAGCTGGGCCTCAAGCTCTCCATCGTCGACGTGGGCTCCGACCCCGAGACAGCGCTCGCCGAGGGCAAGGTCGACATCGTCATGGGCATCGACCAGTCCGAGGCCGGCGGGGACTTCTGGCTGTCGGAGGCGTACCTGCCCACCGGCGTGGCCGCCTTCGCGTCCTCGCCCGACGCAGCCGTCCCCGTGGCGGGCACCGACGTCAAGTTCGCCGCGCAGATCTCGTCCAAGAGCGCCTGGGCCGTCACCAACGAGTTCGGCGAGGCCGCCCTCACCTCCACCACCAACCTGACCGATGCCTTCGAGGACCTGGCGACGGGCACCGACGGCTACGTGGCCGCCGACGCCATCATCGGCTACTACGCCGCCCACGGGCAGGACATCGACGTGTCCATCGTCGCCATGCTGCTGGCTCCCAGCGGCTACTGCGTGGGCGTGGCCAAGGACAACACCGAGCTGCAGGCCCTCGTCACCGAGACGGTGGGCAGCCTGACCAACGGCCGCGTCATCGACTACATCGAGCGCAAGTGGCTCGGCACGGCCCTCGACCTGTCCTCCGTGCCCCAGACGGCCGGCACGCCCCTGTCCACCCCCTCGTCCGATGACGATGACGACGATGACGACGGGAGCACCGTCACTGTCGGCGGCAACGCGGTGGGCGCGAGCGGATCGCGCAACTAGCGCCTCTCACAGATAACCCGGGAAGAAAGAAGGCCCCCGGACGCCGTCTCCAGGCGTCCGGGGGCCTTTTGCGTGTGCCTGCGTCGCGACCCTAGTTGAGGAAGTCCTCCAGGATCTCCTGCTCGGCCTCCT
>JAAWAY010000232.1 GCA_022792415.1 Eggerthellaceae bacterium | reverse complement strand
TCGAGGAGTACATAGAGTATTGGAACAACGGACGCTATCAGGCGGGGCTGAGAGGAATGACCCCGGTGCAGTACCGAGGTCATTCGCTAGAGGCCGCTTAACAACTTTTATTAACCGTCCCACTTTTGGGGTCTAGTTCAGGCCGGGGCGCCCCCCTCTGCGTTGGGGTGCGGTGCGGCTCGCGCCGGGTGGGAGCGGGCGCCCGCTGGGCCTTGCGGGCCGTTCGTGCCAGAAAATCGCGCCATTCCGAGGCCCGGGGCCTTGTTTGGGCGCCAAGCCGTCGGCACGAGCCTTCCGCACACACGCCGACCTGGGAAAACGTCGCCCGCAGCCAAGCATCCGGAAGCACGTGCCTCGGAATGGCGCGATTTTCTGGCATGAACGGGCGAATCGCCCCCTCGCGTCCGGCTCGCGCCGGGCGAACGCGGGCGCTACTTCGCCGCGGCGTCGGCCTGCGCCTCGGCGGCCGGGTCCTCGTTCGCGCCCAGGTCCTCCGGCACGGTCTGCTCCTCGAACTCCGTCTGGGCCGTGCGCTCCGCCTGGCCCGGCGTGAACCAGTCGCCCGCGGCCGCGAAGGCCACGCACAGCACCGCCACGGCCACCACGGCCAGCGCGCCCCACACGAGCCCCGGGTGCTTGGCCGCCGACCCCTTGGGGCCGTCGGTGTCCACCTCGAACTCCTGCATGGCCGGGAACTCCGGGTCGTCTCCCGACGACTCGAGTACCACCGGCTGGTCGTTGGCCAGCACGTCGCGGCTGTGCGCCTTCTCGGACGCGCGCAGGGCGCGCTCGTCGACGCGGGGGACGGGGTGGGTGGTGTGCTTCTTGGACATGGCGGCTCCTCTCGTCGCTTGCTTGGCCCCATTGTGCCCCGGGCGGCCGGGCGCGAGGGTTCCCTGATCGCAACCGTCGACATTGCATTGTCAGTCTGTAGCCGTGCTGGCACGGGACCCTCCCGCCGGTTGTTCGCCGCGACCCCGCACGGGCGCGCTACAATGGTTGACCGCGCCCGCAGGGCGCGCAGCCCCCGATACCAAAGGAGCCCCATGGCCATCGACATCGACTCCCTCAACGACCCGCAGCGCGAGGCCGTCCTCACCACCGAGGGCCCGCTTCTCGTGCTGGCTGGCGCCGGATCAGGCAAGACGCGCGTGCTCACGTACCGCATCGCGCATCTCATCGACGACTTGGGCACCGCCCCGTGGGAGATCCTGGCCATCACGTTCACCAACAAGGCGGCCGCCGAGATGCGCGAGCGCCTGGCCACGCTGGTGGGCCCGCGCAGCCGCGGCATGTGGGTGTCCACGTTCCATTCCATGTGCGTGCGCATCCTGCGCACCGACGCCGAGCGGCTGGGCTTCACCCGCAGCTTCACCATCTACGACACCGACGACCTCAAGCGCCTGTACAAGGAGGTCATGGCCGAGCTGGACATCGATCCCAAGCGCTTCCCGGTCAACGCGCTCATGAACCGCATCTCCCAGGCCAAGAACGAACTCATCGTGCCTGGCGACTTCGAGCGCCAGGCCGTCGACCCGGTGGGCAAGGTGGCGGCGCGCGTCTACACGCGCCTGCAGGAGCGGCTCAAGGCCGCCAACGCGTTCGACTTCGACGACCTGCTGGTGTACGCCTACCTGCTGCTCAAGAACCACCCCGACGTGCTCGAGGCCTACCAGCAGCGCTTCCGCTACATCATGGTGGACGAGTACCAGGACACCAACCACGCCCAGTACGAGATCACGCGCCTTCTGGCGGACGGCCACCACAACCTCATGGTGGTGGGCGACGACGACCAGTCCATCTACTCGTGGCGCGGCGCCGACATCCGCAACATCCTGGAGTTCGAGGGCGACTACCCCGACGCGGCCACTGTCAAGCTCGAGCAGAACTACCGCAGCGTGGGAAACATCCTGGCCGCGGCCAACGCCGTCATCGCCAACAACCAGCACCGCAAGGCGAAGAAGCTGTTCACGGCATCGGAGGACGGCGAGAAGATCGAGGTGTACCTGGCCTCCGACGAGCGCGACGAGGGACGCTGGATAGCCGGCGAGATCGAGCGACGCCGCGCCGAGGGCACGTCCTACGACGATATGGCCGTGTTCTACCGCACCAACGCGCAGTCCCGCATGCTCGAGGACATGCTGCTGCGCGCCGGCGTGCCCTACCGCATCG
>JAAWAY010000142.1 GCA_022792415.1 Eggerthellaceae bacterium | reverse complement strand
GGCGGCACTGGAGGATCTCGGCGCGCAGGACGCGCGTCAGGCTGGGCCAGTGCGTGAGGGCGACGCCGACGACGACGCCGGTGAACCCCTTGCCGAGCGCATACGAGATGAGGATGAGCAGCACGATGTGGGGGATGCCCATCATCAGGTCGATGAGCCAGCTGACCACGGCATCGGCCCGCCGGCCGCCCAGCGCGGCGACGGCGGCCAGCACAAGCGCGATGGCCGACGAGGCCACGGCGGCCAGCAACCCCACGAGCACGCTCGTCGACAGGCCCGCCAGCGTGCGCAGCAGCATGTCGCGCCCCATCCAGTCGGTGCCGAGCGGGTGCGCGAGCGAGGGGGGCAGCGCCTTCTGGGAGAAGTCGACCTGCGCGGCGCCGGGGGCCGCGGCCAGCCCCGCGGCCACCACGGCCACGATGAGCGCCGCGCCGACGAGGCACAGCGCGAGCGTGGCGCGGCGGCTGGCGGGGCCGCGGCGGCGGGGCGCCGAGATGACCGGCGGCCGCGACGCGGCGGCTTCAGGGACGGGGCTAGCCACGGGTGGTCACCCCCTCGGCCGCGGGATCGCGGCGCGGGCCGCGGGACGGGCGCAGGCGCGGGTCCACCGCCCCATAGATGAGGTTGGCCGCCAGGTTGCCGGCGAACACGACGGCGGCGGAGATGAGCGCGATGGCCGCGAGCAGGGCGACGTCCCCGCCGAGCCCCGCCGTGACGGCCGCCTGGCCCAGGCCCGGGTACGAGAAGACCTCCTCCACGAGCACCGACCCGCCGAATATCTCGGCCACCTGCGCGAACTGCAGGGTGATGGCCGGCAGCGCCAGGTTGCGCAGCCCGTGGCGCGCCATGGCCCGCGCCGGGCTCAGGCCGCGCGCCCGCGCGAAGCGGAACCACTCGCTGCCCATGACGTCGAGCGCCTTGGCGCGGGTGTGCAGCGCAATGTTGGCCACGCCCACCAGCGACAGCGTGAGCGCCGGCAGCGCCAGGTGGCGGGCGGCGTCGGCCAGGGTGACGTCGGCGGCGGCCTTGCCCACCGGCACGGAGAACCCCAGGGGGAACCACCCCAGCGCCACGGAGAACACCACGAGCATGAGCAGGCCCACCCAGAACGTGGGCGATGAGGCCAGCACGAGGCAGTAGGCGCGCACGGCGCGGTCGAGGGCGCGGCCCCGGTGCAGCGCGGCCAGCACGCCGAGCGCGAACCCGAGCACGCCGCTCGCCACCCACGCCACGGCCATGAGCAGAAGCGAGTTGCCCGCCCGCGCCGCGATGACGTCGAGGACCGGCGCGTTGTAGCGCAGCGACGTGCCCCAGTCGCCCTGCAGCAGGCCGGCCGCCCAGCTGAGGTAGCGCTCGAGCGGCGGCGTGCCCACGCCCCAGCGCTCGGCCAGGGCCGCGCGCTTCTCGTCGCTCATGGACACGAGGGCCGCCTGGCCCACGTTGGCCTGCAGCGGGTCGATCGGCGAGAGGCTCACCAGGGCGAACGTCACCACGCTCACGGCGACCATGAGCGCGACGAACCGCGCGATGCTTCCCAGGACGAAGCGCGTCATGGCCTTTCCCTCCCCTCTCTCTCGCTACCGGGCCGATCGATTGTCGCCGCGCGCGGGCCTGCGGGCGCCTAGGCCCACGACCAGCGGTCGATGTTGTTGACGAGCGACCAGCCGTGCCCGTGCGGGTGCGGCTTCTGCTCGGCCACGCGCAGGCCATCGCGCTCGAAGTACAGGTGGTCGACGTTGGCCAGCCACAGCCACGTGGCCGCGCCGCGCGGCGCCACGCCGGTCTGCGTGGCCTCGTCCCACTGGGCGGCCCGGTAGTACGCGTAGGAGTCCTCGATGGCCGGCTGCTCCTGCGCGGCGACGAGGGCCGCGTCCACGTCGGCGTCTCGGTACTGGGCGTAGTTGCCCCAGCCCTCGGAGTACGTGAGCTCGAACAGCTCGACGGGCGAGTTGGACCCCCAGCCCCACAGCACCGGGTCGGCGTACTGACGCAGGTAGATGTCGTCCCAGCTCGCGCCCCGCGGCGTCACCTCGATGCCCAGGTCGCGGCACTGGTCGGCCACATCGTAGGCGATGGCCTGGCGCGTGGAGTCGCCGGCCGCGTGGTACAGGTCGAACGCGCAGCGCACGCCGTCGCGGGATCTCACGCCGTCCGCGCCGCGCGCCCAGCCCGCGCCGTCGAGCAGCGCCTCGGCCGCCGCCACGTCGGTGTCCACGCGCATGGCCTCGCTCGACCAGGGCATGCCGTCGCCCACGCTGTAGGCCGGCGCGCCGTAGCCGTCGAGCACGTGCTCGATGAGGCGGTCGCGGTCGACGCCGCAGCAGAGCGCGCGGCGCACGGCGACATCGCACGTCACGTCGTTGCCCGCCTCGTAGGAGACGCCGCCCTCCGTCACGGCGCCCCCCGCGGGGTTGGCGGGCAGTGAGATGCCGCGCGAGTCCACGCTGGCGCACACGAGCAGGTCGTAGCCGGCCGGCACGCTGCCGGCGAGCGACGCGGAGGTGTAGGCGACATCGGCCGTGCCGGACTGCGCCGCGGCGAGCGAGGCGTCCTCCTCCATGAACAGCACCACCACGCGGTCGATGAGCGGCTTGTCGCCGTAGTAGTCGGGGTTGGCGCGCAGGATGACCTGCTGACCGCGGTCCCACTGCTCGAGCATATAGCGGCCGCTGCCGACGGGATGCGCGCCGTAGTCGGGGCCGTAGGCGTGCGCGGGCACGATGCCCACCACGGCCAGCGTGTAGAGCAGGGCGTTGTTGGGGCGCGCCATGCGCAGCTCGACGGTCACGTCGTCGAGGGCCACCGCCTCGCGCACCATCGACAGGTCGGCCTCGGCCGCCTCGCCGCTCACGATGCCGTTGACCGTGAAGGCCACGTCCTCGGCCGTGAGGGGCTCGCCGTCGGTGAAGCGCACGTCGTCGCGGATGGTGAACGTCCACGTCATGCCATCCTCGGAGCAGCCCCAGGACGTGGCGAGGTCGTTCGTGAACTCCAGGTTGCTGTCGGTGGTGATGAGCGTGGACTGGATGAGCGGCTCGTGCACGTGCTCGCCCGCGCCCCAGCCCACCAGCGGGTCGAACCCCGCAGCCGGCTCAGATCCCGGCGTCATGGTGACCACCACCTGCGCCAGTTCGCCTTCGCCCGCGCCGCCGTCCGCGGCGCCCTGCCCCCCTGCGGACGGCGCGTCGGAGCAGCCGGCCAGGGCGCCCATCGACGCCGCGGCGGCAGCCGCGCCGACGACGCGCACGAACGAGCGCCGCGTGAGAGCACGGCAGGCCGGCGAGCTTCCCGTTAGGGCGGTCTCGGCGTGGGTGCGTTCCATCGGCTTCTCCTTCTCGCTAGGGTGTTACGGATTCCAAATGCGTAACACATGATAGGCGAGCCACATGCGCGGGGTTGTTACGAATTGGAAATGTGTAACACCGTCGGGTGAGCGGCGCCAACCCGCCTCCCGATTCCGCCGCCTCGGGCTAGATGAGCAGCAGCAGGGCGTAGGACGCCACGCCGGCCACCGCGCTCCACAGCAGCGAGCGCGTCTTGCAGGCCACCACGACGACGCACACGGCGGCCACCAGGGGCACGCCCGCGGGCCACAGCCCCGCATCGAACATGCCGGGCGTAAGCAGGTCGTTGGCCACCAGCGCGGCGAACGCGGCCGGCGGGATGAACCCGAGGGCGCGGCTGAGCAGCGGCGGCAGCTCGCGGCCCTTCAGCAGGAACAGGGGCAGCACGCGGCAGGCGAGCATCGTGAGCCCGCACACCGCCAGCACCACCCAGAACTCGCCCCAGCTCATCGCGGCTCACCTCCCTGGCGGGAGCGCGGCTTTTCCGCGGCGGAGCCGGAGACGACCTCGGCCGCGTCGCCCTCCCCCGCCCGGGCGCGCTCGTCCATCGCGGCCGACCGCACCACGATGCGCCGGTCGCGCACGGCGGCGAAGGCCATGGCGCCGGCCACACCGAGCAGCGCGCCCAGCAGGATGGCGGGGCCGCCCAGGCCCAGGGCCTTGCACGCGTACACGCCGACCATGGCCAGCACGGCGGCGATGATGTTGGCCGAGGTCATGCGCTGGGTCACCAGCAGGCAGATGAAGATGGCCGTCATGGCGAAGGCGGCGATGTCCAGCGGAATGCCGATGGCGCTCCCCACCAGCACGCCGGCGACGTTGGAGAGCGTCCAGGAGCTCTGGGAGAACAGGTTGACCATGAGCGCGCGGTCGACCGACCAGCCGCCCTCGGCGAAGCGCGCCGTGGACACGCCGTAGGACTCGTCGGTCACCGTGGCCGCGAAGAAGAACGCCAGGCGCTTGGAGACGCCCTGGCACTCGGGGGCGAACGACGCGGAGTAGAGCATCTGGCGCGTGTTCACCAGCGACACGCTGGCGATGATGGAGGCCAGAGGCGATGCCGCCAGGTACATGTTGGGGATCATGAACTGCCCCGCGCCCGAGTAGAACAGCGCCGAGAGCAGAAACACCTGCAGCGCGTTCAGCCCGATGGAGTCGCACAGGATGCCGCAGGGTATGCCGATGGCCACGTACCCCAGCATGATGGGCACGGCGGCCTGGAAGGCTTCCCTGATATGTTCCCGGTTAATCACAGCCCGCCCATTATAGCCATTGGGCGGGCGCGCGGCCATAACGCGACGGGCCCGGTCGTCACGGCCGACGACACGGGCGGAAGGGCGTCCCCTCCCTAGTAGTGGATGGAGTTGGGGACGAACAGCTCCTGCACGCGCGCCTTGGCGTAGCGGTCGGTCATGCCGGCGATAAAGTCGGTGACGGCGCGCACGTCGTCTCCCCCCGATATGGCCCGGTACTCGGCGGGGACCTCGGCCGGGTGCGCCACGTAGTAGTCGAACAGCGCCTCGATGAGGCGCGTCGCCTTGTCCACCTCCTCCATGACCACCGGCGCCTGGTACACGCGGCGAAACAGGAACGAGCGCAGCTCCATCATGGCGTCCCACACCGGCTCGCTCATGCGCACGTCGTCGCCGGCGGCCGACGTCTCCACCAGGTCGACGACGAGCGTCTGGATGCGCGAGGAGTGGTCGGGTCCGAGCACGGCGTGGGTGGACGCGGGCAGGTCGTCCTCGCGCAGCAGCCCGGCGCGGATGGCGTCGTCGATGTCGTGGTTGACGTACGCGATGCGGTCGGCCACGGCCACCACGCGGCCCTCGAGCGTCTCGGCCGCCACGGGACCGGTATGGCAGACGATGCCGTCGCGCACCTCAGCCGTCAGGTTGAGGCCGCGCCCGTCGTTCTCGATGAGCTCCACCACGCGCAGGCTCTGCTCGTTGTGGCGGTAGAGCGCCTCCACCTCGGGCGCGTCGGGGCGGAT
>JAAWAY010000010.1 GCA_022792415.1 Eggerthellaceae bacterium | reverse complement strand
GTCGCCGCCGTCATCTGCTTCACGCCGAGCCTGCGCACGACGCCCATGCTCGTCGTCGCCGGCATCGCGGCCATCGTCGCCATCCTCTGCAAGCGCGTGCAGCTTCTGGTGGGCGGCTTCCAGATCCCGAACATGGACTACGCCATGGCCATGACGCCGGCCGCGTCCACGGGCTGGGAGTCCGGCTTCCACGGCATCTACCAGGGCATGGTCTACTGGCCGACCCCCATCGAGTGGGGCGTGTGCCTGGGCGTGGTGGCGCTCGCCGTGCTCATCTTCCTGCTGGGCGTCAAGTTCCTGCCGCTGCGTCCGACTGAGGACAAGTAGCACTTCCCGGCGCCGGGACCCCTCCCCTCCAACCTGGCGCGACCCGACGGGCCGCCGGCTCCCTCCCGAGCCGGCGGCCCTTACACTCGACGGGGGAGCGTCCGTCGCCTTTCGGGCACGTGCTTCGGCACGAGATGCCAGGCTTCGGGGGTTTGACGACACGATGTGCCTTGCCGGGGTGTCTCTTCCGGCGCTGCGGCAGCCTGCGTTGACGAAAAAGGCCTGGTCGTGGTTAGCCTGAGATGACTTGACGGACTCAGGGGGAGTCGGAAACGTCGTCAAACCCCCGAAACCTGGCATCTCGTTCCGAAAAACCTGCCGGATTCTTCTGTCATATATTGTCATAGTTCGCGATTGCTGCAATACTTACGGGACAGAGGAGACGCCGCCTGGGGCTGGGGTCGTAGACGGCGGTATCATGATTGTTTAGAGAGAGGGCCGGGGCGGATGGGGCTCGCGGTCCGAGAAGGGGGAAGCTCGATGAGAGAGCGAGTCATGGCCGTGACGTGGGGGAGGACCCGCTCATGGTGAAGAAGCTGCTGATCACGTTCGCGGCGCTGGCGCTCGTCGGCGCCTGCGTGCTGGGGGCCGGCGCGCTCGCCCAGCCGGGGGTGGCGCCGCTGCCCGTGCCCATCGAGGAGTCGTCGCCTTGCCCGGCCACCGGCTGCGCGTCAGGCACCTGCCACGGCTTCGACGATGTGCCCGAGCCCGACGGCATCCACGAGATGACCTGCCCCGAGGCCGGCTGCGCCTCCGTCGAGTGCCACGCCTGGGACACGCTGCGGGGCCGCTACCACCAGGCCTCCGACGCGAGCCTGAACCTGTGGATCCTCATGCCGGTGGCCCTCGTCATCGCCCTCGCCCTCGTCGTCCGGAAGGTCAGGTGATCGCCGTGCGCGGAAAGCTCGTCGTCGACGCCGTGGCGCTCGTCGCCTACGCCGTCGTCTCCCTGCCCTCCCTCACGGGCGTGGCCGCCCACGAGTGGCTGGGCCTGGCCGTGGCGTTCGTGCTCGCCGTCCACCTGGCCCAGCACCTCGCCCAGGCGCTGCCCCGCCGGGGGGGCAGCTGGGCCCACGCGGCCCGCTCGGCGCTCGCCGTCCTGCTCGCCGTGGCGCTCGTGACGTGCGTGGTCTCGGGCGTGATGGTCTCGGGCGCGGTGCTGCCCACGCTCGGGCTCTACGCCGAGGGCTACTACTTCTGGAATCCCCTGCACGCGGTCTCCGCCAAGGTGCTGCTGGCCCTGCTGTTGGTGCACCTGTTCCTGAACGCCGGAATAGCGTATCGTTTGCTGCAGAGGAAAAAGCCCTCCGCGAAGAAGGAGACCGACCATGACCGTGACCGCTGACACCTGGCAGGCCCGCGCCGCGCTGTGCGAGCTGCTGGCGCTGAGCTTCCGCTACCCCGACGACGTGCTGGTAGGCGCGCTCGCCAGCGGGGAATGGGGCGAGGCCGCCGAGGAGATCGCCGGCGCCCTGGACCTCGCCTGGCCCGCCGACGGCGCCCCCGGAGCTGCTGAGGCCGCCCAGATGGACGACCCTGACCAGCTGCTTCACGCCCTGCGCGCCGAGGCGACGCGCCTGTTCGTGGGCTCGCCCGAGCCGGCGTGCAGCCCGTACGAGGGCGTGTGGCGTGCCCAGGCCGAGGGCGTGCAGCCGCTGCTGTTCGTCAACCCGCACTCCATGGACGTGGAGCGCTTCTGCAAGGCGTGCGGCCTCGGGCGTCCCGAGGGCACCAATGAGCCGCTCGACCACATCGCCACCGAGATGGAGCTTCTGGAGTACCTGGCCCTGCGAGCGGCCGTCGAAGTGGCGGGCGATGACGTCGCGGCCGACGAGGATGCCGGCGAGCCCGGTGACGTGGTGGCGTCTGCCGACCTGCCCGGCGGGTCGCCCGAGGCGGCCTACGCCCAGTTCCTGGACGAGCACGTGCGCGTGTGGGTGCCCGACTTCGTCGCCGCGCTGAACGAGGAGGCGCGCCTGCCGTTCTATCCGCAGGCCGGCTCGCTCCTGACGGCGTTCGTGGAGGCGTAGCGGCACCGCGCATCTGAGGAAGAAGCCCCAGGGCGATGAGCTGAACCCCGATGGTGGGACTGGAAGCGGAAGTTTCCGGTTCCACTTGTTTTTTGGGGGGATGCCGGGAGGCATTCGGCCGAGTCCTTCGGCGCGGGCCTCGCGGAGGCGGCCGACGCGGGTCGGGCGGCGGACGGGCCCGCGGCGTGCTTGAGGCGCGCGTGACGCGAGCAGGCGATTGGCTTCCGCCGGGTGGCTCATGCGGTTTCGGCGACGCGCGGGTCGGCGCGCCTGCGCCCGACAGCACGAAATCGCGAACTTTCACACCTGGCAGCACGAAATCGCGAACTTTCACACCGATTTCGGCCCAGAGGGAGGCACCAGACGTTGCCCCACGTGAGCGTCCTTCCATCGAGGCTGGTCACGATGGTTCTCAATCAGGGCTAATTGCGAAAGGCACCGCGTCTTGGTGTGAAAGTTCGCGATTTCGTGCTGTGACCCGCTCCGACTCGGGTTCCACACCGGGCTCCGACCCGGGTGCGGCCCCGTTCCCTCGCCCGCGCGCGTCCGCCTCGCCCTCTTCCCGGCTTGTCGCCCCGCTTGCCACGCCATCCCCGCCACCGTTCCCGACCTGCCCCCGGTTGTGGAGGCTGCTCGACGCGCCTCTCGCTTGCTTGCGTCGCTGTCCCAAAGTCGCTACAATGCGCCCTAATGAACAGAGTGTTCATTTATGTTCTACCTGTTCAAAACCGACGAAGGGACGCCGTGACCACTTCCCAGACCCCGTGCCCGGCTACCGCGGGCACGATCGCCGCGCCAGCTGCCGGCGCGATCCACGCGCCAGTCGCCGCAGGCGTCGCGCACGCCCCGGCCGTGGAGGACCGCCGCATCACGCGCTCGAAGCGGGCCCTGCGCGACGCGCTCATCGCCCTCATGGAGGAGCGCGGCTTTGACGGGTTCACCGTCAACGACCTGTGCGCCCGCGCCGACCTCAACCGCGGCACGTTCTACAACCACTTCCGCGACAAGGAGGACCTGCTCCTCACGCTGGAGGACGAGGTCATCGCCGACCTCGACCGCTTCCGCCAGCCGCTGCAGGACATCACGCTCACGCAGCTGCTCAAGGGCCGCCTGGGCGCGGCGCCGCTGCCGTTTCTGGTGGAGCTGTTCGACTACCTGCGCGACCAGGGCGACTTCCTGCGCGCGGTCATGGGCCCCGGCGGCGACGTGCGGTTCGCCCCGCGGCTGCGCGACGCCGTGTGCACCGACCTCATCGAGAGCATCCTCCACGACCGCTACCGCGAGAACCCCACGCCGTTCGTGCGCTACTACGTGGCGTTCTACGCATCGGCGTATCTGGGGGTCATCACCCGCTGGATAGAGACGGGCATGGCCGAGACGTCCGAGGACATGGCGGTCATCGCGTTCCGCCTGCTGTTCATCAAGCCGGGCGAGTCCATCGAGCTCGAGCCCGCGCACCGATAAGACGAGAGAAGACGAGAAAAGGACGAACACGATCATGAAGCGAACGAAGAGCGGTAAGTACGTGCAGGTCAAGACGGACGAGACGGTGGATCCCGCCGTCATGCGCGTCACCCGCGTCGAGGCCGCCGAGGCCGCGGCCGCCGCGGGCGCCGCCGCGCAGGAGTCCGAGCTGCCCGCGCTGCGCATCGGCATCGACGTGGGCTCCACCACGGTGAAGCTGGCCGTGCTCGACGCCGCGGGCGACGTGCGCTGGGCCGTGTACCGCCGCCACCACGCCGACGTACGCGCCACCATCATCGAGGTGCTGCGCGAGGCGGCGCAGCAGTTCCCGGACGAGACGATGACCATCGCCATCACGGGCTCGGGCGGCCTTTTGCTGTCCCAGTGGCTCGGCATCGAGTTCGTGCAGGAGGTCATCGCGTCCAAGACGGCCGTGGAGACGTTCATCCCGCGCACGGACGTGGCCATCGAGCTGGGCGGCGAGGACGCCAAGATCATCTACTTCGACAACGGCATCGAGCAGCGCATGAACGGCACGTGCGCCGGCGGCACGGGCGCGTTCATCGATCAGATGGCGGCGCTGCTCAACACCGACGCCGGAGGCCTGAACGAGCTGGCTCGGAGCCACACCACCATCTACCCCATCGCCAGCCGCTGCGGCGTGTTCGCCAAGACCGACGTGCAGCCCCTGCTCAACGAGGGCGCGCGCAAGGAGGACATCGCGGCGTCCATCTTCCAGTCGGTGGTCACCCAGACCATCTCGGGCCTGGCCTGCGGGCGTCCCATCCGCGGCAACGTCGCCTTCCTGGGCGGCCCGCTGCAGTACCTGCCCGAGCTGCGCGAGCGCTTCTACGACACGCTGGGCCTCGACGAGGAACACATCCTCGTGCCCGACAACGCCCACCTGTTCGTGGCCAGCGGCTGCGCCATCGCCGGCGCGCACGCCGGCGCGCGCCCCGAGCGGCTGGCCGACATCCTCACGCGCCTGGAGGGCCTGGGCGACATGCAGGGCTCCGAGGTGGTGCGCCTGGCGCCGCTGTTCGCCGATGACGCCGCCTACGCCGCGTTCAAGGAGCGCCACGACGCCGAGCGCGTGCGCCGCGCCGACCTGGCGACGTACCGCGGCACGGCGTTCCTCGGTATCGACGCCGGCTCCACCACGTTCAAGGCCGCCCTCATCGGCGAGGACGGCGCGCTTCTGTGGTCCACCTACGCCTCCAACAAGGGCGACGTGCTGGGCTGCGCCAAGGCCGCGCTCGCCGACCTGTACCGCGCGCTGCCCGTCGACCCCGCCACGGGCGAGCCGCTCGTCACCATCGGGCACGCCACCGTCACCGGCTACGGCGAGGGCCTGCTGCTCGAGGCGCTGCGCGTGGACTCCGGCGAGATCGAGACGGTCGCGCACCTGCGTGGTGCCCAGGCCATGCTGCCCGGCGTCGAGTTCATCCTGGACATCGGCGGCCAGGACATGAAGTGCCTGCGCGTGAAGGACGGCGTCATCGACCATATCATGCTCAACGAGGCGTGCTCGTCGGGCTGTGGCAGCTTCATCGAGTCGTTCGCGAGCGGCCTCAACCTGGACGTGGCGGAGTTCGCCGAGACGGCCATCCGCGCCGAGAACCCCGTCGACCTGGGCAGCCGCTGCACCGTGTTCATGAACTCGCGCGTCAAGCAGGCCCAGAAGGAGGGCGCCACCGTGGGCGACATCGCCGCGGGCCT
>JAAWAY010000141.1 GCA_022792415.1 Eggerthellaceae bacterium | reverse complement strand
GTTCTTGCACGACACGCCCTCGGCCTCGATCATGGCCATATCCTTGACGAGCACGCCCGGGTCCACCACCACGCCCTTGCCGAAGACGGGCACCGCGTTCTCGTACATGACGCCCGACGGCATGAGGTGCAGCGCGAGCTTCTTGTCGCCGTGGATGACCGTGTGGCCGGCGTTGTTCCCGCCCTGGAAGCGCACGACGTAGTCGTAGTCGCTCGCGATGAGGTCGGTGATCTTACCCTTGCCTTCGTCGCCCCACTGGGCACCGACGAGCACTGTAGTGGGCATAGTCTTTCGCTCCCTTTCTCGTGCCGCGGGCGGCGGCATCCTCGCGTGCTGCCGCACTTGGCGCCATCTCGGGGACGGCCGGGCAACGCGTGCGCCCGGGCCGTTCGCAGCAACCCCCGAATTATAGTATAGGCGCGCCCCCGCGCGACGGGCGGCGGCCGCACTGAGCGGGGAGGATTCCGAAATAGGGGCGCGCGGGCGCGGGCGGGGTGCTAGAGGTCGATGCGGCAGGCGCTCGGGTCGGCCTCGGCCAGGGCGCGCGCCACCTCCTCGTGGCAGGTGAAGACGATGACCTGGCGCGCGGCGGCCAGCTCGGCTAAGGCGCGGGCGGCCCCGCGGCGGCGATCCGCGTCGAAGTTGACCAGGATGTCGTCGGCCAGGATGGGCACGGAGCGCCCCACGTTGTCGGCCGTCAGCAGCAGGGCCAGGCGCATGGCCAGGTACAGCTGCTGACACGTGCCCAGCGACAGGCGCGCGGGGTCGTGCGCGGGCAGGTCGGGCCCCGTCACCCGCAGCTGGCCGTCGGGGCCCGGGGACACCTCGGTCCAGCGGCCGTCGGTCATGAGGGACAGCAGGTGGCTGGCGCGGCGGTACACCTCGGGCTGGCTGCGCGACTCCCACGTGGCGATGGCGGCCTGCAGCAGGCGCTCGGCCAGCAGCAGGCGCTCGAAGTCGTCCACGGCCTGGGCCAGGCGCGTGTTGACGGCCTGGTAGCGCACCTTCAGCTCGTCAAAGGACGTGTCGGTGGCCGCCTGGGCCAGCAGCTGGCGCAGCTCGCCGTGGTGGCGGCTGAGCCGCTCGGACGCCTCCAGCAGGCTGTCGCGCTGGGCGGCCTTGCGGGCGATGAGGTCGTCGATCTGGGACAACGTGGTGTCAGGCTCCGCGGCGGCGCGCTCGAACAGATGCGCGCGCTGGACGGCGATGGCGTCGAGGCGCCGGGTGGCATCGGCCAGGCGCACGCCGGCCGCCTGGCGGCGCTGGCGGCACAGCGCGCAGTCGGATCGCACGTCCCGCGCCTCGTCGAGCAGCGCCCGGGCCCGGCGCAGCGACCCGTCGGCCGCCCCCAGCCCCGCCTGCTCCAGCTCCGCGCGGATGGCGTCGGCCAGCTCGTCCTGCTCGGCCAGGCACGACTCCAGCTTCTTCTGATCCTGCAGCATGATCCACTGCGTGTCGCGCAGGCGCTCCTTGCGGGCATCGGCGCTCTTGTCGGGGCGCAGCATCATCACGAAGGCCGACGTGGCCATGATGAGGGCGAACCCGATGAGCACCAGGCTCACCAGCGTGTAGGACAGGCTGCCGCGGCTGCGCGCGAAGACGAACAGGGCCAGCCCGCACAGCAGCAGCGCCAGCGGCATCGCGATGGCCATGGCCAGGCGCAGCCGGCGCGCGGCGGCGTCGTGGGCGCGCTCGCCCTCGTCGTCGGCCGTCTCCAGCACCACCTCGTAGGCGGCGCGCGACGCGGACAGGTTGCCGCGGGCCATGTCCACGGCGTGGGCGCGGCGGCTCTCCTTCGACCCCAGCGCGTCCAGGCGGTCACGCAGGACGCGGTCCTCGGATGCCGTCAGGCCCGCCAGGCGCGGGCCGACGCGGCGGGCCAGCTCGTCCTCCTCGGCCGCGGCGCGGGCCTCATCCTCGCGCAGCCGGGCGCACTCCGCCTGCAGTGACCGAGCCTCGGCATCCAGTTCCTCGGCACCCGCGCGGCAGGCCGACAGCCCCTCGAGCGCGGCGTTGGCCACCGACACGCGCTCGGCCATGTCGCGGCGATCGTCCTCCAACCGGCGCAGCTCGGTGTCCTGGCGGCGGTAGGACGCCATGCGGTCGGCGGCCGCGTGCAGCTGGCAACGCAGCTCGTCGCGCTGCGCCGTCAGCGCCACCAGCGAACCGCGCGCGTCATCGGCGCGTGACGTGCACGCGTCCAGGCGCTCCTGGACGACGGCCAGCGCCTGGGCCGGAGATGCGCCCGTGCCCGAGCCCGCCGACAGCAGCCGGGCCGTGACATCGGGTGTGTTGCGCAGCGATCTCAGCTCGTCGCTCGTGAGGAAGAACAGCGAGCGGAACGTGTCGCGGTCGACGTCGGCCGTCACCTCCGCCGCGGCGCGGGCGGCGTCGTGCCCCGGGCCCCGCGCCAACACCAGGTCGCTATCGGCCGGCGCGTCCTCCCCGCGGATCGGCCCGTCCTGCGCGGGGGCGGCAGACGCGGCCGAGGGCGCGCCGTCCGGCCGCGCGCGAAACACGAGCGACCCCGCGCGGGAGCCGTCGGCCGGCTCGTGGCCGTTGCGGGCGCCATCCACGGCATCCCAGCCGAACAGCACGCCGCCGATGAGCGAGGCCAGGGTGGTCTTGCCGGCCTCGTTGCGGCCGAATACCACGTTGAGGCCCGAGCCGAAGGGCCCCACCACGCGGTCGCGCAGCGCGCCGAACCGCTCGGCGCCCACCGTTCTCAGGTAGCGCGCGCCCATCAGCGATCCTCCGCGGTCAGCAGGTCGAGCACCAGGTCACGCGCCTCCAAGGCCAGCTTGTCCAGCTTGCCCGACGGCACCGAGGGCAACGCCACGCCCCGCCGCAGAAACTCATCTTGCAGGTAGGCGGCCTGCGCCGCGTGCTCGCCCGCCAGCACATCGGCGGTGGCCAGCAGCGCCGCCGGGAACAGCCCCTCGGCCCGCAGCGCCTCCAGGCTGCGCGGGCAGGCGGTCTCGTCGACCAGCGCGTCGCAGTAGAACTCCGGGTAGGATCCGTTGATGCTGGCGCGCACCTCGTCCAACACGCCGGGGCGCGCGAGCACCTCGTGCAGATCCGACGCGCCCGTCAGCGTGATGCGCGCGATCATCTCCTCGCAGGACGCGCGCCCGTTCACGACGAACAGCTCGCGCATCACGCGCTCGACCAGCGCCGGGATGGTGGGGCAGCCCGCCACGTCCACGCGCACCTGCTGCAGGGCGACGCTGGCCGTGGGGATGAGCTCCAGCCGCGCCGGCGTCCCCTCCTCCAGGGTGACCAGGTACACCCCGCGACGCCCTTCCTCGCGGATGTCGCGCCCCTGGATGCAGCCTGGAAAGACCAAGCGCGGGTCGGCCTCGTCGTCGACCCAGCTCTGGTGGATGTGGCCGAGGGCCCAGTAGTCGAAGCCGGCGCCCCGCAGGGCGTCGGGATGCGCAGGGGCCTTCACGAGGTCCAGGTCGAGGCCCGTGTGCAGCACGCCCACCCCGAAGGGGGCCAACGCGGCGCGGGGGCCCAGCGCCTCGATGGCCGCGGCGCGCGTGATGCCCGCGGCGACGTCGGCATCGTCCGACCACACCTTGCTGGGGTAGCCGCGCCCGGCGATGACGCACAAGGGGCTCCCGTCGCGCTCGAGCAGCCGGAAGTCGGGCCGGTCGGCCGAGAGCATGGTGGCATGCGGCGGCAGCGACGAGGCGTCGCGCTGCCAGGATGCGGAGGGGTCGTGGTTGCCGGTGCACAGGTAGCTGGGGATACCCGCCTCTTCCAGGCGGTCGAGCCCCTCGAGAAACCGCAGGTAGTCACGATACGAGGGCTGGCTCGTGTCGAAGAGGTCGCCCGCGACGGCCACGAAGTCCACCTGGTGGCGCACGGCGGCGCCCACCACGCGGTCCCAGGCGCGCGGGATGGCGTCGCGCACGCGCTCCGCCCAGCGAGCAGGCAGGTCGCCCAGCCCGCGGATGGGAGCGCCGATGTGCAGGTCAGCGGCGTGAATGAACGTGAGCCTCTGTCCCACTCGGCCTCCTTCCCGGTGCCTGGTCGCCTGATCGCGGCACGACGGGTGCCGCCGCCTATAGCATACCCGAAAGCACCGCCCGCGGCGTTCGCGGCCAAGGCACACGGCGAGCTGCGGCAACGCCAAGACAGAAAGGCTCCGAGAACCCAGGGGATGTTTGTGGGGAATAGCCGCCCGCAGGGCGCTGCCGAGGGTCTTGGCAAGCCGGGTGTGAACCCGAAGACCGGTGGCATATCCGGCTACACGGAGGGTCGTTGGGTTTTCTGGGTGGCAATTTCCCATCCAACGGGCCGGTGGCCGGGTACCGTTCTGGAGAGGCTGGCGGCCTTTCCATAGACAGCGCCGGGGCGTGAAAAAGGCAAGGTAAAATACCTATCAGTTAGTTTGCGATGTAAACGCGTCATTGTAAAGAACCAAACGGCAAAATCCCCGAATATATGCGCATTTTCCGCACTGCGGCGGGCTACATGTACGACGCGACGCGCGAGTCGTCGATGAAGTCCATGAAGCGCGTGTACTCCGGATTGAACGCCAGGTCGATGTCGCGCGTGGCGCCGTTGCGGTGCTTGGCCACGATGAGCTGGGCCTGACCCAGGTCGGGACGGTCCTCGCTCTCGGCCTCCATCTCGTCCATGGATCGGTCGATGAACATGACGACGTCGGCGTCCTGCTCGATGGATCCGGACTCGCGCAGGTCGGACAGCATGGGACGCTTCTTGCCGCGCATCTCCACGGCGCGGGACAGCTGCGACAGCGCGATGACGGGCATGTCCATCTCCTTGGCCAGGATCTTGAGGCCGCGGGAGATCTCGCCCACCTCCACGGCGCGGTTGCCGTCGCGACGCGCCTGGGGCGGCTGCATGAGCTGCAGGTAGTCGACGATGATGAGGCCCTTGCCCTGTCCCGACGCGTGGCGCAGCTCGCGGCGCGCCTTGGCGCGGGCCTCAAGGATGGACAGGCCGGGCGTGTCGTCGATGTAGATCTCCAGCTTGGACAGCGTGTTGGATGCCTCGGCGATGGCGCCCCAGTCGCCCTCGGCCACCTGGCCGCTGCGCAGCTTGGACAGGTTGACGCGCGCCTCGGCGCACATGATGCGCTGGGTCAGCTGGCCCGCGCTCATCTCCAGGGAGAAGAAGGCCACGGCCGCGCCCGACTTGGCGGCGTTCACGGCCAGGTTCAGGGCGAACGACGTCTTGCCCACGCCGGGACGCGCCGCCAGGATGACCAGATCGCCGCCGCGGAAGCCGTGGAACAGGTCGTCCACGTCCTTGAAGCCCGTGGGGACGCCCGCCATGGACGTCTTCTGCTCGGCCAGCTTGGTGATCTCCTCGAAGGCGTCGGTGATGAGTGTGTCCATCTTCACGAACGACGACGAGACGCGCTTCTCCGTCACGCTGAACAGCGTCTTCTCGGCCTCCTCGACCACCTCGTTCAGGTCGTCGGGTGCGTCGTAGGCCAGCGCGTTGATATCCGCCGCCGCGTATACCAGCTCGCGCAGGATGGCCGTGCGCTTGACGATGTCCACATGGCGCTGCCAGTTGGTGAGCGCGAACGTGTTGTCGGCCAGCTCCACCAGGTAGGCCTTGCCTCCCACGGCCTCCAGCTGGCCCTTGGCCTGCAGCGTGTCGGCCAGGGAGATGGGGTCGACCGGGATGCGCCGCACCGTCAGGTCGTAGACCGCCTCGAAGATGATGCGATGGGCAGGGCGGAAGAAGTTCTCCGCCTTCAGGCGCAGGATGATCTCCTCCACGGCCTCGCCGTTGAGCAGGCAGGCGGCCAGGACGGACTGCTCGGCCTCGATGTTCTGGGGCAGCGACGCGCGCTTGGCCGGGTCCGTCGTGTTGGCGGGGGTGTGGGAGGTCTGCGGTGTGGCGGGCATGGTAGTCCTTCTATCAGCGGGCGGGCGCGTGCATGCCCATGGTACCGCACTTTCACCGGGGCTGCGGGACCATAGGCAGGGAGAAGAGAAGGCCCCTCGCGCGGAGGGGCCTTCACATGCGTTTGGTTGGGCGAAGCCGTCGCGGGGCGCGGGATTACTCCTCGGCCTCGGTGACCTCGACCTCGACGGTGCCGTCCTCGGCAACCTCGCCGTCGACCTCGACCATCTCGTCGGCAGGCGACTCGGCGATCTCGAGGGCCTCGTCGAAGGCCTCGATGGTCTCCTCGGCCTCGGGCTCCTCCTCGCGACCGACGACGACGTTGACCGTCGCCTTGATGTCGCGGTAGATGGACACGACCACGGGGTGCGTGCCAGCCACCTTGATGGGCTTGCCCAGCTCGACGCGGCGCTTGTCGATCTCGGTGTCGACCGCAGCCTGGATGGCGTCGGCGACCATGGTGGAGGTGACGGAGCCGAACAGCTGCCCCTCCTCGCCCACCTGGGCGTCCACGACCACCTTCAGGCCGTCCAGCTTGGCCTTGAGGGCCTCGGCGTTGGCAATGCGGGTCTCCTCGCGCTTGGCGATGTTGTTCTTACGCTGCTCGAGCTGCTTCAGGTTGCCCTTGGTAGCAGGAACGGCATAGCCCTGCGTGAACAGGTAGTTGTTGGCGAAGCCGCGGGCCACGTCGATGACGTCGCCCTCGCCGCCCTTGCCCTTGAGCTCCTTCAGAAGAATGACTTTCATGGGGGCCTCCTAGCCTAGCGGTTGCGGCGATCGCCACGACCGCTGACGGCGGGGACCGCGTAGGGCATCAGGGCCATCTCGCGGGCGCGCTTAACGGCGTTCGCGATGTCGCGCTGGTGCTGGGTGCAGGCACCCGTCACGCGGCGGGGCTTGATCTTACCGCGGTCGGTAACATACTTGCGCAGCATCTGAGTATCTTTGTAGTCGATGTACTCCACGTCGTCCTTGCAGAACTGGCAGTACTTGCGACGAGGCTGCTTTGCGTAATCGGCCATTGCATTAACCTCTTTCGTTTCGCTTAGAACGGGATGTCTTCGTCATAGACCGAAGAAGAGGCATCGATGACCGGGGCCGGGGCGCTGTACGCCTGGGCCGGGGCCGAGTAGGCCGGGGCGTCATAGCCGCCGGACTGCTGAGCACCGCTGTTGCGGCTCGACATGAACTCGAGCTCGTCGACGATCACCTCGATCTTGCTGCGCTTCTGGCCGTCGCGCTCCCACTGGCTCCAACGGAGCTTGCCCTCGATGGACACCTTGGTGCCCTTCTGCAGGT
>JAAWAY010000231.1 GCA_022792415.1 Eggerthellaceae bacterium | reverse complement strand
GACACCATCGTGCTTGAGGGCGACGCCATCGAGGTGCAGTCGCTCACGGCGCTGTTCTCCGACCTCATCAAGCTGGCCGAGGGCGGCGAGGAGCCCACGGCCGACTACGTGCGCCGCGCCATCGAGCTGCTGCGCACGGCCGAGTTCGCGCCCTCCGCGCTGCGCGAGGACATCCTGCTCACGTACCGCGGACGCGCCATCCGGCCCAAGACGGCCGGCCAGAAGCGCTACGTCGACGCCATCCGCGAGCACACCGTCACCTTCGGCATGGGGCCGGCGGGCACGGGCAAGACCTACCTCGCTATGGCCATGGCCGTGGCCGCGCTCAAGCGCAAAGAGGTGGGGCGCGTCATCCTCACGCGGCCCATCGTGGAGGCGGGGGAGAGCCTGGGCTTTCTGCCCGGCACGCTCACCGAGAAGGTGGACCCCTACATCCGCCCGCTCTACGACGCGCTCTACGACATGACCGACTCGGAGCGCGCCAACCAGCTCATCGACAGCGGCACCATCGAGATAGCCCCGCTCGCGTTCATGCGCGGGCGCACCCTCAACGACAGCTTCATCATCCTGGACGAGGCCCAGAACTCCACGCCCGAGCAGATGAAGATGTTCCTGACCCGCCTGGGCTTCGGCTCCAAGGTCGTGGTCACCGGCGACGTGTCCCAGACCGACCTGCCCCGCGGCGTATCCGGCCTGTCTCACGTGCGCCCCATCCTGGAGGGCATCCCCGACATCGCCTTCTGCGACCTCACCGGAAAGGACGTCGTGCGTCACTCGCTGGTGGCCACCATCGTGGCCGCGTATGACCGCGCGGCGGGAAAGGCCTGATCATCATGGATATCCTTATCAGCTACCGCTACCGCGAGGACGACCTGGCCCCGTTGCCGCTCGAGGACCTCACGCGCTTCGTGCTGGAGTCGGAGGGGCGCCCCGAGGCCACGGAGGTCTCCATCAGCTTCGTGGACGACGAGGTCATCGCCGAGCTCAACGAGAAGTACCGCGGCAAGGTGGGCCCCACCGACGTGCTGTCGTTCGAGTGCGACAGCTGCGCCGACGACATGCCGGCGCCCGCCGAGGGCGAGGTGTTCGAGCTGGGCGACGTCATCATCGCGCCTGACGTGGCCGAGCGCCAGACGGCCGAGTTCGCCACCACCTTCGAGGAGGAGGTGAGCCTGCTGCTCGTCCACGGCCTGCTGCACCTGTGCGGCTACGACCACGTGGTGGACGAGGAGGCCGAGGTGATGGAGGCCCGCGAGGCGGAGCTCCTGCGCGCCTGGGCCGAGCGCGCCTAGGCGGGCCGCGCTGTGGCGAGCGGGCGGTTCGTCCGCAACGAGGGCGACAAGGAGGCGCGGGCGCGGTTCACGCTGGGCCAGGCCTTCTCCTGCGCCTGGTGCGGCATCCGCCACGCGCTGGCCACCCAGCGCAACATGCGCATCCACCTGGCCGTGGCCGTCGTCGCCGTGGCGCTGGGGCTGGCCCTGGGGCTCGACGCGCCGTCCTGGGCCGCGGTCATCCTGTGCATCGCCGGCGTGCTGGCTGCCGAGTGCGCCAACACCGCCATCGAGGCGGTGGTCGACCTGGTGACCGACGAGTACGCCGAGCTGGCGCGCGTGGCCAAGGACTGCGCCGCCGGGGCCGTGTGCCTCATGGCGGCCGGCTCGGTGGCCGTGGGCGCGGTGGTGTACGGCGCCCGGGCGCTGGAGCTGCTGGGGCTGTGAGGCCGCCCGCCCGCGACGCGGGGCGCCCCCGACACGAGGATCGCGCGAAGGCGCGACGAGAGGAGACGACACCATGACCGACACCGACGCCCTCCTGGGCGGCGACGGCTTCAAATCCGGCTTCGTCACGCTGGTGGGACGCCCCAACGCGGGCAAGTCCACCCTGCTCAACGCCATCATGGGCAAGAAGATCGCCATCACGTCGGACACGGCCCAGACGACGCGCCACCGCTTCCGCGCCGTGCTGACCCGCGACGACTTCCAGATGATCATCGTGGACACGCCGGGCCTGCACAAGCCCCATGACGCCCTGGGCGAGGAGCTCAACACGAGCGCGCTCAAGGCGCTCGAGGACGTGGACGTGGTGGCCATGCTCATCGACTCGTCCAAGCCCATCGGGCGCGGCGACGAGTGGGTGGCCGCCCAGCTGCGCGGCTCGCGCGCCCGCAAGATCTGCGTGCTGTCCAAGGTGGATCTGGCCACGCCCGACCAGATCGCCGCCCAGCGGGAGGCCGCGGAGGGCCTGGCCGAGTGGGACGCCATGGTGGCGCTGTCGGCCACGACGGGCTACAACGTGGAGGCCTTCGTCGAGGAGGTCGTCTACCTGCTGCCCCCCGGCCCCGCGTGGTTCCCGCCCGACATGGAGACCGACCAGCCCATCGAGGTGGTGGTGGCCGAGTTCATCCGCGAGAAGGTGCTGCGCAACTTCTTCGACGAGGTGCCTCATGCCATCGGCGT
>JAAWAY010000140.1 GCA_022792415.1 Eggerthellaceae bacterium | reverse complement strand
CCTGGCCTACGACATCAACGAGGGCGACGGCGCGTTCTACGGGCCCAAGATCGACATCAAGGTGAAGGACGCCATCGGGCGCACGTGGCAGTGCTCCACGGTGCAGGTGGACTTCAACATGCCCGAACGCTTCAACCTGACGTACCGCACCGAGGACAACACCGAGGAGCGTCCCTGGATGCTGCACCGCGCCATCTTCGGCTCCATCGAGCGGTTCCTCGGCATCCTCATCGAGCACTACGCCGGCGCGCTGCCGCTGTGGCTGGCGCCCGTGCAGGTGGTGGTGCTGCCCATCGCCGACCGGCACAAGGAGGCCGCGGCCCAGTTCGCGGGCGAGATCAAGGGCGCGGGCGGGCGCGTGGAGATCTACGACCAGAACGAGCCCATGCGCGTCAAGATCGCCAAGGCCCAGGCCCAGAAGGTGCCCTACATGATCGTCATGGGCGACGCCGAGATCGAGGAGGGCGTCGTGTCGGTGCGCGACCGCTCCGAGGGCGACCTGGGCAAGTGGGACCGCGAGAAGTTCCTGGCGGTCATCCGCGAGGCCGCGCTGTAGGAGGGGAGCATGATCGTCACCACCACCAACTGCGTCGAGGGCTACCGCGTCACCGGCTACTACGGCATCGTCTTCGGCGAGGTCATCACCGGCATCAACTTCCTCAAGGACTTCGGCGCCGGCATCCGCAACCTCGTGGGCGGGCGCAGCCAGGGCTACGAGGAGGAGCTGACCATCGCGCGCACCCAGGCGCTGCAGGAGCTCGAGCAGCGCGCCGCGGCGCTGGGCGCGCATGCCGTCATCGGCGTGGACATGGACTACGAGGTGCTCGGCCAGGGCAACATGCTCATGGTCACCGCGTCCGGCACGGCCGTCACGGTGGAGCCGGCCTAGCGCCGCGTCGCACATCGGCCTTACCGGGAGCGGGGTCGCCACGAGGCGGCCCCGCTCTTTTCTCGTGCGCAGGGGGGCCGGCGCGGCGGACGGCCCCGGGCACGGGGCGGCTAGCGGTCGTCCTCGTCGCGCACCTCGCTGAAGGCGCTCGCCACATGCGAGTCGTCCAGCCCGTAGGCCCGCGCGATGCGCGCGGCGTCGCGGCGGTGGCGGTCGCGCTGCAGCCGGTAGTGCTCGCGCAGGATGGGGCCGACGCGGCGGGGCTCGTGGGCGATCTCGCGCACGGCGGCCGCGGGCTCCGCGTCGATGGTGCGCATGGTGAGCGACGCCAGCAGCGGCATGATGAGCACGGTGATGCCGCCGGCGGCCACCAGCACCGAGGCGGTGGACTGCGACATGGCGTTCGCCTGCACGGCGACGGCCGTGACGGCCACGATGAGAGGCAGCGCCGTGGTGCAGTACAGCGCCACGGTGAGGCGGCTGTTGGGCGGCAGGTCGCGGTCGGCCGGGTCGGTGCTCAGGGACACGTAGATGGGCGCCGCGCGCACCAGCAGCAACAGCACGATGAACTCCACCAGCAGCAGCGGCTGGTCGAACACGGCCGACACGTCGATCTTGGCGCCTGACACGATGAAGAACAGCGGGATGAAGAACCCGTAGCCCATGGAGCTCACCTTGCGCTCGAGCAACTCCGAGCCCTCGGGCAGCACGTAGCGCAGGACGAAGCCGGCGGCGAAGGCCCCCAGCACGATGTCGAGGTCGAAGGCGGCCGAGAGCGCCGTGAGGCCCACCAGGAGCACCATGGTGGCGCGCACGATCATCTGGGAGTTGGTGTTGGCGTTGCGCTCGATGAGGCGGTACACGTAGCCGCCCGCCTGGCGCGCGCGGCGCGGGATAACGGCCGCCACCACCGCGATGGCCACGAAGGCGACTAGGATGAGCACCGACAGCCACTCCGCCCGCGTCGACAGCAAAAGCGTCATGGCCAGGATGGGGCACAGCTCGCCCCACGTGCCGTAGGCCAGCACGGCCCGCCCGACGCGCGTGCCCATGACGCCTCGCTCCTGCAGGATGGGCGGCAGCGTGCCGATGGCCGTGGTGGTGAGCGCGATGGCCACCGCGATGCCGTCGATGTGGCGCGCCGAGAACGTGGGCCACAGGATGACGGCCACGAAGGCCAGCGCCAGCGTGAGCCCCCAGGTGGCAAGCCCGCGCCGGCCCTGGCGCCCCGTCAGGTTGCCCGGGTCGATCTCGTAGCCCGCCAGCAGGAAGAGGAAGCCCAGGCCCAGGTCGGACAAGAGCGCGATGGAGTCGCTCGACGTGACGAGGCCCGCCACGTGGGGGCCGGCCAGCATGCCGGCGCCCAGCAGGAACACCGTCTCCGATATGGGCTTACCGGGGATGGACTGGGCGATGAGCGGGCATAGGAACGCCAGGAGGGCGATGATGGCCAGTGAGGTGAGGTCGGCGACCACGGAAGGGGCTCCTCTCGCGTCGGGGGCTCGTTACCGCCTGGTGACGGCGGCGTGGCGGACCCCCGCCAGTGATAGACTGCAAGCTAGCGCCGGGACGGCCCGGCGCCCTCCATGATACGCCCCGGGAACGGCCGCAGGCCCCTCGGCGGCAGGAGGCGGCCAACCTGTCATCGGGGGGAGGCGAAGCGGTGGCCAGGAAACGGGGGAGGGGCTCGTCCCGCGCGGCGCGCATCGAGCGGCGCATCAAGCTGGAGGACGCGCCCGAGCTCAAGCGCCAGGTGTTCTACGCGCTGGAGAACGCCTCCAAGGGCAAGCTGCCGGCCCGCATCGCGGGCTACGCCCTGTTCGCCCTGATCGTGGCCAACGCCGTCATCGTGTTCGCGTCGGTGCAGCCCGGGCTCGACCCCGTGGCCGCTACCGTCATCAACCGCTTCTACACCTTCTCCACCGTGTGCTTCCTGATCGAGTACGTGGCGCGCGTCTGGATAGCCGACCTGGCGTTCGGCGACTGCACGCCGCTGCGCGCCCGCCTGCGCTACGTGCTGTCGCCGCTGGGGATCATCGACCTGCTGTCGTTTTTACCCAACGTGGTGTCGTGGTTCGTCCCGGTCACGGCGGGGCTCCGCAACGCGGTCAACGTGCTGCGGCTCGTGCGCCTCATCAAGATATCGCGCTACATGCGCGGCCTGCGCACCATCGGGCGCGTGCTGGAGAAGCGCCGCCACGAGATCGTCGCGTCGTTCCTGGTCATCGCGCTGCTCGTCGTGGTGGCGAGCGTGCTCATGTACGAGATCGAGCACCCCGCGCAGCCGGCCGCGTTCGACAGCCTGCTGTCGGGCCTGTACTGGGCCGTCGAGACGGTCACGGGAACCGGCTACGGCGACATCGTCCCGGTGACGGTGCCGGGGAGGCTGGTGGGGGCGCTCATCATGTTCCTGTCGGTGGCGCTGGTGGCCATCCCGGGCGGCATCTTCTCCGCCGGCTTCGTGGCCGAGTTCCAGAACGCGAGCCTGCGCAAGATCGAGCGCGGCGAGAAGCGCGGCCGCGACCAGGAACGCGACGACGCCCGCGACGGGGGCGACGACGATGACGACGCGGACGACGGCGGCCACCCCGACAGCGACGACGGGCCCGCCGAGGGCGAGGGCCACGCCCGGCTGTGACGGACGCCCGGCTGCGGTGGGGCGGTCGGCTTCCGGGCCGCTCGCGACCGCTTGCGGGATAGGACGGGTCGCTTGGGCAGAGGGGCCGGCGGCCGCGGTGCCTCGCGCCGAGGCGCGCTACAGCACCGTCTCGGGCGTGGGATCGCGGTGGGCCGGCGCGGCCAGGTAGGCCATGAGGTCGGGCCACGAGCGCGCCGCGACGGCCACGCCCTCCTCGTAGAGATCCAGCAGCTTGGCCTGGTCGCGCTCCATGCTGGCCACCTCCACCGGGCGGTCGGGGCGGATGACGAAGGCCCGGCCCTCCTCGTGCAGGCGGTCGACGCCGCGGCTCTCGCGGTTGTAGTCGACGTGGCGGTTGGCCAGGCGCTCGACGAAGTGCGGGTAGTCGGCGTAGCGGCGGTCGAGCACGGGCATGAGCTTGTTGGGGCCCTTGACGTAGGAGGCGTCCTGCGTGCACACCACGATGTGCTTGTCGGCGCCGGTGAGCATCGAGTACGCGATGGGGATGGAGTCGCACGTGCCGCCGTCGAGCAGCAGCTTGCCGTCCACGTCCACCGGCTCGCTCACCATGGGCATGGCCGACGAGGCGATGAGGTAGGGGACGTCGGCGCGGGCGTCGGTGAACCGGTGGTAGTCGGCCTCTCCCGTGGCCAGGTTGCTCGCCACGGTGACCAGCTCCATCGGCGAGGCGTCGAAGGCGTCGTAGGGAAAGGGGTCGAGCACGTTGGGGATGGCGTCGAAGCTCATCTCGCGGCCGAAGGCGTTGCCCGTGCGCACGAAGCTCTTGAGGGACAGGTAGCGCCAGTCGGTGCAGTACTTCAGGTTGATGTAGCAGCTGCGCCCCGCCTGGCCCGCCACGTAGTTGTAGCCCATCAGCGCGCCGGCGGACACGCCGATGACGCGCTCGCAGAACAGCCCGTGGTCCATGAAGTAGTCGAGCACGCCGGCCGTGAACAGGCCGCGCATGGCGCCGCCCTCAAGCACCAGGTTGGCGCGCGTGACGTCATGGCCCTCCCAGGCAATGGGGAACCGGACGTCGGCGGGCTCGTAGTCGGCTTCGATCTCTCGCGTGATCTCGATGGGTTCCATGGCCTTCCTCTCGTCTCTCGTTCCCATTATAGGTCAGTTTAATGCCAGTACGGGAACGCCGCCGAACCGTTGGGGAACGGAGGAATACAATGAACCTCATGGAACCGCTGGGAGCACATCTGCGCCCGCGGCGCACATGAAACATGAGAAGGCTCAGTGCAAGTCAGACCTGCAAGGAGGCACTACTATGAGCGAGGTCATTTCTTCCGCAGATTTCCAGTCCGAGGTGCTTGAGGCGCCGGGCAAGGTGCTCGTCGACTTCTTCGCCACCTGGTGCGGCCCGTGCCGCATGCTGGCCCCCGTCCTCGAGGAGGTGGCCGCCGAGAACGCCGGCGTGAAGGTGGTCAAGGTGGACATCGACCAGAGCCCCGACGTGGCCGCCCGCTACGGCGTGAGCAGCGTGCCGACGCTGATCGTGTTCACGGACGGCCAGGTGGTCAACCGCGCCGTGGGCGCGCGTCCCAAGCAGGACGTCATGGCGCTGATCAACGCGTAGGCGCCCCGCACCCATTCGATCAGGCGGCGCCCGGGCCCTCGGACCCGGGCGCCCCGTCATATCAGGAGGACGAGCATGGATCTGAGGACGACGGGCGAGGCCGACGTGGCGGACCTCGCGGTCATCGGCGCCGGCCCCGCCGGCATGACGGCGGCGCTCTACGGCGCGCGCTCGGGGCTGGACACGGTGATGTTCGAGCGCCTGTCGCCGGGCGGCCAGTGCGCCACCACCGAGCACCTGGAGAACTACCCCGGGTACTCAGACTCGACGAGCGGCTTCGACCTGGCCATGAAGATGCACCAACAGTGCGTCGACTTCGGCGTGCGCACCGTCACCGAGGAGGTGACGGGCGTGGACTTCTCCGTGGAGCCCAACCTCATCACCACGCCCTTCGGCGCGTACCGCGCGCGCACGGTCATCGTGGCCTCGGGCGCGACGCCGGCGCCCCTGGGCCTGGCGGGCGAGGATGAGCTGCGCGGGCGCGGCGTGTCGTACTGCGCCACGTGCGACGGCAACTTCTTCCGCGGGCGCGACGTGGCCGTGGTGGGAGGCGGCGACACGGCGGTGGCCGACGTCATCTACCTGGCCCGCATCTGCCGCAAGGTGTACCTGGTGCACCGCCGCGACAAGCTGCGCGCCACGGCCATCTACCACGAGCGCCTGCGCGAGCTGGACAACGTGGAGCTGTGCTGGGACAGCGTGTGCGAGGAGCTGCTGACCAGCGACGGCGCCGTGAGCGGCGTGCGCCTGCGCAACGTCAAGACCGACGAGGAGCGCGTCCTGGACGTGGCGGCGCTGTTCATCGCGGTGGGCATGCGCCCCAACACCGGGTTCCTCGACGGCGACCTGGAGCTCGACCAGTCGGGCTACGTCATCGCCGATGAGATGGGCCGCACGGCCATGCCCAACGTGTTCGCCGCGGGCGACGTGCGCGTCAAGGAGCTGCGCCAGGTGGTGACCGCCGTGGCCGACGGGGCCAACGCCGCCACCGCCGCCGCGGACTACCTGGACTTCACGGGGGCGTAGCGCCACCCGCGGGGGCAGCCCGGCCGCGTGCCGCGCCGCCCCCGCCTCGCTCGGGCGCCCGGCGCCCCTTCCCCCAGCGCGGGGTGGGGCGCCGGGCGCTCGTCTGCTATCATAAAGAGCCGTGCGAAAAACGACGTCGTCGGAGGAACAGCCACCATGCAAGAAGCCGGTATGCGCGACAAGCTCGTGAAGATAATCGAGGCCTACGAGGAGCTCCAGAACAAGATGGGCGACCCGGAGGTCCTGGCCGACCAGCGCGAGTACAACCGCCTGGCCAAGGAGTACGCCGACCAGGGGCCGCTGGCGAAGAAGGCGGCCGAGTACGTGCAGGCGGCCGACGATCTGGCCGAGGCCAAGGAGATGCTCGCCGACGCCGAGATGCGCGAGTTCGCCCAGGAGGAGATCGCCCGCATCGAGGGCGTGCTGCCCGCGCTGGAGGAGGACATCAAGTTCATGCTCATCCCGGCCGACCCGGCCGATGACAAGGACATCATCGTGGAGATCCGCGCGGCGGCCGGCGGCGACGAGGCCGCCATCTTCGCGGGCGACCTGTACAAGATGTACGAGCGCTTCGCCGGCGCGCAGGGCTGGAAGACCGAGACCATGGACGTGTCGCCGTCCGAGGCCGGCGGCTACAAGGAGATCCAGTTCAAGGTCAAGGGCGACAAGGTGTACTCCGTCATGAAGTTCGAGAGCGGCGTGCACCGCGTGCAGCGCGTGCCCAAGACCGAATCGCAGGGGCGCATCCACACGTCCACGGCCACCGTGGCCGTGCTGCCCGAGGCCGACGAGGTCGAGGTGGAGATCAACGAGAACGACCTGCGCATCGACGTGTACCGCGCCGGCGGCCCGGGCGGCCAGTGCGT
>JAAWAY010000139.1 GCA_022792415.1 Eggerthellaceae bacterium | reverse complement strand
GAGCGCCTCCCATGAGCGGAACCACAGAGAGGGGGATCACCCGGTCCCATTCCGAACCCGGCAGTTAAGCCCCTCTTCGCCGAAAGTACTGCGGGTTAGCCCGTGGGAGGATAGGGCGTTCTGCTCATGGGGGGCGCTTTCACGTTTTTTGAGGATCAGCTGAGGCTGGTCCTTTTTTATTTCATCCATCGGGCGCCCGGGTCGGGGCCGTGTCGCGGTCTCTGGCTCTCCTTGCGGGCTGTCGTGGGCTCTGCTCGGGTTTATTGGTGGCGTTGGGCTGATACGGGCGGCTGCCAGGGGGTGCTGTACTACAATAGCTGACGATCCGTCAGAGGGGCGGACGCGGAGGGCAAGGGAGGTGCGATGGGCGTTTCGGTGCTGATGTCGGTGTACGCCGGGGCCGACCCCGTTCACCTGCGCGAGGCGCTCGCGAGCATCTACGGGCAGACCCTCCTCCCTGACGAGGTCGTCCTGATGGAGGACGGGCCCCTCACGGAGGAGCAGCGCGAGGCCATCGACTCGTTTGCTGACGGCAATGCGCTGGTGGTGCCCGTCGTGCCTGAGGAGGAGGCCTCTGCCGTCGTTCGCCGACGCGATGAGGCTGCCCGGTCTTCAGGGCCGCACGCTGAGCAAAAGAGTCCCCTGCTCGTGATCGGCCGCTTCGCCGACAACGTGCAGCTGGGCCGTGCGCTCGCCATCGGCGTGGCGCTGTGCGCCAACGATCTCATCGCCCGCATGGACGCAGATGACGTGGCGCTGCCTGATCGTCTGGCCAAGGAGGTCGCCTACCTGGGCGCCCATCCCGAGGTGTCGGTGCTCGGCGGGGCCATCGAGGAGTTCGACGGCGACGTCGTGAAGAGCACCAAGACCATTCCGGGCGGTGCCGAGCTGCTCTCCTACGCGAAGTTCCGCTGTCCCGTCAACCATATGACGGTGATGATGCGCCGCGATGATATCCTCGCCGCCGGCAACTACCGGCACTTCCCGGGGCTGGAGGACTACGAGCTGTGGAGCCGCGTGCTCACGCAGGGCTACCGCTTCGACAACCTGCCTGACGTGCTGGTGCGGGCCCGCTGCGACAGCAGCTTCTACAACCGCCGCGGAGGCGAGGACTACGGACGTCGCTATCTCGGTCTTCGCCGGATGCAGCTCGAATCGGGCCTGCTCAGCCGCGGCGAGTACGTCCGCGCCTGCGCGGCGACGGCGATGATGGTGTACGCGCCCCCGTCCCTGCGCAAGGTGTTCTACGGCATTCTGCGGCGGAAGGGCTGACCATGGGCAAGCTGCTGAGCGTCATCGTGCCCGCCTACAACGTGGAGCGCTACCTCGACCAGTGTCTGACGAGCCTGGCGGCGTGCCCCGCCCGTGCCCACCTGGAGGTGCTCGTCATCGACGACGGAGGCACGGACGGATCCATGGCCATCGCCGATCGACACGCCTACGAGCATCCCGACGTGTTTCGCCTGTTCCGCAAGGAGAACGGGGGGCATGGCTCGGTGATCAACTTCGGCGTCGCGCAGGCGCGAGGGACCTACCTCAAGGTGATCGACGGTGACGACTGGGTCGACCCCGAGGCGCTGGCGGGTTTGATGGCTGTGCTGCGCACCACCGACGCGGATCTGGTGCTGTCCGATTACAACTGCGTGGAGGACGGGACGTACCGCGTGCTCGACCACCGCCACGCCGCCCGCGACGTCGCGCACTATGGGCGCACAGTGGGGTTCGACGTGGCGCGTGACGAGGAGATCGCCAAGATCCACTCGCTCACCATCCGCACTGACGTCATGCGCGGCAACGGCATCCGCCTCTCGGAAGGCTGCTTCTACGAGGACGCCCAGCTGGTGCTGTTTCCCATCCCGTACTGCCAGACGGTGTACTACGACGACCACTGCGTGTACCAGTACCGCCTGGGGCGCGCCGGGCAGAGCGTCGACATCCGCTCGCTCATCGCGCACGCGGACGAGCACGAGGCGATCATCGACAGCCTGTTCGCCTTGGGCGAGCAGGAGGCGGATCTCGACCCCGACCGCCGCGCCTACCTGGATCGCGGCATCGCGCTGTTCGCCCAGAACCAGTACCAGATCTACCTGGCCCGGGGCATGGGCGCGTTCGGAGACCTGCGCGCGTTCGACGAGCGCATGCGACGCGAGCAGCCGGGGGCCTACCAGGCCGTCTGGAAGCGCAGCATCTGGCTCATGCGCCGCACCGGCTACGCCGCGTTCCCCCTGGGCGTGGCGGCCTACCACGCGCTCGCCGCGTTGCGCGGGCTGCGGGGGAGGTAGGGTCATCCGCAGCCGGGCTACTCGTCGGCGCCGTCCCCCTCGTCGGCCTTCTCGGCAGCCAGCTGGTCGGGCAGGTAGTCCTTGCGCCCGCGCGGGTGGTAGTGGTGCAGCAGGACGGGCTCGAGCAGGCGCAGCTTAACCACCATGTAGGCGGTCACCCCCAGGATGATGGCGAAGAACGGGATGCGCATGAGCCCCGTCGTCTCGGTGATGAAGATGCCGCACAGCGCCAGGATGAGCGTCCAGCCCCACATGATGAGCACCGTCTTGCGCTGGCTGAAGCCGGCCTGCAGGAGGCGGTGGTGGATGTGCCCCTTGTCGGCCGCGTCGATGGGCTGGTGGGCGCGCAGGCGCCGCACGATGGCGAACGCCGTGTCGAGCACGGGGATGCCGGCGGCCAGCACGGGCACGAGCAGCGACACGAACAAGGCCGAGCGCGCGATGGCCATGAGCGACACGATGCCGAGCGAGAACCCGAGGAACAGCGCGCCCGAGTCGCCCATGAAGATGGACGCCGGGTGGAAGTTGTAGCGGAGGAAGCCGATGCAGGCCCCCACGAGCGCGATGCTGAACACCGCGGCGTCGTAGCGGTGGATGATGAGCGCGAAGATGAAGATGGTGCTGGCGCTGATGGCGCAGATGCCCGCCGCCAGGCCGTCGAGGCCGTCGATGAGGTTGATGATGTTGGCGAAGGCCACCAGGTAGAACACGGTGATGGGGTAGGCGAGCCAGCCGAACTCGACGTAGCCCATGCCCACGGGGTTGTGGATGCTGGAGAGGAGCAGGCCCGAGGCGGCCACGATGATGGCGGCGATGGTCTGGCCGAGCAGCTTCACGCGCGGGCGCAGGTTGATCACGTCGTCGACGAACCCGACGCCGAACATGAACAGCACGCCGATCAGCAGCAGCGGGTAGTTGACCGGCATGCCGGGATACGACGTGAACGGGGTGCGCCACCCGGCCCAGCGCATGCCCGCGAACAGCACGAGCAGGCTGACGGCCAGGCCGCCGAGGATGGCGACGCCGCCGAGCCGGGGGATGGGGCGGCGGTTGACGCGCCGCGCGCTCGGGTAGTCGATGGCATCGAGCTTGACGGCGAGGGCCTTGGCCAGGGGCACCAGGCATATGGTTGCAATGAGCGCGACCGCGAAGAGCGTGCCGCATTCCAACCAGTCCATGAAGGTTTTCTCCTGTCGATGAGCGGCCGAGGGTCGCGAGCCGATGTCAGAACAAGCATTATACTCTACGAGGTGCCCCGCGAGCCGCCGCGCTGGCGTGCAGCAGGGCAATTCGGTTGGCCGGCGCCGCGGGCGCGGGAGAGTAAGACGAGAGAGCGAGCCATGCCCCTGATATCCCTGGTGGTCCCCTGCTACAACGAGGAGGAGAGCCTCCCCGCCTTCTTCGAGGAGGCGCGCCGCGCCATGGCCTCCATGGAGGCGGAGTGGCCGGACCTGCGCTTCGAGGTGGTGCTGGTGGACGACGGGTCCTCCGACGGCACGCTGGGCGTCATGCGCGCGGTCGCCGCGGGCGACGTGGCGGGCGCGGAGGTGCGCTGGGTGTCGTTCTCGCGCAACTTCGGCAAGGAGGCGGCGCTTTTGGCCGGCCTGCGCGAGGCACGCGGCGACTACGTGGCCACCATGGACGCCGACTTGCAGGATCCGCCGGCCCTGCTGCCCGAGATGTACCGCATCCTCCAGGAGGGGGACTGCGACAACGTGGCCACCCGGAGGGTGGACCGCGTGGGCGAGCCGGTCGTGCGCTCGGCCTGCGCGCGGATGTTCTACAAGCTGATCAACCGCATCTCGAGCGCCGATATCGTGGACGGCGCGCGCGACTACCGGCTCATGCGCCGGCGCATGGTGGACGGTATCCTGTCGCTGGGGGAGTACAACCGCTTCTCCAAGGGGATCTACGGCTGGGTGGGGTTCAAGACCCACTGGCTGCCCTTCGAGAACGTGGAGCGCGTGGCCGGGGAGACGAAGTGGAGCTTCTGGGGGCTTCTGCGCTACTCGCTGGAGGGCATCGTGGCGTTCTCGACGGCGCCGCTTTCGGTGGCGTCGCTGTCGGGCATCGTGCTGTGCCTCGTATCGCTGGTGTTCGCGCTGGTCATCGTGGTGCGGACGCTGCTGTTCGGCGACCCGGTGGCCGGCTGGCCGTCGCTGGCGTGCATCGTGCTGTTCGTGGGCGGCCTGCAGCTGTTCTGCCTGGGCATCATGGGGCAGTACCTGGCGGCCACCTACCTGGAGGCGAAGGGGCGCCCGCTGTATCTGGTGAGGGAGCGAAGCGACGATGATGCGCGGGGCGACGATGGCGTCTAGCCGGACGCGCGGCATCGCGGCCGCCCTCGGCTGGGGCGCGCTCGGCTTCGCGCTGCCCGTCGCGCTGCTGGCAGCGGTGAGCGCCTGGAACGGCGTGTACCCCTTCGGGCCCGAGTCGTTCCTGGTTGGTGACCTGCGCTACCAGTACGTCGACTTCTTCACGTGGTTCCGGGCCGTGCTGCTGGGTGACGATTCGCTGTTCTACTCGACGGCCCAGGCGCTGGGATCCAACACCTGGGGGCTGTACAGCTACTACCTGGCGAGCCCTTTCAACCTGCTGCTGCCGCTGTTCGACGTGGATCAGATCACGCTGTTCGCCTGGGTGATCACGGCGCTCAAGCTGGGGTGCGTGCAGCTGACGATGACGCTGTTCCTGCGGCGGCGGTTCGGGTTGGGCCGCGGCACGGCGCTGGCGCTGGCGCTGGCGTTCACGTGGTCGACGTGGACGGCGACGCAGCTGCGCAACCCCCTGTGGCTCGACGCGCTCATCCTGCTGCCGCTCATGGCGCTGGGCGCCTGGGCGCTGGTGCGCGAGGGGCGCTGGCGGCTGCTGCTGGGCGCAACGACGGCGTCCGTCATCGTGTGCTGGTACACGGCCTACATGTCCATCCTGTTCGTGTGCCTGTACGCCGTCTTCGAGTGCTACCTGCGCTGCGTGGACGACCCCGCGTTCGGCCGGCGCGGCGTGGCGCGGACGGCGTGTCGGTTCGCCGGTGTGATGCTGGGGGCGCTCGCGCTGGCGGCGTTCATGTTCGTGCCGACGGTGCTGGCGATGACCGGCGACGTGAGCGGGCAGATCGTGGGCGAGGACGTGGGCGCCGACATGCTCGCCAAGGCGGTGAAGGTAGGCGTAGCGCTTCTCGTCATGATCCTTGTGGTATCAGCAGCTACCGCGGCGATGGTGGCATGGACCCATCACCCGTCACGTCGGCGGATGCGTGTTCCCATGATGATAGCCCTCGCGCTTTTCTCGCTTGTTGTTCTGCTGATTTTGGTGGAGACGGATGTGCTCCCCGTGACTTGTACGTTAATCCAACTTCTGAGTGGTTTTGTACCTGAGCTCTGGGTGCAAGAAAAAACTCCCCAGCTATCAGCTGGATCTGCGGTACTCGTTCTTGTCCTCGTTTTTCTCGTAAGTCACCGAACGAATCCTCGTGAGCGCATAGCCGCTGCCGTCCTGTTGCTGATCCTTCTAGCTAGCGTGTGGATGACGGTGCTGTACTGCGTATGGTGTGGGTTCCGCGCGCCAAACGGGTTCTACAGCCGCATCGGGTTCTTCGTGGCGTTCACGCTGGTGTGGATGGCGGCGCGCGCGGTGCAGGCAGGCTGCCTGGGCCGCCTGGCCGAGGGCGCGACGCGGCGCCGCGTGCTGTCGGGCGCGCTGGGCGTGCTGGTGGCCGGCGAGCTGCTCGTGTGCGCGCACCTGGCCTGGACTCAGCTCTACGGCGGCTACCCGCAGGACTACCAGGAGGCCTACGCGGCTGACTCGCGCGCCGGCTGGGATGATCTGCGCGCGCTCGACGGCGGGGAGTACCGCGTGGCCAAGACGTACACTCGCGCGCTGTCCGCCGCGCTCAACGAGGGCCTGGCCGCGGGATACATGGACCTGTCGTCCTACAGCTCGGCCCATGACGGGGCGGCCGTGCGGTTCCTCAACTCGGTGGGCTACAGCCAGGAGGGCCAGTTCTCCGTGCGCTACAGCGAGCCGATCATCGCCATGGACGCGCTGCTGGGCGTCAAGTACGTGTGGACGACCGAGGAGCCGGCCGGCTACGAGCCCACGGGCCTCGCGTCGCCGTTCACGGGCGCGCGGCTGTGGCGCAACCCCTACGCGCTGCCGCTGGGCTACGGCGTGGTGCCGAGCGCCGCGGGCTTCGACTTCTCCGATGACCAGGGCGATCCCTTCACGCGTCAGAACGCCTTCGCGAGCGCGCTGGCAGGACGCGAGGTGGGGCTGTACCGCCCCTGCGAGGCGCGCGAGGTGGCCGAGGGCACGTGGGAGGTGCAGGTGCCCGCCGGCTGCATCGGCTATGCGTACGTGGAGGCGCTGCCCAAGGCGGGGGAGTGCCTGGTGAGCGTGGATGGCGGCGCGCCCGTGGCGCAGAACGCGCGGTTCCAGCAGTCGCTGCACGCGCTGGGCGGGGTCGCCGAGGAGCCCGCGACGGCGTCCGTGTCGGTCACCTGCGACCGTGACGGCCTCGTCGGCGCGCCCGGGCTGCCCGAGGGCGCCCAGCTGATCTTCGCCGCCCTCGACCTCGATGCCCTGGCGGGCCTCGTCGGCCAGCTCGGCGCGGCGCCGCTCGAGGTGTCCTCCTTCTCGGGCGCGGGCGTCGCCGGGACGTGCGACGGCGGTGCGGAGGGCGGCCTCGTGCTGGTCACGGTGCCCGCCGACCCGGGTTGGGAGGTGCGCGTGGACGGCGCGGCCGTCGATCCGGTCGACATCGCGGCCGGGGCCCTCACGGGCGTCCCCGTCGGGCCGGGCGCGAGCGAGATCGAGATGAGCTACCGCACGCCGGGCCTGGCGGCGGGATGCGCGGTGACGGGCATTGCCGTGGTGGCGCTGGCGGTCATCCTCGTGCGCGGCCGCCGGCGCGCGCGGCCGGATTCGCGCGGCGCGGCGGAGGCGACCCAGGTGAGCGACGAGGGCGAGCGATCCCTCGAGGAAGGTGCGTGAGAGATGCCGAAGGTGTCAGTCCTCATCCCCATCTACAACGTGGAGCGCTACATCGAGGCGAGCCTGGACTCGCTGCGCGCCCAGACCCTCGGTGACTTCGAGGCCATCTGCGTCAACGACGGGTCGACCGACGGCTCGCGCGCCATCCTGCAGCGCTACCTGGACGAGGATGCGCGCTTCCGCGTGATCGACAAGGAGAACTCGGGCTACGGCGCGTCGATGAACCGGGCGCTGGCCGAGGCGACCGGCGAGTACGTGGCCATCCTGGAGCCCGACGACCTGTACGAGCCGGGCGCGCTCGAGCTGCTGGTGGGCGCGGCGGACGCGGCGGGGGCCCAGGTGGCGAAGGCGGACTTCTGGCTCTACTGGTCGACCCCGCAGGAGCGGCGGGAGCGCTTCGGCTTCACGGAGGGCCTGCCGCAGGGCGAGGCGGTGCGGCCGCAGGACCACTTGCGCGCCTTCTACCGCAAGCCCTCCATCTGGTCGGCCGCGTACCGGCGCGACTTCCTGGACGCCAACGGCATCCGGTTCACCGAGACGCCGGGCGCCTCCTTCCAGGACGCGGCGTTCAACTTCAAGGTGTGGGCGATGGCCGAGCGGGTGGTGTTCCTGCCCGACGCGGTGCTGTCGTACCGCCAGGACAACGAGCAGTCGTCGGTGAACTCCCCGGCGAAGGTGTTCTGCGTGTGCGACGAGTACGACGAGATGGAGCGGTTCCTGGCCGAGCGCCCCGAGCGCCGCGCGGCGCTGGAGGGCGTCAAGGAGCGCATGAAGTTCGACACGTACCTGTGGAACTACGACCGCCTGGCGCCCGAGCTGCGCGAGCGGTTCTTCGAGCGTGCGTCTGCCGAGTTCCGCGACGACATGGCGCGCGGTGACGTGGACCTGGCGCTCTTCGAGCCGTGGGCCGAGGCCGACCTGCGCGCGATGCTGGAATCCCCCGAGCTGTTCGTGCGGTGCCGCGCCGACGCGGGCACGCGCGGCAAGCTGGGGGCGTTTCGGCACTACTGGCGGATGGGCGGGCTGCCGCTGGTCATGAAGGTGCTCCGCGCGAAGCGGGAGGCACGGCGATGACGGCGGCCGTGTCGGTGGTGGTGCCCGTCTACAACGTGGAGGGCTACCTGGAGCGCTGCCTGGCGTCGGTGCGCGCCCAGACGCTCGAGGACATCGAGGTCATCGCGGTGAACGATGGCAGCACAGACGGATCGCGCGAGGTGCTCGCGCGCTGCGCCGAGGCCGATCCGCGCATCCGCATCGTCGACAAGGAGAACGGCGGCCTGTCGTCGGCCCGCAACGCGGGCATCCGCGCGGCCACGGCGCCCATCGTGTGCTTCCTCGACTCCGACGACCTGCTGGAGCCGAACGCCTGCGAGCGCATCGCCCGCGCGTTCGACGAGGGCGGCCCGCGCACGGACGTGGTCACCTTCGGCGCCCACTGTCTGCCGGCCGAGGCGGGCTATCCCTGGCTCGTCGAGCACCTGAGCCCCCGGGACGCCGTGTACGATCCCTTCGAGCCGGCTCTGCTGTTCGAGGAGATGTCGCGTCCCTTCGCCTGGCGCACGGCCTGCCGGACGGACTTCCTGCGCGAGGGCGGCCTCTTCTTCGACGAGGGGCTGCGCTTCGGCGAGGACCAGGTGTTCCACTTCGCCGTGTACCCGCGCGCGCGGCGCACCGTGCTGCTGTCGGACAAGCTCTACGACTACGAGGTGGCCCGCGAGGGGTCGCTCATGGCCGTGGTGGCGTCGGACCCCGTGCGCAAGATGGAGGAGCATGTCCCCATCATGGGGGCCATCTTCGACGACTGGGCGGCCGCGGGCCTGCTGGACGCGTACGGGACGCAGCTGGTGGGGGAGTACGTCGACTTCGCGCTGCAGGGCATCCTCGACTTGCCGGCCGACGACCGCGAGCGCCTGCATCGCCCGGCGGCCGCGGTGCTCACGGGGCACCTGGGCGACGAGGCGCTGGCTGCGCTGGAGCTGCCGGCGGCGACGCGGGCCATCGTCGAGGCGTTTGTGGCCGACGAGGCGATTGGCGATGATCGGGCCCAGCGGCTGCGCAGGGCCTTCTACCGTCGTCGCATCACCCCCAAGCGGGTGCTGCGGCGGCTGCTCGGACGATAGGGGATGCGGATGAGGGCACGGCTGGGCGGCGTCTGCCGCGGCGATGGGAACCTGTACGCGAAGGTGACGGTGGCGCCCGCCCCGAAGGAGGGCGCGCTCGCGGCGCGGGCCTTCGTCGAGGGCGTGGAGGTGCCCTGCGGCGCCTACCCGCTGGAGGACGGCGCGGGCGACGGCGTGCGCGCATGGGCGCTCGTGCTGCCCGTGGCCGACGCGCCGGCCATCGACGTGCGGCTGTCCTCCGCGGACGGGGAGACGTCGCTGCGCATCGGCTTCGCGCGGGCCAAGTGGGAGTCGCGCCTGAACTATCGCGTGCGCCCGAGCCTGTGCGCTCAGCTGCGCGACATCGAGCAGCGGCACCTGGACGGCCGCTATCAGCTGCGCGTGCTGCGCTTCCTCGAGGGGGACGACTGCATCGTGTGGCGCCTGCAGGCGGCGTGGCGCGGGCCCGTGGACGCGCGACCCGCCATCGAGGTGACCGATGACCGCGGCGCGCCCCTCGACTTCGAGCTGCTGCCCTTCGAGGAGCAGCTGCCCGAGGGCGACGAGGGCGAGTGCCGCCTCATCTACTCGCTGCGCCTGCCGGTCGACCGCCGCTTCTTCCTGGTGCGCGCCCGTGACCCCCACGGCGTTCTGACGGAGGGCTTCTGCTCCATGAACGCGCACGCCTACGAGGGCTTCAAGTACGCCACGTGGAAGATGATGCGCGACGCGCGCGCCGACGACGCGAACTACCGCCGCTGGCTCAAGGGGCACCGGGCGACGCCCGACCAGCTGCGGGAGCAGCGCGCCGCGGGCCCGGGGGACGGCCCCCTCATCTCCATCGTCGTGCCCTGCTACCGGTCGGATGCCGCCTACCTGCGGGAGATGATCGCCTCCGTCACGGCCCAGAGCTACGAGAGGTGGGAGCTGGTGCTGGTGGACGCCTCGGCGGGGGAGAGCCCCGTCGTGGCCGACGAGGCACGGCGCGCGGATGACGTCCGCGTGCGCGTGGTGGCGCTGGACGCCAACCGGGGCATCGCGGGCAACACCAACGCCGGCATCGAGGCGGCGCGCGGGGAGTTCGTGGCCTTCCTGGACCACGACGATGTGCTGGAGCCCGATGCGCTGCACTGCTATGCGCGGGCGGTATGCGAGCAGGAGGGCGTCGACCTGGTGTTCTGCGACGAGGATCTCTTCGAGCAGCCGGGCGTGTTCATGCAGCCCGCCTTCAAGACGCGCCTCAACCTCGATCTGCTGTACAGCCACAACTGCGTGACGCACTTCCTCATGGTGCGGCGCGCGGCGGCGCTGGCGGCGGGGCTGTCGCCGGACGAGGTGAGCGGCGCCCAGGACTACGACCTGACGCTGCGCGTGCTGGAACAGGGCGGCGGGGCGGTCCACGTGCCGCGGGTGCTCTACCACTGGCGCGTCCACCCCGGCTCGACGAGCGGGGACAACGCCGACAGCAAGCCCTATGCCCAGACGGCGGGACGCCTGGCGCTGCAGGCCCACCTGGACCGACGCGGCGTGCGCGCCGTGGCGGAGGAGACCGAGCACGCCTTCGTGTACCGGGTGCGCTACGCGCTGCCCGACCCCGCGCCGCTCGTGAGCGTGGTCATCCCCAGCAAGGACCACGTATCCGAGCTCGACGCCTGCGTGCGCTCGCTCCTGGAGCGCGCGACGTATACCAACCTCGAGCTGGTGATCGTGGAGAACAACAGCGCCGATGCCGCGACGTTCGCGTACTACGACGAGCTGCAGGCCCGCGACGAGCGGGTGCGCGTGGTGCGCTGGGAGGGCCCGTTCAACTACTCGGCCATCATGAACTTCGGCGTGGCTCAGGCGCGCGGCGCGTACCTGCTGCTGCTCAACAACGACACGGAGCTCATCACGCCGGACGCGTTGGAGGAGATGGCGGGCTACCTGCAGCGCCCCGAGGTGGGCGTGGTGGGCGCCAAGCTGTACTTCCGCGACGGGCTCACCCAGCATGCCGGGATGCTGGTGGGGCCGCACGGGGCGGTGGCGCACGTCAACCAGGACTTCCCGCCCCTGCGGGAGGGCTACCTGGCGCGCGCCGTGCGCCCAGGCAACTTCTCGGGCGTCACGGGCGCGTGCCAGATGGTGCGTCGCGCGGTGTTCGAGGAGCTGGGTGGCTATGACGAGGCGTTCGCCGTGGGGTTCAACGACATCGACTTCTGCCTGCGCGCCCTCGACGCCGGCTACCTGGTGACGTTCACGCCCTACGCGGAGCTGTTCCACTACGAGTTCACCACACGTGGCCGGGAGGTGGCCGACGAGGCCAAGCTGCGCCGGTGGGAGGACGAGCGCGCCCGCTTCGAGGAGCGTTGGGCGAGCGTGTTCGAGGAGGGCGACCCGTACACGAACCCCAACCTCGATCGGGACAGCGCCTACTACGCGCTGCCGGTGGTGGGGTAGGAGGGCGTATAGGGGGCGCTACCCCTTGAAGTTGCGGTACTTCTCGCAGACCTCCTCGACCGGGCCGTTCTCGCGCATGTGGCCGCGCTCGATCCAGAGGGCCTTCTTGCACACGCGCTCCACCTGGTCGATGCTGTGGGACACGAACAGCAGGGTGGTGCCGTGGCCCTCCACCAGCTCGTTGATGCGCGCCTCGCACTTCTGCTGGAACAGGAAGTCGCCCACCGAGAGCGCCTCGTCCACCACCAGGATGTCGGGGACTGTGGCCGTGGCGATGGCGAAGGCGATGCGCGCCACCATGCCCGACGAGTAGTTCTTGAGCGGCATGTCCACGAAGTCGCGCACCTCGGCGAACTCGACGATGGAGTCGAAGTTCTCCTCGATGAACGCCTTGCTGTAGCCCAAAAGCGACCCGTTGAGGTAGATGTTCTCGCGGGCGGTGAGCTCCATGTCGAAGCCGGCGCCCAGCTCGATGAGGGGGGCGATGGTGCCGTTGATGGTGCAGGTGCCGCGCGTGGGCTCCAGCACGCCGGCGATGATCTTGAGCAGGGTGGACTTGCCCGAGCCGTTGGTGCCCACGATGCCGTAGACGTCACCCGGCTCGATGGTGACGCTGATGTCCTCCAGCGCCACGAACTCCTTGAAGAACAGCTGGCGGCGCACGGCGGCGATGAAGTACTCCTTCAGCGTCATGAGCTGCTGGTTTGCGATGTTGAACACCATGTCCACATGATCGACCTTGATCATGGGCTGGCGGGCGGCGGTGTCGCTCATAGGGTGTTTCTCCGAATCGGTCGCGCTACACGAACAGGATGAACTTCTTCTCGGCCTTGCGGAAGGCCAGAAGGCCCACGGCAAACGTGATGAGGGCCATGCCCAGGCAGATGAGGTTGGCCTCGAGCGAGGGCGTCGAGCCGTACATGGTTATCTGGCGGAAGTAGTCGACGTACTGGTACATGGGGTTGAGCGGCATGAGGTTGATGAGGAAGGGGGGCAAGAGCTCCAACGGGTAGATGATGGGCGTGGCGTACATCCAGGCCGTGGTGATGACGCCCCAGAAGTGGATGACGTCGCGGAAGAACACGGCCAGCGTGGCCAGAAGCAGGCCCAGCCCGCTGCAGAACAGGATGACGTACACGAGCAGAAGCGGGATGAACAGCAGGTTGAACGTGGGCATGATCTGGTAGAACAGCATGACCGCGGCCACGGCCACCAGTGAGAAGCAGAAGTTCACGCAGGCGAAGAGCACCTTCTCCACGGGGAAGACCATCTTCTCCACGCGCACCTTCTTGATGAGGGGCGCCGCGTCGATGATGGACGTCATGGCGCCCGACGTGGAGTCGGTCATGAGGGAGAACAGCGTCTGGCCCAAGATGATGTAGACGGCGTAGTGCTCGATCTGGAACCGGAACATGTAGGAGAACACGCAGGCGAGCACGATCATCATGAGCAGCGGGTTGAGCACGCTCCACACGATACCGAGCACACTGCGGCGGTACTTGAGCTTGAAGTCGCGCGTGACCAGGGACGAGAGCACGAACCAGGTCTTCTGGGCGTCCTTCTTCTTGAGTTCGGTCGATACAGCCATCAGCGTTGTTTCCTCCAGCGCCCGGCGGCGCGTCGGTTGGCGGACAGGGGTATTATACCGTGGCCGCGGGGGCGGGCCCGAACCCCATGGTAAAATCACCGGAAAGGAGCGAGAGCGTCCGGAGATGGGCGCCGCGTCCGTTCTGTTTCCACGATTGAGGAGCTTGCATGGCTGATGCGACGGGGGATGCCCAAACCTACCTCGACGGACTGCTCGTCGTGGAGGGGTGCTCCGTGGAGGTCAAGGGTCTTGAGGCGCGAGATGGACAGATTTACGCGATCGAGGATGATCCTCAGATTCTCCTGAGGCCAGCCGCTCCCGTGCGAGCGCTTGCGCTCGAGCTACGCTTTCCGGAGGGCTATCAGGGCGATGGGGTTTCCTCTTACTACGCGACAGTGGTGTCGGATGAGTTGTCCGAGCAGAGGGTGCTGCGGCCGCCGGTGCTGGGCAAGAGGCTGCTGACCCGGGTGTGGGAGTTCGATGAAGCTGTCACGTGTGTGCGGGTTGACCTTACCGAGACGTGCGGCCCCACGGGTATCTCGCTGGCACGCATGGCGTTTGCGCACACCATGGACGAAGGGCTTGACGCCCTGGTGGGGGATTGTTCCGACACGCGCGGCGAGGGGTTGGTCGTTGTCACCCATGATCTGGGCTTGACGGGCGCCCCCCTTCTGGCTGCGCGAATCTCCGAGGAGGCGGATCGACAGGGAAGTCCAGTGGTTGCCCTATGCATCGGGCAGGGCGATGGCGGCGTGGCCCTGTCCTATTGGGAGTCGTGCATTCCCCTGCTAGAGCTGCATACGAGTTGGAGGATTAGCAGAGACGGATCCGAGGGTGACGCATGCGACATGCTGCTCCGTCATCTTGCGGCGCGTGGGTTCGGTGCCACCGTCCTCAACACGGTCGTCTCTGCCCAGCATGCCGAGGTGTTCAAACGCGCTGGCTTGCGGGTGGTCTCCCTTATCCATGAGACGAGGGAGACTCTGACCATCCATGACATGGGAGATCAGCCCCCGCGGGCGGCGCGGTATTCGGACAGCCTGGTATTCCCCGCGCGGTCGGTGCTCGAGGGGTTTCGCCTTCTGGCCCCGGATATCCCCGGAAAGGTGGAGATACGGCCCCAGGGCGTCTATCTCCAAGAGAGCTGTCGTGATGATGGGGCGCTCGCGCCCCTCCTGGACGAACTCGGTATCCCCGCTGGCGCGCCTGTCATCCTCGGCTCGGGCACGCCAGAGCTGCGGAAGGGATACGACCTCTTCATATCGGCTGCCATCGAGCTGACGAGGATCGCCGGGGACGTTGCCCCGTACTTTATCTGGGCTGGATGCTCTGCAAACCTTCTGCCCGGCGACGAGCTTCTTCCGCGACTCGCCGATCAGGTGAGGAAGAGTGGGATAGCAGGGAGATTCCATAGGGTCGAGTTCTTGCCCAGCACGGTTTACGCTGCTCTCCTGAATGCGTCGAGCGTGTTCTGGTGCACCTCCCGCGATGATACCTTCCCGTCAGCAGTGTTGGAGGCGATGCGGGGACACGTACCCGTTGCGGCCTTCGCGGGATCCGGTGGAGTGGACGTGATGCTCGAGGACGGGCGGGGGGTGCTTGTCGAGGGATTCTCGGTAGGGGAGCTCGCGCGTGAGACGCACCGCCTTCTTGTCGGCGAAGCATGCGTGGACGTGCAAGAAGCGAGGCGCTGGGTAGCCGAGGAGCTGGACTTCTCGGATTACGTCTCCTGGCTGAGGGGTCTGTGCGCAAGGGAAGAGGTTGTCTCCCGTCCTCTGAGTGATATCGAGGGCCAAGGGTCTTTCGCCGAGGCCTCCAGCGCTCCCTCCTCACCGCCCGACGGCGGGGAGGACGAAGGAGACTTCGCTGGTGAGCCTCCAACGAAGCGGTGGGGTGGCTTGCGGCGCCTGGCTCGCCGATGGTCGTGAAGGAGCTCGCCATGAAAGTATCTCTGAAACCCGCGAACGCCGATCTGTCGGGACTGCTGCTTGGCCCAGGCGCCCAGGCGGGACTCAACAAGGGCGTTCAGTTCGACGGCTCTTTCACTGCAGTAGAGGATGATTCATGGTTCGAGGTGTGTTTCGAGGTGCCCTCGCGATATGTCGTCTTCTATGCTTCGGCTCCCGGAGGATACACGGGTGATTCTCTGACGGTCTACTTTGCCGAGGAAGGCGAGCCCTTTTCGCAAGATCTCACCTGGCACCTCTTCGAGTTCGCGGGCGCGGGGGTCATCCGCTTGTTCTCCTTTGACGAACCGGTGGCAAAGGTGCGCCTCGACCTCTGCGAGGTGCCGGGGCGTACGGGTGTCGAGGAGATCGGCGTCGTCGGCCTTGGCGATCTGGGACAGGCGCAGCAGCTAACTCGTACGCTCCTCAGAAAAAAACCGGCTCTGGACTTTGCTCCCATACTCGTGACCAGGCGTGATGAGCGTACCCGCTACCAGGACTGGTTCAATCGAAGAAAGGCGTCGCCCGAGGATCTGGCGTGCCAGGCAAAGACGAGCTTCGGCTATGAACCGCTTGTCAGCCTCGTTGTGCCGCTCTACCACACGGACACGAACCATCTAGGGGAGATGGTGCGCAGCGTGCTCGCCCAGTCGTATGGGAAATGGGAGCTCGTTTTGGTGAACTCGACCCCCGATGACGAGCCTCTCTCTCGAACCATAGACGAGCTTCGGGCTCGAGATGCTAGGATCAAGGTCGTTCAGCTCGATCAGAACTACGGTATAGCGGGCAACACAAACCGGGGCATCGCCGCTTCCTCCGGGGAATTTGTGGGGTTCCTGGATCATGACGACTTCATCGAGCCCGACCTCCTTTACTGCTACGTAGAGACCATCAACGGGCATGATGCGGTGGATGCGCTGTATTGCGATGAGGATAAGTACGATCCCGTCAGGGGCTTCATCGACCCGAGGCTTAAACCGGGATTCAACCTCGGCCTGTTGAGAAACAATAACTATATATGCCATCTCTTTATGGTGCGCAAGAGCCTGCTCGATGACATTGGCCCGATTCCGTCCGGATTCGACGGCGCTCAGGATCACTGGCTCATCTTGCGTGTTGCCGAGCTCACCCGTGCGATCGCGTCCATTGATCGGGTTCTCTATCATTGGAGGATCACGGAGCTATCCACCGCGGGCGGCGAGCAGAACAAGCCCTATGCCGTTCAAGCCGGGATCGGCGCGGTTCAGGATCACTGCGCGCGGACGGGTGTTCCCGCGGATGTCGAAGGATATCGGCGGCCGTTCACCTACCGGGTTGATTACCGTGTGAAGCGCCCGTGCTCGGTTTCCGTGGTTGTTCCGCCGGATTATAGCCCCGACCAGGTGAGATCCATCGTTGAGACAGCTTGGCATGAGGGGAGCGGGATCAGCTTGGAGCTGGTGCTCCTCGATGACGGGGACGGTAGGGGAGCGTCTGTCATCCCCGGTCTTCCTCCGGGCGTGAAGGCTGCGCCTTTCTCCCTGGGAAGAAAGGGCTGCATGACCCTGTCTGTTCTCAGACGTCTGGCCCGGGCCCTCGCGTCGGACTACGTGGCGGTGCTTCCGAGGGAAACCTGCGTGGCCGAGGGTGACTGGCTTCAGCCTCTTCTATCGCAGGGCCAGCGTCCTGAGGTGGCGTTGGCGGGAGGACGGGTTGTCTCATCTGATGGTGCAACGAAGGTCCTTTGGCTGGCGAGCGATCTCATCAACGCAGGGAAGGTCATGGGCATCCTCGGAGAGACGGGGGTTCCCTCCCACTGGTTCTTCTCTCCCGAGGACACTCAGGATGTTGAGCTCATGGATAGCGTTCAGTTTCTCATGGCGCGTGATATCCTTCTCGAGTTGCTCGATGGCGTCTTCTTGTTCGGTTGCCATCAAGAGCCGTTGCCCTTCCTCTGTCGGAAATCGAGGGAGAAGGGTCACGTTAACGCATATGCGGCCGACTCGGTTTTGCGGGTAGTAGACTGTGGGATTCCTCCTGGCTTCTCAGGGAGCTCTGGAACATGCGCTCCAGAAGGGCGCTTCCTGGCAGGGGTGTGTGAGAGAAACGTCAACCCGAACATCGGAGCTATTGCGATGGGTAACGGGTAGGCTGGCTTTCGAGCAGATAGGAAAAGCACAGGAAAAGGCTGCTCCGCCATGGGCGATGGGCTGCCGCAGGATACGAGGCATGAGGGGATCGCGTGGAAACGAAGGATAAGGTCAAGTCTATCGCCCGCTTGCTCAAGCAGTCTCCCCGCAGGGCGATATCGGGCACGAAATACCTTGTAAAGCACGGTGTGGTTGGCCTGGCCGAGCGGGTCTACGAGGAATCGGTTCGTCAGGAGATCGTCCAGGCGACCATGACTGACACCCGCCCGGCGGGCAGCCAGGTCGGCAAGCTCAAGTTCTCGGTCGTCATGCCCGTCTACAACGTGGATCCCCGTTGGCTTCGCGAGGCCGTGGAATCAGTCGTGGACCAGGTCTACGCGAACTGGGAGCTGTGCATAGCCGATGATTGCTCCACGCGACAGGACACACGTGATTATCTCGAGAGCCTCAAGGGGGATGGGCGCATCCACGTCGTGTTCCTCCAGGAGAACGGTGGCATCTCGGCTGCCACCAACGCCGCATGCTCTGTGGCGACGGGTGACTACCTCGCGTTCATGGATAACGATGACGTGCTCTCAAGGGACGCCCTCCTCGAGTGCAACTTCCAGGCTGCCGCGACCAATGCTGACGTTCTCTACAGTGATCAAGACGAGATCGACGTAGACGGCGCGCACAAGAATCCCCTCTACAAGCCGGATTGGTCGCCTGATCTCCTGCTCTCCCAGATGTACGTCGGCCATCTGCTGTGCGTGCGTCGATCGCTCTTCGAGGAGGTCGGCGGGCTGCGCAGCGAATTCGATGGAAGCCAGGACTATGACCTGATGCTGCGTCTGGCGGAGAGGACGGACAGGATCGATCACATCGATCAGGTTCTCTACTCTTGGCGTACTATCCCGTCGTCTACCGCCGCCGATCCCACGTCGAAGCCCTATGCCCAGACGGCGGGGCTGGGGGCCATACAGGAGCATCTTGACCGCGTATATGGACCGGGTAAGGCACGGGCCGAGGAGACGGGTGACTACTTCGTCTACGACGTTCGCTATCAAACGGGAGACCGCCCTCTGGCGTCCATCATCATTCCCACCAAGGATCATGTTGGGGATCTGAGGCAGGCGATCGACAGCATCTTCGCGAAGACGGTGAACGCTCGCTACGAGATCATCGTGCTCAACAACAACTCCGAGGAGCCCGAGACGTTCGCGTACTTCAAGGAGATCGACTGCCTGGAGAACGTGAGGGTGATCGATGCGAGTTATGAGTTCAACTGGTCGAAGCTGAACAACCAGGGCATCCGCGAGGCCAAGGGCGATGTGATCGTGTGCCTCAACAACGATGTGGAGGTCATCAGCCCCGATTGGCTCGAGCGGCTCGTGGAGGACGCGACGCGGGACGGCATCGGCGTCGTGGGCGGCCTGCTTCTCTATCCTGACGGAACCATCCAGCACGCGGGTGTCGTCGTGGGCATGAGCGGATGGGCTGATCATGTGTATAAGGGAATGGCGCCCGTGCATCATGGCTCCCCCTTCGTCTCGCCCATGGTCCGACGCAACGTGACCGCCGTCACGGGGGCCTGCATGGCGTTCTCGCGCGCAACATACGAGAAGATCGGCGGGTTTGACGAGGACTTCATCGTATGCGGCAGCGATGTGGAGCTGTGCATCCGCGCCCGCCGCAACGGCCTGCTCAACCTGTACGATCCCTACGTGGTTCTCACTCACTTCGAGTCGAAGTCGCGTGACGCCTCCTTCGTTCCCGAGGTCGACCTCACGCTCTCGGCGAACGCCTACCGCGAATACCGCGAGTCGGGCGACCCCTTCTTCAACGAGAACCTCGACGTCATGGAGACGACCCCGACGGTTCTGCTGAAACGCGAGAAAAAGGCGCGGTTCTTCCGCAACAGCCGCATGTTGGGTGAGGTGCGTCCTATCAGGTTCCGCAAGGGGGAGGGTGATCAGAGGCGCCTGAATCTCCTGCTCCCGTCTATCAACGAGGAGGACGTGTTCGGAGGCATCGCCACGGCGCTGAAGTTCTATGAGCGCCTGCTTGCCGAGCTGGACTGCCCGGCGCGCATCTTGGTTCTCGACGGGGAACCGCGCAGGTTCGAGACGGCTGAGCGCTACCCGGACTACGAGATCGTTCCCCCCTCCGCCACTTCGGCCGCTCCACGCCAGATCATCTCGCTCGTCAATCGCGACCACGACACCCTCGAGGTGACCAATGGCGACGTCTTCGTGTTCACGAGCTGGTGGAGCGCCTTCTGTATCCAGAACGAGTACGCCAATTGGGCTCCGGATGAGCTGTCGCCCCATCCGTTCGTCTACCTGATACAGGATTACGAGCCAGGCTTCTATGCCTGGTCGTCGCAATACCTGCTCGCGGACTCGACGTATCGGACCACGTATCCCCAGATCGCGGTCTTCAACTCGAAGCTGCTCAGAGATTACTTCATCGAAAAGGGCTATACGTTCGCGAGCGAGTACTTCTTCGAGCCCACGCTGAACGCGGCGCTCAAGGATCGCCTCATGTCCCTGGAGGGGACGACGTCCAAGCGGAAGCGCATCCTCGTGTACGGTCGTCCTGGAACGCCTCGCAATGCCTTCGAGCTCGTCGTGGAGTCTCTTCGCGAGTGGGTTCGCACGTCTCAGGTGAGCGCTGAGTGGGAGATGGTCGCCGCGGGAGAGTCGTTCGAGCCCGTCTACCTGGGCAACGGGCGTAATCTCATCTCGTTGGGAAAGCTGACGCTGGACGAGTACGCCACGGTTTTGGCGGAATCGGCCCTGGGGCTCTCGCTCATGGTCTCGCCCCATCCGAGCTATCCGCCGCTTGAGATGGCGGCGTTCGGCGCGAAGGTGATCACCAACAGCTACGGTAACAAGGACCTCTCCTCGTTCTCAGATAACATCACCTCTCTTGACGCGCTCTCACCTCAGGCGATAGCGCGCACGCTGGAGAGGTTGGCGTTGTCCTATGAGCCGGTCGTGCCTTGCGGAAACGTCGACCCTGGGTATCTTTCCGACGCCGCCCCCTTCGGCTTTGTGAGCCAGTTGGCCGCACAGCTTTGACGTGAGGACCTACTGGGATAGGGAGGCTTCGAGGCTGAGCTGCGAGCCCGGGCTCAGGAGCGCCTCCAGCGACTGACCGTCTAGATAGAGGTAGAAGTCGATAACGCCAGGAATCGACGCCATGCCGATGTACGGGGCGAAGCAGACTTCCTCTCCCGAGGCCTGCCGTACGCGGAGATGGACATCGGATGGTGGGGCACTGCTGTCTTGCAGTTCCGGCAGCGTGCTTCGCCCGCTCACCTTGGTGAGGCTGCCGTATGTCTCGAGGCTGAGATCGCTCATCTCCACAGGCGCCTTGACGTTGAGGCCCTCCGCTTCCCCGATGTCCGGTGCTGGGAAGTGGGGCATGTCTCCGCATAAGACGGGCATGAACCGCTCTGCCCGCTCGATGACAACCACATCGGCAGGGTTGTCTCGCAAGTCCGAGAGATCGTAGGTTTTCCCGTCTTGATCCAGGTAGAAGACAGCCGAGGCGAAGTTCGAAGCGAGAGGCCGCTCGAGCACCTCGCCGAAGGAGTCGCGGTACATCATGAGCGAGCCGTCGCCAGATCCCGTGAAGCGCTCGAGTAGCACGTGATTCTCGGTCGTCTCGGTCCCGATCTCGTCGCACCCCTGTGCGATGACGTTGTTCGGAGCCCATTCTACCTGGGGAACGAGTGGCAGCAGCATGCGCTGGAGGTCGCCGCGATGCTCGCCCCACTCAAGATCCTCCCAGCCATAGGGAATCGGCTGCCGTCCCGCGGCTTCGAGGATCATCTCGTAGGCGAGGAGCGATCCGTAGGCGTTCCAGTGGGTGTCCTGAGGGTAATACAGCGTATGCGCGTTGTCGGCCTTGGCGGCTTCTCGATAGGCGCGGGGGAGGTCGAGGTAGGTCACCCCCTGGCCTCGCAGGGGTGCACTGAGACGATCGACGATATGCGGGCCCTCGCCCTCAAGGTAGCGGGAAGGCATCTCGTCTGGGTAAACCGTGTTCTTGTTTGGCGGGAACAGGAGGATGAGCCGACCACCGCAGCGTTCGACGTAGTCGTCTACCAAGGAGAAGTTGTGGGCGAAGAGACCAACCTGATAATCCGACATCTGGTTTTCTCCCAGGTAATCGCCGAGAGTGCCAGCGTAGTACAGCCAGCCGTCGACGCCGCAGATGACATCGTGGACGCTTGACGTGCCGAAGAGGGCGAGATTGGCGAGGGTGTCAGCGGTCACCAGCTCGTTGCGGAAGGCGTAGTGCGTCTCGAAATAGCGTCCGAGATCGCTGAGGTAGTCGATGTTGGGGCTCCCGTCGTCGATCGGCTTCGGCAGGGGAGTGTCGCTCGTGTTCTCGATGTTCTCAGCTGGCGGCAGCACGAGCGTGCCGATGGCGGGAACGGAGAGGGAGAGCATCGTCACCCCGACGAAGATGGCTTGAAGAGCGCGGGTTCTGTTCATTGATGCTCCGCTCGCTAGAATCTGAAGTAGATGAAAGGGTTGTATCCACCGCTCGACAGCTCGAGCACGCACAAGGCCAGGAGCATGAACGCGAGGGCGAAGGAGAGGGCTTCTCCCGCGAAGGGGTGGGAACTGCGGGCGAAGCGTCTTTCCAGGACGTTTCGCACAGGGAGGCAGGCAATGAGGCCAATCCCGAAGGCACATACGAACTTCGGGGTGAGCTGCTGCAGGAGAAGGGCCACCTGGGCATGGGTAAACGTGAATCCCGTAAGCATGAGGCCCATTATCTCAGCCGCTTGAGAGAAACTGTTGGCCCGGAAAAGCACCCATCCGAAGACGATGACAAGGAGGGCGTAGACATGTCCGAGGGGAGCGGGCAGTTGCCTGAGGCGCGGAACATACTCCTCGAGAAGAAGGAATAAGCCGTGGTAGAGTCCCCAGGCGACAAAGGTCCAGCTAGCTCCATGCCACAGGCCGCAGAGGAAGAAGACGATGAGCTTGTTGGCGCAGGTGCGTGCACGACCCTTCCTGTTTCCGCCCAAGGGAATGTAGACGTACTGGAGGAACCAGGTGGAGAGGGAGATGTGCCAGCGCCTCCAGAACTCCTGGATGCTCTTGGCGGTGTAGGGGTAGTTGAAGTTCTCCTTGAAAGAGAATCCGAACATATGGCCGAGGCCTATGGCCATATCGCTGTATCCGCTGAAGTCAAAGTAGATCTGGAGCAGGTAGCTCAAGGCGGCCAGCCAGGAGGTGAGGATATTGAGGTCTGAGGAGGGGGCTGAGTAGAGGGCGTCGCACACGGCTGCGCATTGATTGGCGAGAAGCACCTTCTTCGCCAAGCCGAAGCAGAAGCGCCTCAGTCCCCGCGCGGTCTCGTCGAGACTGCACCTTCGATCGTGGATCTGCCGGGCGATATCGTGGTACTTGACGATCGGACCGGCGATAAGCTGGGGGAAGAAAGAGATATAGAGGAGGACGTTGAGGTAATTCGACTCAGCCCTCACCTGCCCTCGGTAGACGTCGATGACGTACGACATCGCCTGGAACGTGAAGAAGGAGATGCCGATGGGGAGGATGATCTGGGGGGCGGGGATGGTGATCCCGGGGATCTGGCTGACTGACAGGGCGAGCATGTCGGAATACTTGAAGATGCCGAGCAGGGCGAGGTTGAGGGTGATTGCCAGGGCGAGAAACGTCTTCCGTTGACGAGGGGTCTTCCCCTGTGACACCAGGATGCCGCTCGCGTAGTTGAGCAGCGTGGAAAAGACCATGAGAAGGACGTACACGGGCTCGCCGTATGCGTAGAACAGGAGGCTGGCTATGATGAGCAGCCCGTTCTGCGCCTTGAGGTTAGGGGTGGCACGATAGAGAAAGTAGGTGAGCGGAAGGAAGGCGAACAGGAAGGCAAGCGAGCTGAATACCATCTTCCCTCCTTATGCGCCACATGCCGAACGTACGTGTATCTGAATATAATAGGATATGCTGGCAGCGTCTTGCGAGTGTGCGGAATCTGGCGGGGCGATTGGCGGCATCTCAGCTCCTGTGTCCGCTCGCCTCACCCAAGGGACGCCAATTGCCTGGGGTCTCGGAGAGGATCGGCGTCGGCCGGGGCTTTTCGGCATGCCGGCGGCCAATGTTCTTCGGCCTGTGGGCTAGCTCGCTGCGGCGTGAAAGGCGCCGAGAGGTATTGTTCGAGTCAAACTCGAGCGTTTGAGGGAGATGTGTGAAGGAGTCGGGTTGAACCAGCTAAGCGACAAGGAGGGTCGAGGTGCCTTGGCCTTCTGGAACGGCGACACCGTTCCGCAGAAAGCCGTTGCGCTCGCTCTGGCGGCGTTCGCCGCCTTCCTGCTCGCAACCGCCTTCACGGGCATCGTCGGCTCCTTGGGCTACGCGACGAGCAGCTACCACTGGGGCTTTGTGCTCGCCCTCAGCTTCTCGGGCCTGTCGTTCGCGGTGTTCCGGAAGGACCTGGCGAGCAGGCCGGAGAACGTGTTTCTGTGCTGCACCCTCGTGTTCACGTGCTTCTCATCGCTGTCCTATAGCGTAAACGAGGTATCGTGGGATCTCGACTCGCATTACCAGTTCATGCTCGAATGGTCTGATGTGGACAGGACTGAGGAACTCGACCTTGCGGATGAGTCGATCATGTACCGAGCCGATTCCACCGTTAACACCGAAATCGAGAAGATCGACGAACGGGCTGAGGAGCTCGACCAACTAGAGGGACAAGAGGGCTCGAAGGGCGTTGTCATCCACGGGTCATTGCGTGATGCGTACAAGAAGATCGCCAGCATGCCGGCGTCCGTCCTCTATTTCGGCCTCTCGTTGCTCGGGCTGTCTTTTTCGACTAAGTTCGTTCTCGCGCGTCTCGTCTATGCTGTGATCTACTCCGTTGTCCTCTTCTTCGGCATGAGGAGGCTACGCTCGGGGAAAATGATCTTCGCAACGGTCGCGCTCTACCCCACGATGCTGTTCATCGCCTCCACCTACAGCTATGACTATTGGGTCAATGCTTTCGTCATGACGGGCGTGGCCTTCCTCGTCGGCGCGCTCCAGCGGCCTGATGAGAAGTTGTCCCTTCGTGAGGCAGCTCTCATGATCGGGGCGTTCGTCATCGGCATGGGGCCGAAGGCCATCTACTTCCCCCTCATCCTCCTGTGCCTTCTCGTCCCGCGTTCTTCGTTCGCGACGGCGAGACAGTCGCGGCTGTTCAGGGCCGCCGTTGTAGGAGCGATGCTGTTCGTGCTCCTCAGCTTCGCCATTCCTTACTTCGTCGTATCGGGGCCCGGGACGGGCGATACGCGAGGCGGCAGTGATGTCAACTCGATCGAACAGATCAAGTTCATCCTCTCAAATCCCGTCGAGTATGCCGGCATCTGCCTCTCGTTCCTCGCGCAGTACCTCTCGATACCCGATAGCCAGGGCTACATTACGTTCTATGCGTATCTGGGCTTCTGCTCTCCCTGGATATGGGTGGCCATCTTGCTCGTGACGGCGTTCACGGCCCTTACGGACAAGGCTCCCTGCGATGATGGGGTGAACACCTGGCGCGCGAGGCTGCTCGTCGTCGTTCTTTCCGCGGCCACGCTTGTGCTTGTGGCGACGAGCATGTACGTCTCGTTCACGGCGGTGGCGAGCCAGACGGTGGCGGGGTGCCAGCCACGCTACATCCTGCCCCTCGTGTTCGCCTTCCTGGTATTCATCGGGCCGCGTCAGGTGAAGCGTTTTGCCCCACGGGGGGTCGTATGTCACGGCCTGATCCTCGCGGCTATGCTCGCGCTCAACTACGCAGGTCTCTGGCAGGTTTATATCGGGTTGCTTCACTAGGACACACCGGCTTGTTTTCCGCTGAGGAGGCCAGCTCTCCTCGAACGGCAGGCTATTGCTGTCAACATGGCCCCCCTCGTTCTCTAAAAGTGAGGGCGCTCCTTGCTCATGCATCGATCTGGCTCTTTCCCCTCTCTGATCAAGCGGGGACACGAGAAGGAGAGGGGTGACTTCTTCCTGCCGCTGTCTCTGGGCTTTGCGCTCATGAACGCCTCCTATCTCACGTGCGTCTATTCCTTGGCGCTTGTTGCCTGACGGGATAATCAGACCCTGCGGGAGGAACGGCGCCGCTTGAATGCGGGCTCTGCTACACTAAAGCAGCTTGTTTGTCCGAGGTACTGCTAGGCGATTGCGTCGAGGGAAAAGCATTTGGCTTATGTGGGGTGAGTTTTTCTTCAGCTTTGCTCTGGGGGCGATGCTGCTTCTGGTGCCGGGGGTGCTGCCCTGCCGCGGCGCGGGGATGGGGTGGCCCTACGCGCTGGCCGTCGCCCCCGGATGCTCGATTGCCGTCTACAGCTTGACTGCCCTCGTGTTCTCCCTAATCGGTGTGCCGCTGAACGGCGCCGTGCTTCTCTTGATGGCTTTGGTCATCGCGGGAGCGGTGGGAGCGGTTCTCTGGATGATGGCCCACAAGGGAGCGTTGGGCTTTCGAGCGGCGGAGGCGAGCAGCCCCTCCGAGGCGGGATATCAGGCCTGGGGGCTCGGGCTTGCCGTCGTCCTCGGCGTGCTGGTGGCCCTCGTCGTGCTGGTAAAGCCCTTCGCGGATCCGGCCATGCCGCCTCAGGCGTGGGACAACGTGTTTCACTTCGGCACGGTTCGCGCGTTCTTGGACTCGGGTGACTGGTCCTTTCTGAACGTGAGCCAGTACAAGACGATGGTCGATTTGGCCGCCGATCCTTTCCCGGGGATGCGCTTCTACCCGGCGGGATGGCATGTGGCGACCGCGCTCGTTGCTGATCTGTCGGGGGTGTCGGTGGTCGTGGCGGCAAACGCGGTCAACGCCCTCTTCGCCGGCGCCGTGTTCCCGGCGGGCATGTTCCTGCTGATGAGCACCTTGTTTCCCGAGAAGCGCATGGTGGTTGCGATGGGATCGGTGTCGTGCCTGTGCTTCGCGGCGTTTCCCTGGGCGCTCTACTCGAGCTGGCAGCTGTTCCCCAACGCTGCCGCCACGGCCGTGCTGCCCTCCTTTCTCGCCCTTGTCTTGGCGATGACCGGACGACGTCGGGCGGACGGGTCACGGCGGCGACAGCTCGCCACCCCGGCCGTCTTCTGCTTTCTCTCCCTGGGCGTCCTGCAGCCAAACGCGCTCTTCTCGGCCGCGGTGCTCCTGATGCCCTACTGCGTGTGGCGGGCGACGCAATGGTCGGCGATTCGGCGTTTGTCGGGCTGGAGAGCGCTCGCGGCGCGTATGCTGGCGGCTCTCAGTGCCGGCGGGGTCGCCATCGTCGCCTGGATGGCGCTCTACCACGCGCCGTTCATGCAAAGTGTCGTCAACTATCACTGGGATTCCTATGCCACGGTGCCGGAGGCCCTGCGAAACGCCTTGTCCCTTGCCGTGGCCTACAACCCGTCCCAATGGGTGCTGGCGGCCTTCGTCGTGGTCGGCGCGATCGTCGCCCTGCGTCGGCCTCGTACGGCGTGGCTTTCGGTCTCCTACATCCTTGCGCTGCTCATCTTCGTCGTGACCACGGCGACGGAGGGGCCCCTGAAGCAGGTGCTGGGCGGGTTCTGGTACACCGACCCGTGTCGTGTGGGCGCGCTGCTCGCCTTTGCCGCCATGCCCCTCGCGGCGCTTGGCCTGGCGTCATGCTGCGCGATTTTCGCCAAGGTTGTGCCCGCGCGCCTAAGGAAATCCGCGCGGTTCGTCCTCGGCGCCGTGCTGGGGATCCTCTGCTTTTGCGGGTCCTACTTCGTGCCCGTGGAGCAGGGTGAGGGGGAGGGGCGGCACCTTGAGACGCCCTTCGAGTTCCTGGTGAAGCAGAACGCTCCGCCTGAGGACGCTGGGGGATCTGAGGAGGCGCGCCCCTACGGTGAGGCGAAGGCGGCCTTCGCCGAGGAGGTGAAGGCCATCGTGGGTGATGCGGTCGTCATCAACCAGCCCTACGACGGATCGATGTACCTCTACGGCGTGGACGGCATCCACCTGCTCTACCGCTACATGAGCGGATACGGTGAGGAGGGGGAAGCTTCGGCGAGTAGGATCATACGCGAGCATCTGAACCTCTACGCGACCGATCCTGAGGTGCAGGAGGCGGTGCGTAGAACCCAGGCGCGCTACGTCTTACTGCTCAGCGCTGACGGCGGCGGGATTGGCCGGTTCACGCATGCCTACCGTGCCGAGCAGTGGGAGGGCATCAACGCTATCGACCCGGACACCCCGGGATTCACGCTCGTCCTGGCACGCGGGAACATGCGCCTGTACCGAATAGACGGAACGGGAGATGCCTCCCTCCTCACGTCGGGGGAGGCGCAAGGACCTTCGTCGGGCGATGTGCCGAAAGGTGTAAGCGCGACTGGTGGAGCGGGAGAAGATGGCGCCGTCTCTCTGGAATTGCCTTGATGTCGGGGTGCGACCCGTCTGCTCGTATTACAATGAAACGTCGGCGCCCGACGAGCGCTGGAGCTGACTATCCACGGGGTACGGGGAGCACATGGAATCGAGGATACTGGCGATCATCCCAGCCTACAATGAGGAGGCGAACATCGTCTCCACGGTTGAGGACCTGCGCAAGAACGCGCCGGGGGTCGATTACGTCGTCATCAACGACGGGTCGAAGGACGCCACGGGAGACATCTGCCGGGAACGCGGCTACAACTGCATCAACCTGCCGGTCAACCTGGGTCTGGCCGGGGGATTCCAGACGGGCATGAAGTACGCCCTGCGGCACGGTTACGACTATACCGTGCAGTTCGATGCAGACGGCCAGCATTCGGCGGCCTACGTGCTGCCCATGGTGCGTCATGCCGAGGAGACCGGGTCGAACATCGTCATAGGATCGCGCTTCTGCTCGCAGAAGAAGCCGCTGTCGGCGCGCATGCTGGGCTCGCAGCTCATCACGGGTATGATCCGGCTGACGACGGGGGAGCACATCCAGGATCCCACCTCCGGCATGCGCCTGTTCGACAAGAAGATGATCCCCCTGTTCGCCAACGAGCTGGACTACAGCCCTGAGCCTGACACCATCGCCCTCGTGGCGCGCAATGGAGCGAAAGTGTCCGAAGTGCAGGTGGAGATGCGCGATCGCGTGGCGGGGGAGAGCTACCTCAACTTCACGAAGTCCATCACCTACATGCTGCGAGTGTGCATCTCCATTCTGTTCGTTCAGTGGTTCAGGAAGGACCCGAGCTAGTGCTTACGTTGCTTTTGGTGGCCGGTGCCGCCCTCACGCTGGTGTTCATTATCCTCAAGGTGCGCAAGTCCGAGATCAAGACATCGGACACGGTGTTCTGGTTCATCCTCGTCCTGTGCCTGCTCATCTTGGCCATCTTTCCCCAGATCGCGTTCTGGCTCGCCGATGTGTTCGATGTGCAGTCCCCGGCTAACCTGGTGTTCCTGGTGATGGTTGCTGTGCTGCTCATCAAGGAGTTTCTCGCATCGGTCGAGATCGCCAAGTTGCGCAGCAAAGTGACCTTCCTCGTGCAGGAGCTCGCGCTCATGGAGGTTGATGGTACTCCGAAGCCTGCGGATGAGATTCGCTCTGTTGACACTGAATCGCAAGATTAGACACGAAAGGCTTGAGACCCTATGATGGAAGTCCTTGCTGACGCGTTATCGCTCATCATGCAGCCATGCTACGACCTCACCGGCAACTGGTGGGTCGCCATCCTGCTGTTCACGGTCATCGTCAAGATCATCCTCATGCCCATGGCGCTGTGGTGTCAGAAGAACGCCATCGTCATGGTGCAGCTCATGCCCGACCTCAACCGGCTGAAGGTCAAGTACTTCGGCGACGCCGAGACCATCGGTGAGAAGCAGAACGAGCTGTACAAGGAGAAGCACTACCACCCGCTGCTCTCGCTCGTGCCACTGGCCGTGCAGATCCTCATCCTGTTCGGCCTGGTGGACGTCATCCACCGCATCACGGACAACGGGGCGCCCGGTACCGAGTTTCTCGGCCTCATCCCCGTGGAGGACGGCGGCCTGTCGTGGGTGATGCCCGTGCTCGCCGGCGTGTCGGCCATCATCATGGGCTTCGCGCAGAACCGCATCAACCCGCTCCAGCGTGAGCAGTCCCGCGCGGAGAAGAACACCACCAACGGCCTGTCCATCGCGCTCTCGTTCGTCCTGGGCATCTTCGTGGCGGCGGGCATGGCCTTCTACTGGGTGTGCTCCAACCTCACGTCCATCGCCGTGCAGGCGCTGTGCAACGTCATCATCAAGCCGCGCAAGTACATCGACTACGCCGACCTCGAGGCCAGCCGCGAGGAGCTGGAGGGGCTCAACGCGCTCGCGGGCCCCAAGCGCAAGTGGTACCAGAGAAACCCGCTGGGCAAGCGCGAGAAGGCCGACTACAAGCGCTTCTTCGGCACCGTCGACAAGCACCTCGTGTTCTACTCGGAGCGCAGCGGCTTCTACAAGTACTTCAAGGGCGCCATCGAGTGGCTGCTCGCCAACTCCGATATGCGCATCCACTACGTGACCAACGACCCCAACGACCAGATCTTCGCGTTGGCCGAGAAGAACCCGCGCATCTTCCCCTACTACATCGGCGAGCAGAAGGCCATCACGCTCATGATGAAGATGGATGCTGATGTGGTGGTGGCCACGCTCGAGGATCTGGAGAACTACTACCTGAAGCGCTCCTACGTGCGCAAGGACACCGAGTACGTGTTTTTCTTCCACCACATGACGTCGACCCATCTCACGCCCCACGAGGATGCCTTCGACCACTACGACGCCATCTTCTGCGCCGGCCCGCACCAGGTGGCGGAGATCGAGGCGGCCGAGCGCAAGCGCGGCCTCAAGCCCAAGCGGCTGGTGAAGGGCGGTTACGACCTGCTCGACCAGGAGATCGCCGACTACGAGGCGGTCGCGGGGCGGCAGAACGAGCGCCCCGTCATCCTCATCGGCCCCTCGTGGCAGGAGGGCAACATCTTGGACAGCTGCGCCGACGAGCTCATCGGGTCGGTGCTGGGCAAGGGCTACCGCATCATCGTGCGCCCGCATCCCGAGTACACGAAGCGCTACGCCGCGCGCTGGGAGGCGCTGCAGGCCCGCTGGGCCGGGCACGACCCCGCCGAGCTGTACTTCGAGAGCGACTTCAGCTCGAACGAGTCGACGTTCTCGTCGGACATCCTGGTGACCGACTGGTCGTCCATCTCGTGCGACTTCTCGTTCTCCACGCTCAAGCCCACCATCTTCATCGACACGCCCATGAAGGTGGGCAACCCTCGCTGGGAGGAGCTGGGCCTGGAGCCCACCGATATCTCCCTGCGCAACCAGATCGGCCGGTCGCTCGCGCTGGAGGAGGTCGACCAGTTCGCCGACGAGGTGGCCTCCATGCTCGCCGAGCGCGCGTCGTGGCATGACCGCATTCGCGACGTGCGCGCGGAGTTCGTGTACAACCTGGGGCGCGGGGCCGAGGTGGCCGGCGAGTTCCTGCTGGAGACGGTGCTCGCCAAGCAGGCTGAACGCGAGGGCGGCAAGGCGGGCAAGCACGCCGCGCCCGCATCCTCGGAGAGAGGGGAGGTGGCGTGATGACGTCCCGACGCCTGATCCTGCGCGCCTATGACGCGCTGTGCCTTCTCGTGATGGCCGCGGCCCTCGTCGCGCTGTGGCCGAGCCCGGCCCTGGCCTATGTGGATCCCTCGGTCATGACCTACACCATCCAGGCGTTGGCGGGCGTGGCGGTGGCCCTGTCCGCCGTGCTCGGCGTCGCGCTTCGCCGCAGCCGCCGCGTCATCATGCGCCTGCTGCACATCGACGAGAACGCGAACAAGGAGGTGGAGCCCGCGGTCCACCGGGTGGCTGCCGACTCCGACCGCGCCGAGGTGCTGGCCGAGGCCGATCGCGCGGCCGTGGCGGCCAAGGAGCGCCTACGCAAGGGGCGCCAGCCCCGGCGGTTGGGCTGGGCGCGCCGCTTCGGCCTGGCGCTGGCGGCGAGCGCGTTTCTCGTGGGCACCGTGTTCGTGGTGGCCCCTCTCGAGGTGGTGGCCGGCGGTGCCAGCAGCCTTATCTTCACTGTGAACGAGGTATGGCCCTATGTCTTGGGGGCGGGCTGCGCGGGCGCAGTGGTGCTGGCGCTCTTGGCCTCGGCCGTGCGCGGGCGCGCCTTCGACGTGGTGTTGGCCATCATCGTGGCCCTGGGCGTCGGCTCCTACGTGCAGGCGCTCTGCCTCAACCAGTCGCTCCCCGTGGCCGATGGGAGCCCGCTCTACCTGGAGTGGTACAAGACCATCGCGGCCATCAGCACCGTCGTGTGGGTGGCCATCATCGCAGCGTTCGTGGCGCTCGCCTGCAAGAAGGCCGCGGCTCTGCGCCCGGCGGCCGTCGTGGTGAGCCTCGCCCTCATCCTCGTGCAGGGCGTGGGCGTGGCGAGCCTGTTCTCATCCCATGAGCCGGCGCCGGCTGATAGCTACGTGCTCACGAAAGAAGGGCTGTATGAGGTAGGGTCAGACGGCAACATCATCGTGTTCGTTCTTGACACGTTTGACACCAAGCTCATGAACAAGCTTCTTGCCGACGATCCTCACCTGCTTGACGAGTTCGCCGGCTTTACGTATTTCGAGGACTCCGTGGGATCCATGATTCCCACGCGCTACGGGGTGCCCTTCCTCCTCACTGGGCGTGTGCCGGCGTCGGATGATGACTTCGGCGAGTTCTTTGACGCGTGGTATGACGACACGACGCTTCTGCCGGATATCGCGGCGGCCGGCTATACGGAGGGTGTCTATACCGATTCCCTTGGTCCCTCAGGCGCCTTTGGCGCTGTCGCTCCTATCGTCGAGAATATTCATCCCGCCTCCGAGTCGCCCGCACGGGCAGTCGATGTGCCCGGCCTCATCGGGATCTTGGATAAGGTGGCTCTCTACCGTGATGCACCCTGGCTGGTCAAGCCCCTCTTCTGGTTTACCACCGACGAGGTCAACAACCAGGCGATGGTCACGGGTAAGGAGGACGGCAGCCCCTATGTGATGAATGACTGGTCGTTCTACGAGGGCCTGTTGACCAAGGGTCTATCGATGGAGGAAGGGGAGAAGGCATTCCGCTTCATCCACTTGCTGGGCGCTCACTACCCCTTTGTTCTCGACGAGACGGGTCATATGGCACCACATGAGACGAACCAGGACATCCAGACCCTCGGCTCTCTCCAGATGGTGAACGAGTACCTCCGCCAGCTGAAGGAACTCGGTCTTTACGATGAGGCCACCATCATCCTGACCGCTGATCATGGTGACTGGTACCTCACCCCGGACGTGGTGTATGAGCCCACGTCTCCTGTTTTGCTCGTCAAGCCTGCGGAAAGCGCAGAGGAGGCTTCGCGACCTCTTGTGATTTCACATGTTCCCACGGGACACCTCGACTACCCCGCGACGGTCATCGATGCTGCCGGTGGTGACAGCGAGAAGTACGGCCCGACGGTGTTCGAGGTGACGGATGACCCGCGCCTGCGCTACTACTGGATGACCACGAGCGATGGGCATAAAGATGTATCGCTCAGAGAGTACGCTATCGACGGCGACGTGCTGGACTTCGACAACTGGGAGTTGACGGGACGTGAGATACAGATCGGGTAGGTCCAATTCTGAGTGAGGCGCAACACCTGCTTTGCGGTCGCCGTTGCGGCAGTGACGCTGGTGATTAATGTCTGGCGTTGACTGTTCATCGTTTGATGTTGTCTGGAGGAGGTCTATTGTTGAAGAGCAGCGACAAGATGCTTGTCGACGTGGTGGGGTCACGTGAGAACAACCTCGACTTCATCCGCTTCGTGGCGGCTATTGCGGTCATATTCTCCCATTCCTTTTCCATATGTCTGGGTCCTGAGTCGCATACGCCGCTCTCCTCCATTACCGATGATCGGTTGAGTGAGGGCGGCTTGGCGGTAGGGGTGTTCTTCTTCATAGGCGGCCTGCTCATCGCCAAAAGCTGCGTGTCACACCCACGGCCGGCGCGGTTCTTCCGACTTCGACTGCTGCGCATATTGCCCCAGCTTGTGTTCGTCGTGGTGCTCTTGGCCCTGGTCATTGGTCCTATCCTCTCGGTACTTCCCCCTGCAGAGTACTATTCCGATCCTCAGACCTATCTCTACTTGCTTAACGGCGTGTTCATCATCCAGCATGACCTGCCTGGGGTGTTCGTTGATAATCCCTATAGCCCCGTCGTGAACGCGCCCCTGTGGACACTCCCTGTCGAGTTCGTTTGCTACATCCTCTGCTACCTGTGCTTCCGGTGGACTCGATTCACCAAGCGATCCTTCGCCATTGTCTCGGTGCCGGTGTTCGCGCTGCTCGTCGTATACCTCGCTTTCTTTGACTTCTACCAATTGAGCGTGGTCAGGGCCATCATGCTGTTTTACCTGGGCGTCGCCTTCTACGTGTATCGCGATCGGATTCCCCTGCGCGCATCGCTCGGGTGGGCCTCGATCGCGTTGTTTGCCCTCTTCGTCTCACTCGGATGGGATGTCGCGGCCATGCTCCTGTTCTTTCCCTATGCGCTGCTTTGGCTCGGCTATGGTCTCAGCCCGCGGTTGGCCGGCTTCGCGAAGCACGGTGAGTTCTCCTACGGTATCTATCTGTGGGGTTGGCCGATTCAACAGGTGCTGGTCATGCTGCTTCCCTCGTCGTTCGCCGTGCCGGTGGTGAACGCAGCGATCGCCTCCGTCATAGCGCTGGGAGCGGGCGTGATGAACTATCGGCTCGTCGACGTGACGGTGAGCCGCATTCTTAAACGTCTCAAGAAGCGCGAGGATCTTGTGCTTGCCAAGGAGATTGTGGAACCGTAGGAAACAGATACGGAAGCAGGCGAAAGCTTTCGAGAGGAGCTTTGATGAGAGAGTACGATCAGGAGACGCTCGACCACATTCACGCGTGCGAGCTCGATATCCTCCGGGATTTCATTGACGTGTGCGATCGATACGACTTGGAGTGGTTCGCCTTGGCGGGCACCGTCTTAGGGGCCGTCAGGCATGAAGGGTTTATTCCCTGGGATGACGACATTGATGTCGCGCTGCCAGCCGAGGATCTCGAGACCCTGCTGCGCGTCATCGAGGAGGAATATCCCGATAAGTACGAGGTCATGAATACGGAGCGCAATATTGAGTACCCCCTAGCAAGCACGCGGCTCATGCTGAAGGGGACGGAGTTTCGCGAGGAGCCCCTTAAGGACATTCCCTGCAGCCTCGGCATCTTCCTTGATCTCTATGCGCTCGATGCGGTCGCCGATGATGAGAAGGCCTACCGAAAGCAAGCTTGGGATGCATGGATGTGGTCGCATGTCCGCATCTTGCAGAGCATCCCGAACCCCGTCATCCTGCGGCGCGGCATGGCGGGATCAGCCATTCGAGCGGTGTGCCGTGTCGCGGCAGGGGTGCTGCGTATCAGCGGGCTGTCGAAGGAGCGCGTGTTCGCCAAGGAACAGGAGGCGCGTCAGCGGTATCGCGGCCAGAAGACGAGGCGCTTCGCTTACCTGTGCGATACCGATCGTCTCTCGACCACGTTCGTCCGCGAGGAAGTGCTGCCTCCTGCTACGCTTCCCTTCTGCGGGCTCGACCTCAAGGTGCCGGCAAATTACGAGGAGCATCTGACAACCCTCTTCGGTGACTACATGCAACTCCCGCCTCTTGACCAAAGGAAGAACCATTTTCCTACGAGGCTCGATTTCGGTCCCTACTGATCGCTGCGTCGCGTCAGGATCTACTGTTGCTCGCAAGTCCTTGTGAATAGACGTGGTTTATGACGCTCGCCACCGGGGCAGGCCAAAAGCGCTTGAACATGGCGAGGTCCTCCCGGGGGCGTTCGTCGTTCTCGATCAAGCGCGTCGTCTCCGACTCCTCGTGAATGCGATGCGCCATGAGGATGCGGGGGTTGTAGATGAAGTCACCTGGTTGCTCCGCGAGGTTCGCCCAGGCTTCCCAGTCGAGATTGGATTTGAAGCTCGAGAGGAAGATGTCATCGTCGATTCGGTCCTTGACGAGGGTGACAGAGGGGCAGCAGATGGGGGAGCCGAGGGATAGCGCCCGGCGTCGTGCACTCCTGTCGTTCCAGTTGGCGGGATCTTCCAGCTTCTTGAGCATGCGACGCTTAACGCTCAGGAGGCGATTGTCCTCGACGAGCGACCCGTCACGCAGCTCAGCGTAGTTCGTGAAGTAGAGCAGCGGATCCTCTGCCTGGTTGACGAGCCCCAACATCTCGGAGAGGTACTCGGGATGGTACCAGTCATCTTGGTGGGCGATGGTCACGAGGGGAGTGCCGGCGCTGTGCAGCGCGAAATTCCAGTCCACCCCGATGCCCGGGTCTCCCTCGCGCACATGCAAGGGTATCCCGTGACCATGGGCTATCTCGGCTATGTGATCGTTGGGGGTGGAGGTGACGATCAGGATAGTGGGGTTTGCGGTTTGATCAAGGAGCGACGTGACGCATTCCTCCAGATAGGGGCTTTCCTTGTAGGCGCAGACGACGAATGAATGATCCGATGAGTCAAACATGGGCAATTCCTGTATTGTGGGTGTCTTCGATATGATCATAGTATAGTGAGGCCATCCGAAAGGGGCTCTCGTGAACTACAAAGAATATGAAAACCCGGAGGAGCTCCAGAAGCTCCAGCGTCTCTCCGTCGATCTGCTGCGGGAGCTCGACCGTGTTTGCCGGGAACTGGATATCCCGTATTTTGCCTACGGCGGAACAGCCATAGGGGCCGTTCGGCACGGTGGTTTTATCCCCTGGGACGATGACATAGACATCGGGTTTCTACGAGCGGATTTCGAGCGCTTTCTCAGGGAGGCTCCGGAGCATTTGGGGCCAGCGTACGAGGTCGTGAGTTCGCGATCCGAGGAGTACTTTCCCGCGTGCAACGCCAATCTTTCGCTCAAGGGGACGTTGTGCGTGCCCGAGGAGTTCGATAATTGCCCCTACCAGTATGAGATCGGCCTTGGACTGTACCCTTTCGACGTCCTCGTCGATGACGATGCACTGCTGCGGCGACAGTGTCGCTCTACCTGGCTTTGGGGTCGTCTGAAGTTCCTCTGCGCCACGCCGAGGCCCTATGTTCCCTTCGGCGGGTGGAAGAGATCCCTCGTGCTGTTCTGCTGTCGGTGCGCCCATGGGATGCTTCGCCTCTTCCACGTGTCTCCCCGCTGGGTGCAGCATCGTTGGGATAAGGCGGCGATGCGCTACGATGACCGTCCGTCTGATCGTGTGGCGGACTTCAGCGATCGTGATCCGAAGAGATGGTCGGCGCGTCTCGATGATCTATTCCCTCTCGTGGAGATGGACTTCGATGGCGTTACCATCTTTCTTCCCCGCGGCTATGACGCGCTGCTGAGCCGAGGCTACGGGGACTATATGGCGCTGCCTCCGGTTGAGGAGCGCAAGAACCACTATCCCAGCGTCCTCGACTTCGGGGCCTACTAACGGTTCTATGGCGGATTCGTCTCAGCTCAAGAAGGACTATCTCTGGAATACGCTCGGCAGCGTCATGAACGCGCTCGCGAGCGTGGTTCTGCTCATCCTCGTTACCCAGATTCTCGGCGCTTATGATGGCGGCGTGTTCTCCATCGCCTTCGCCGTCGCCCAGCAGTTCCAGATCATGGGTCATTACGAGATGAGGCCCTATCAGGCAACTGACGTGAGCGAGAGGTTCTCCTTCGGAGTGTACCTGGCCTCGCGTGTCATCACCTGCTCCCTCATGATGGTGTGCGTCGTCCTCTACTCCATCCAGTCAAACGGCCTGTCGTTTGAGGCGGTTCTCCTGGCCCTTCTGGCGAGCCTGCGCTTCTTCGATGCGTTCGAGGACGTGTTTCATGGGATGCTCCAGCAGAAGGGCAGGCTTGATCTAGCCGGAAAGGCCTTCTTCGGCCGCGTATGCGCCATGCTGATATCCTTCGCGTTGGCGCTGGTGGTTTCGCATAACCTGCTGGTGGCGTGCGTCGTCTCGCTCATCGCGTCCCTTGTGGCGTTCGTCCTGCTCAACCTCCCAGCAGCTCGTGAACGTGTCTCGCTCAAGCCCGAGTTCGATGCGAAGGCGATCGGGAGGCTGCTGATCGCCTGCCTCCCCCTGTTCCTGGGTTCGTTTCTCCTCATGTACGTGGTGAATGCTCCGCGCTATGGCATAGAGGAGGCTTTGAGCAAGGAATACCAGACCTATTACTCGATATTGTTTATGCCTGCCATGGTCATCAACCTCTTGAGCGGCTTTGCGTTCAAGCCCCTGCTCAATACCCTGGCGTCCCTGTGGGTCGAGGGACGCCGCTCGGCCTTCTACGGCATTCTCGTCAAGGGCGTGCTGCTGGTTCTGGGCATCACGGCGGTCACCCTGCTGGTGGGCTTCTGGCTGGGCATACCCGTGCTCTCCTTTCTATACGGGGTTGACTTGAGCGACTATCGGCCGGAGCTGATGGTCCTCCTCGTGGGGGGTGGGTTCAACGCCGCTGCGGTCATCGCCTACTACGGCCTGGTGACGATGCGCTGTCAAAGGTCGGTGCTTGTCGGGTATGCGGTCACTGCCTGCGTTGCCTTCGTCGCGATGGGGCCCGTCATCAACACCTGGGGCCTGTGGGGTGCCTCGCTGCTCTACACCTGCCTCATGGCCCTGCTGGCCATGACCCTCTTTTCCCTTGTACTGCTCATGGCAAGGATAGTCGCACGGCGCGAGGGGTAGTCGTTGCGCTTCACCGTATATATCGTGAACAAAGCAATCCGGTCAACGTCCTGGGGCTTCGCTCTTGTACAATGGGACGTTGTGATGTAACTGTCCGCCTTTGCCCACGTCGATGGATCGAAGGAGCGTCAACTGCCATGAAAGGCATCATCCTCGCGGGCGGCTCAGGCACGCGCCTGTATCCGCTCACCATGGTCACGAGCAAGCAGCTCCTGCCCGTGTACGACAAGCCCATGATCTACTACCCGCTGTCGGTGCTCATGATGGCCGGCATCCGCGACATCCTGGTCATCTCCACGCCGGCCGACCTGCCCAACTTCGAGCGCCTGCTCGGGGACGGCTCGCAGTTCGGCATCCGGCTGTCCTACGCCGAGCAGCCCTCGCCTGACGGCCTGGCCCAGGCCTTCATCATCGGCGAGGACTTCATCGCCGGCGACTCGTGCGCGCTCGTGCTGGGCGACAACATCTTCTACGGCAACGGGCTGGGGCGCCACCTGCGCCGCGCGGTGGAGGACGCCGAGACCAAGGGCGGCGCCACCGTGTTCGGCTACCACGTGGATGACCCGGAGCGCTTCGGCGTGGTGGAGTTCGACGAGGACTTCAACGCCATCTCCATCGAGGAGAAGCCGGCGCACCCCAAGTCCAACTACGCGGTGACGGGCCTGTACTTCTACGACGCGCGCGTCTGCGACATGGCCAAGCGCGTGGTGCCGTCCGACCGCGGCGAGCTGGAGATCACTTCGCTCAACCAGATGTACCTCGACGACGGCACGCTCAACGTGGTCACGCTCGGGCGCGGCTACGCGTGGCTCGACACGGGCACCATGGAGTCGCTGTTCGAGGCGGGCGAGTTCGTGCGCGCCGTCGAACGCAGCCAGGGGCTGTCGGTGTCGGTCATCGAGGAGATCGCCTACGAGAACGGCTGGATCACCCGCGAGGAGCTGCTGGCCGCCGCCGACCGCTGCGGCAAGAGCGAGTACGGGCGCCACCTGCGCAAGGTGGTGGAGGGCCGCATCGTCCCCCACAAGGAGCGTGACTAGCATGCGCATCCTCATCACGGGCGCCTCGGGCCAGCTGGGCAACGAGCTGCGCCGCTGCCTGGAGTCGGGCCGCTCCGAGATCGGCCCCGTCCCCGACGCCTACGCGGGTGCCGAGGTGGTGTACGCCGACGTGGCCGAGCTGGACATCGCCGACGCCGCGGCCGTCGACGCCTTCCTCGCCGCGCGGGGGCCCTTCGATTTGGTGGTCAACTGCGCGGCCATCACCAACGTGGACGGCTGCGAGCAGGCGGAGGACGCCGCCTTCGCCGTGAACGCGCTCGGCCCGGAGAACCTCGCGCGCGCCTGCGCGGCCCAGGGGGCGAAGCTCGTGCACCTGTCCACCGACTACGTGTTCCCCGGCACCGAGCCGGGCGACCGCGTCGAGGGCGACCCCACGGGCCCCATCTCGGCCTACGGGCGCACGAAGCTCGCCGGCGAGGAGCGGGCGCTGGCCGCCAACCCGCGCACGTTCGTGTTCCGCACGGCGTGGCTCTACGGCTACGTCGGGAGGAACTTCGTCAAGACGATGCTCGGCCTGGGCTCCTCGCGCGACGCGGTCACCGTGGTGGACGACCAGGTGGGCAACCCCACCTCGGCCAACGACCTGGCCCACGAGATCCTCAGGGCGGCGCTGACGGAGGACTACGGCGTCTACCACTGCACGAACGAGGGAACCTGCTCCTGGGCGGACTTCGCCGAGGCCATCATGGCCGGCGCGGGACTGCCCTGCGAGGTGGTGCGCTGCACGAGCGCGGAGTACAAGCAGATGAACCCGGCCTCGGCCAACCGACCGGCCTTCTCCGCCCTGGAGAACCGGCACCTGGCCCAGACGATCGGCAACGAGATGCGCCCCTGGCAGGAGGCGCTGGACGAGTACCTCGGGCGCCTGCCCGAGCTGGAAGGATAGCGACATGGCAGACGAGTTCAGGCCCGAGCACATCATCGTCACCGGCGGCGCCGGCTTCATCGGCAGCAACTTCGTGCACTGGGTGGTGGACCACCAGCCCGGCGTGCACGTGACGGTGCTCGACGCGCTCACCTACGCCGGCAACCGCGAGAACCTGGCCGGCATCCCGGAGGACCGCATGACGTTCGTCCACGGCGACATCTGCGACGCGGCGCTGCTCGACGAGATCGTGCCCGGCGCCGACGCCATCGTGCACTTCGCCGCGGAGTCCCACAACGACAACTCCATCGCCGACCCGACGCCGTTCGTGCGCACCAACGTGGAGGGCACCTACCAGCTGCTGGAGGCGGCCCGCAAACACGGCGTGCGGTTCCACCACATCTCCACCGACGAGGTGTACGGCGACCTCGCCCTCGACGACCCGGCGCGCTTCACCGAGGAGACGCCCTACCGCCCGTCGAGCCCCTACAGCTCGACCAAGGCGAGCTCGGACATGCTGGCCCGCGCGTGGTTCCGCACCTACGGGGTGCCGGTGACCATCTCCAACTGCTCCAACAACTACGGCCCGCGCCAGCACATCGAGAAGTTCATCCCCCGCCAGATCACCAACATCCTGTGCGGCATCCGCCCCAAGCTCTACGGCGACGGCCTCAACGTGCGCGACTGGATCCACACCGAGGACCACTCGAGCGCGGTGTGGGCCATCCTCACGCGCGGCGTGCCCGGCGAGACCTACCTCATCGGCGCCGACGGTGAGCGTAACAACATCGACGTGCTGCGCGCCATCCTGGAGCGCATGGGCAAGGGCGCCGACGACTTCGACTGGGTGCGCGACCGCCCCGGCCACGACCGGCGCTACGCCATCGACTCGACCAAGCTGCGCCGCGAGCTCGGCTGGCAGCCGGCCCACACGGACTTCGCCGAGGGCCTGGACGACACCATCGCGTGGTACCGCGACAACGAGGACTGGTGGCGCCCGGCCAAGGAGGCCGTGGAGGCCAGGTACGCGGCGCAGGGACAGTAGGGGAGGAGCGAGCATGGCGGCAGGAAAGCAGGTCACGTCTGGCAACTTCACGTTCACCCAGACCTCCATCGAGGGCGTCATCGTCGTGGACGTCAAGAGCTACGGGGACGACCGAGGCTACTTCATGGAGACGTACAAGCGCCCCGACTTCGTGGCGGGCGGCATCGACGTCGACTTCGTGCAGGACAACCAGTCGTCATCGGTGCGCGGGGTGCTGCGCGGGCTCCACTTCCAGATCGAGCACCCGCAGTCCAAGCTCGTGCGCGTGGTGTCGGGCGAGGTGTTCGACGTGGCCGTCGACCTGCGCGAGGGCAGTCCCACCTACGGCAAGTGGGAGGGCGTCGTCCTGTCGGCTGAGAACCGCCGCCAGTTCTTCATCCCGCGCGGGTTCGCCCATGGGTTCCTGGTGCTGTCGGACACGGCGGAGTTCTGCTACAAGTGCGACGACGTGTACCACCCCAACGACGAGGGCGGCCTCATGTGGAACGACCCGGCCATCGGCATCGAGTGGCCCCCGCTCGCGGGCGATGACGCGTTCGACCCGGACGCGGTGGTGCTGAGCGACAAGGACAAGTGCCATCCGGCGTTCGAGGGGTAGTGAGAAGCCCGCGCTCATCCCCGTTGAGCGCGCGAGCATGGGCGTGTTCGATCGATCCGAGGGGCTGCCAGCTTTGGCTGGTAGCCCCTCGATGACGATATGTCTGATTTCGTTAGCATATTGTTGCGTGGCCGTTTAAAACCACGCTATGATACGCAGAATACGTAGTTGAAGCGATAGCTAAGGATTGTGTTATGCCTCGTTCCCGCAAAGTTCTCTATTGCCTGCTATCCGTCGTGCTGGTGGTCGGCCTGTCCTTCCCCGCATTCGCCTTCGGGGGGAACACTCCCTCGGCTGATACCGAATTCGTTGGTCTGTCTGGGACGGAGGTGAGCGACCTCCCAATTGAGGGCGATGGCGCCTCCGCGGATTCCCGCGTCGCCGAGGAGGCTCCGGCTGACGGAGCCGACCTCACGCCCGAAGGGGAGGAATCGGCCCTGCCGGAAGCGGCAGAGGATGAGCCCGTGCCTGGCAAGGCGGAGGTCGACTCTGTCGGGGATGGAGAAGTCGTCGTGGCCGAGGATGCGGCCGTTCAGGCGGATGAGTCGGTTGCCGCTCCGGTTGCGGCCTCGTCTCGCGTGGTGCCATCGGCTGAGCGCGTGTCATTCGTGTACGTCGACCTCCCCGTGATCGCGCCCAACGGCTCGCAGAACATCGCCGTCTCTCTGCTAGATGAGACGGTCAACCTGTCTGATGCCGTGCTGACCATGGCGGGTGACGCCGGCGAGGAGCGAGAGGTAAAGGCTGAGGCGGCCGTTGACGGCATGGCTCTGTTCTCCTTCAGCGTTGACGGTTGGTCGCGCGGCACGTGGAGCGTCCGATCCCTCTCATATGAAACCGTTGAGGGGCCGATATCCCTTGATTTCTCGGATTGCGATATCGCCCAGTTCGTCGTTCGCGACGGAGCGCCCGTCGAGTATCAGAAGGCCCAGGAGTCCGAGGCTGACGTCTCCTTCTACACGCTTGATGCTGCTGGCGACATCCAAGAGGCGGACACTATCGGCGAGGCGATTCAGGATGCCGAGGCCGCTGCGCCCGCCACGTTCTCGACGCGCCGCTCGGCTCGCTCCGCCAGCCGTGCCGGGACGTTGGTCGTGGCTCTCGATCCTGGCCATGGTGGCTCTGACCCTGGCGCAATCGGCGTCAACAGCGCCCAGGAGGCGGTGCTCACCTGGAAGATAGCCAGCTATTGCAAGCAAGAGCTGGAGACCTACACGGGCGTCAAGGTCGTCATGACCAAGACGCAGCCCGAGACCCTCGACTCCATCGAGACGCGTGTGAAGCGCGCGGTGGATGAGGGTGCGAACGTGGTGGTCAGCATCCACCTCAACAGCTTCAACGGCTCAGCCTATGGAGCTGAGGTGTGGGTTCCCAATGCCTCTGGCTACAATCATGACACCCACACGGTCGGCACGGCCCTGGGCAATAAGATCATCGACGAGCTCGCAAAGCTCGGTCTCACCAACCGTGGGGTCAAGATCAACAACTCCCTGACAGGAAAGGATCCCACGGGCTATGCGAGCGACTACTACGGCATCTCTCGCTATGCGCGCCAGTACAACATTCCCGGCATCATCGTGGAGCACGCCTTCATCGACAACCAGGGCGACTACAGCAAGTACCTGAGCGATGAGAGCAAGCTGCGTGCCCTGGGCGTGGCTGACGCCACAGGTATCGCAAACCAGTACGGCCTTGCGAAGTGGTCGTGGAACGCGCAGGCCTCGACTGTGGTGAACACGGACGGCACGGCTACCGTCACCGTGAGCGGCGTGGGCGCGCCCTCGGATGTGACCGCTGTCTCCATTCCCGTCTGGGGCTTGAAGGGCGGTCAGAACGACCTTGTCTGGTATCCGGCGAAAAAGCAGAGCAACGGAAACTGGGTGGCGACGGTTCCCCTTGCCAAGCACGGCGAGGTGGGGGAGTACGCTGCGCACGTATACGCTTCCGCACAGGGGCGCGATCTTTGCGTGGCTGAGACGAGCTTCACGGTCTCTCCCGCGACCGGCTCAGTCAAGGTCGTGTCCTGCGATAAGGACGCCGGCACCATCGTCTTCGAGGCGAGCGTGTCATCGCCCTTCGGCATTCGGTCGATGGCGCTGCCTGTGTGGTGCGCCACGGTGGGAGGCCAGGACGATATTCGCTGGTACAGCATGACCCCCAAGAGCGTCAACGCCGCTGGCAACGGCACTTACCGTGTGACAGTCAACATGATTGACCATGCCAGCCAGGCGGGCGAGTACGTGGCCCACGGTTATGCGGTGGACGGGCTTGGGGACCAGAGCTTCATCGGGAGCGCCTCTCAGACGCTCTCGCTGCCGTCGATCTCCATCAAGGCGCAGGCTGCATCTGACGGTCTCTCCCAGGTCATCACGGTTCAGGGTGGGCGCCTCGGCCTCGCCACATCGGTTGCCATCCCTGTCTGGTCCGTTGCCGGTGGCCAAGATGACGTCATCTGGTACCCGGCCACGAAGAACGTTCTTACCGGCGCCTGGACCGTGAAAGTGCCGCTGTCGAATCATCGTACCGCGGGCGTCTATAACGTCCACTGCTATGCGACGATCGGCGGAAGCGCCGTGTACATGGGCGCCACTGAGTTCGAGCATGCGGAGGCGACGGGCACCGTCAAGGTGATTTCGGTGGATGCCGCCAAGGGAACCATGACGTTGCAGGCCACGGTGAGTTCCAGCGTCGGCGTCAGCCAGGTGAAGCTGCCTGTATGGTGTGCCACGGTTGGCGGCCAAGATGACATCCGCTGGTACGACATGAGCAAGCACAACGTGTACGCAAACGGCAGCGGAACCTATCGCTTGACGGTGGACATCGCTGACCACTGGTTCCAGTCCGGCGAGTATCAGGCCCATCTCTACGTGACGGATAAGATCGGGGCCATGGTGTGCGCGGATACGACATCCCAGACGCTCAAGATGCCCCCCATGTCTCTCGGTGTCGTTCACTCGAATGGCAGCCCGACGTACACGCTGACGGCGAAGGGCGGTCGTCTCTCCACCGCCACGTCCGTTGCGTTCCCCACGTGGTCGGCGCCGGGCGGCCAGGACGATATCATCTGGTATCCCGGCGTGAAGAACACGCTTACCGGCGAGTGGACGGCCGTCGTGCCCATCAAGAACCACCAGTCCGTCGGCTCCTACAACGCCCACTGCTATATGACGGTGGGCAAGAGCCAGGCATTCGTCGGTGAGACCAAGTTCGAGGTCGCTGCCCCCAAGGGCACGGTGACTGCCACTCCCAATGCGGCAAACGGCACCGTCACCTTTGAGGCCAGCCTGAGTAGTGAGTATGGCATCTCATCAGCGGTGTTGCCTGTGTGGGCCGCGCCGGGCGGGCAGGACGACATCGTGTGGTACCGCATGGCGGCGAGCAAGGTTGACTCGAAGGGCAACGGAACCTATCGACTCACCGTCAACATGGCGAACCATAATTTCCAGGAGGGCGTGTACAACGCGCACTGCTATGCGGTGGACGGCCTTGGGATCCAGTCGTTCGTGAGTAGCACGACCCAGGCGATGAGCGTTCCGAAGGTGAGTGTCACCTGCACGGCGATCAACGGAGGCAAGTCGTACCGCATTACCGCTTCGGGCGGCAAGCTGGCGAAGGCCACATCGGTCGCGTTCCCCACGTGGTCTGCGGCCAACGGACAGGATGACATCGTGTGGTATCCGGGCACCAAGAGCGCGCTGGCGGGCGAGTGGACTGCGACGGTCAACCTCTCGAATCACCTCACGGCTGGTACATATTATTCTCACGTCTACCAGATTGTCGGAGGCGCCCAGAGCTATGCCGGTAGCGTGGAGTTCACGGTGGCACAATCCACGATCAACCAGTTTTTTTACCCGGTGATGGGAAGCTCCGCCACGTCGGTTGACCAGATGGTGCGCATGTGGAACAAGCAGGGTCGCACGTATCCGAACATGGCGCTAGCTGCAAAGGGCGCGCCTGATATCCGCACGTTCTGCACCATCCTCGACGAGGAGGCGCGTGCGGAAGGCGTCAAGACAGAGGTTCTTTGGGCTCAGGTGCTCCTCGAGACGGGCTGGCTGCAGTCCGACTTCGCGCAAAACCGCTGCAACTTCGGCGGCCTGGGGGCGGTTGACTCCAGTCCCACGGACGCCAACACGTTCCCCAACGTGCGAACGGGCCTGCGCGCCCAGGTGCAGCACCTCAAGGCTTATGCGTCGACGGCTCCGTTGAACAATCCCTGCGTTGACGTGAGGTTCCAGTACGTGAAGCGCGGCATCGCTCCGTACGTGGACAACTTCGGCGGGAAATCTGACGGAACGCTTGTGTGGGCTTCCGACAAGGACTATGCCGCAAAGCTCCGCAACCTCATCAACCAGCTGGCGGCGTGCTGACGCACACCCGGTTGCAGAATTAACCGCTAATCGGTGCTCTATGAGAGGCATCCTTCGGGATGCCTCTTCTATAATCTTCATGGAAATCGATTGTCGGTTTGGCATCAATGCCGGCATCGGGAGGAAGAGAGTAGCTGAGTTAACAAGTGGGGGTATGTGACATGGGGAGCAAGAAGCCTAACGTTGCTGCGAGGGGGGCCTTCCGAATCGGCCTCGCGTTGATGCTGGTTGCCTCTATGGTGCCGAGTCTCGCGTGGGCTGAGGGGTCTACCGCTGCGGAGCCGTCAGAGTACCCCGCGTCTCTCGCGCCGAACGAGGAGAAGAGGTCGGATTCTGATGGCATCTCTTCCCTTGAGCCTGACGTGGACATGGACGGCGGGGCTGCTTCTCGTCCATCCGACACGTCTGGCGAAGCCGGCGTGGAGGACGGTGAGGCCGCCTCACCTGTGGAGGGCACCCCTCAGCCTGATGCGGGAAACGCCAACGATGACCCGGCAGACGACATCGCTAAGAACGAGTCCGGGGAGAGCGCGAAGTCGTCTGACGCGAATGCCGGCGCGCTTCTTGAGCAGGAGGACTCTTCTGCAATGCCCCTGGCTGACGACAGCGTCGTCGAGGCGACCGTCGAGCCGCAGGCGGCGCCCGCTCCCCTGAGCGCGTCGCTGGCGAAGGACGAGAAGACGGTCACGGTCAAGCTGGACAAGTCCGTCGCCCCTACTGCTACCTCGGTTCTCCTCCCCACCTGGTCTGTGGCCGGTGGACAGGACGATATCATCTGGTATGCCGCTACCAAGAACGCTGACGGCTCTTGGCAGGCAAGTATTCCCATCTCTCGGCATCGAACCGCCGGAGGGTATACGACCCACGCGTATGTGACCACGGGTGGCGTGCAGAAGTTCGTGGGTGAGGTTGGGTTCACCGTGGTCGCACCTGCTGCCGCCATCAACGCCAAGCCCCAGACGGCGGATCAGAAGAAGGTGGGCGCCTTCACCTTGGACATCACCGTGTCGAACGTGCCATCCGGCGTGGCGCGCGTGCAGGTGCCCGTTTGGTCGACCGCGGGTGGCCAGGACGATATCGAGTGGCTCGAGGCGCGCAGCCTTGGTGGCGGTAAGTGGACCGTCGATGTGTCTCTCGCCCACCCGAGGAGGGCTGCTGGCGACTATATCGCCCACGTCTACGTGACCACGGGAAATGGGGTCTTCGCGTTCGCGGGACAGATCACGACGAAGGTGACCATCGAGGGGGCCACGCTGACCGCCACGGTCTCCGCTGATCAGAAGAGCGTTACGATTCGCGGCATGGGCGGCGACCTGGCACGTGCCACGTCGGTCATGATCCCCACCTGGTCCCTTGACGGCGGGCAGGATGACATTCGCTGGTACCTGGCCCAGAAGAAGGGCGGGGTATGGGAGCTCACGGTGCCCATAATCAACCATCGAAGCGCGGGGGAGTACGCGGCGCATGCCTATGCCGTCGTCGGCGGGCGGCAGCGTTTCGTCGGGGCCACGTCGTTCTCCGTGAAGGCGCCGAAGATGACGGTCGCCCTCTCGCAGAGCGATGCCCAGAAGAAGACAGGCACGTTCACCGTGACCGCGCAGGTCGTCTCCGGTTCGGGCGCCGCGGCTCCGACGCGCGTCCAGGTGCCGGTGTGGTCCCTTGCTGGTGGCCAGGATGACATACAGTGGCTGGACGCCACGAACCGGGGTGGCGGAACGTGGACTGCGGAGGTCTCGCTCGCCCATCCCCGTCGCGCAGTGGGCGAGTATGCCGCCCATGCCTACGCCACTTGCGAGAACGGTGTGTTTGCCTATGCGGGCGAGGGGAGGGGTACTGTCTCGGTGTCGAAGGAGGAGATCTCCGTAAGCCTCTCCGCGGACCAGAAGACGGCGACGGTGAAGGCGGTGGGCGGCGTGTTCGCCTTGGCGACGAGCGTCGCAGCTCCCACTTGGTCTACGTCTGGCGGTCAGGATGACATCATCTGGTACGGAGCGCGGAAGTCCAACGGCGCGTGGGTCGCCACCATACCTATCAGCAATCACCGTGATGCGGGCAAGTACGCGGTCCACCTCTACGCGACGGTCGGTGGATCAAGCCGATTCGGCGGGGCCGGGGAGTTCTCGGTGACCCCCCTTTCGGGCGGCAGCGTGTCGGTATCGAAGAACGACGCGGCGGGCACCGTTACCGTGACGGTGTCGGGTATCTCGTCGAAGTCCGGTGTTGCGAGGGTGCTGGTGCCCACCTGGACTACCGCTGGCGGGCAGGACGACATTGTCTGGCATGAGGCCCAGAACCTGGGGAACGGCACGTTCCGGGCCACCATCGCGGCGAACCAGCATAACTGCGAGGCCGGAACCTACGTCAGCCATGTCTACGCCGTCGGCGGCAATGGCGTGCAGAACTACATCGGACAGGGGCAAGCCAGCCTCTCGCTTAGGAACTACGTTCATGTGACAGGCGGCAACGGAACGCGCACCGTCTGGATCCGCAACCCCTCGTCCTCCACATCGGGAGTTCAGGTTCCCACCTGGTCAGCCGCCAGCAAACAGGGTGATCTCGTGTGGTACTCCGCCCGCCACGTGGGCGGTGGCCTGTGGCGCGCTGACATTGACTGCTCGCGATTCAGTAACGCCGGCACCTGCCACTCCCATGTCTACTCAGGTTCCACCTTGTTGGCCATGACGACCTTCAACGTATCGGAAAGTGAGATCGCCACGCCCGTTCAGCGTGCGATGAACAGCCGCGTCAATGGGCTCGCGAGCTCCACCGGGTGGCTGCTGGCGGTAGATACCAACAACTGCACCGTGGGCGTCTACCGGGGTTCTAAGGGAAGCTGGACGGCACGGAACTATTGGGCTTGCTCGCCGGGTGCCAACGCGACGCCTACGGTGAAGGGGATCTTCCGGGTGCAGAGCCGGGGGTATTCCTTCGGCAGCGGGTACACGTGCTACTACTGGACGCAGTTCCAGGGAAACTACCTCTTCCACTCTGTGCTGTATAACCAGGGAACGCGCGTCATCCAGGATGGCCGTCTCGGCCAGAAGCTGTCCCATGGCTGCGTGCGACTCCACATCGACAACGCCAAGTGGATCTACGACAACATCCCCAGCGGTACGACGGTGCTGATCTACTGACAGAACCCGCCCCGCTGCATCTGCCGCGCGGATGCGATTACCCATGACCCGACTTGTGGCCTGTATGCCAGAAGTCGGGTCTTTTGCCCTCTCTGGCAGAGGGGTTACAAAAACTATGTTCATAAACTGTACTTTTTTATCTATCTTATGAACAAATAAGAACCCGTGCTCTACTATAGACGCAAACATCGCCGGTAAGTTGGATTGAGGAGGTTTGTACTCGTGACGAGTCTTGGCCGCATGTCCGCTATCGTGCAGTCGATGAGGCGCGCCGCGGCGGCTGTCGCCGCCCTGCTTGCGCTTGCGCTGTGCCTTTCGGGGTGCGCGGCCTCCTCGGGTGAGAACACGGTCGTCATCTACTCGAGTGGGGAGGGAATGCGCAACGAGGCCCTCCTGAAGGCCCTGCACGAGGAGTTTCCGCAATACGACATTCGACTCCATTATCTTTCGACGGGCAACAACGCGGCGCGCCTGAGAACCGAGGGGAGTGATTCCGAGGCCGACATCGTCTTCGCCCTTGAGGGCGGGTACGCGCGGCAGATCGCGGACACCCTGGCCGACCTGCCTGATGTCGATATGAGCATCTATGTCGAGGACTTGGTCGATCCGACTCGCAAGACCGTTCCGTTTACCCGCGAGAGCGCGTGCATCGCCGTCAACGACGAGCTGCTCCGGGAAAAGGGCCTGCCCGTCCCCGAGAGCTATGAGGACCTCCTCGACCCTCAATACAAGGGGCTCATATCCATGGCGAACCCCAAAACCTCGGGGACGGCGTACAACTTCCTCAAGAACCTCGTGAACGTCTACGGCGAGGAGGAGGCTCTCGCCTACTTCGACAAGCTGGCCGAGAACGTGTACCAGTTCACCTCGTCGGGGTCGGGCCCCATCAATGCGCTCGTCCAGGGTGAGGCGGCTATCGGCCTGGGACTCACCTTCCAAGCGGTTACGGAGATCAACCAGGGCGTCCCCCTGTCGATCCACTTCTTCGAGGAGGGCTCCCCGTGGGACGTCTACTCCATCGGCATCATCGAGGGCAAGCAGGATCGACAGGCGGTGCTCGACGTGTTCAACTGGCTGGCGACTGAGGGCATCAGGCTGGACAACGAGCTCTTCAGTGCCGATCAGGTGCTGCGAGACTTCAAGGGTGAGATCGAGAACTATCCCTCGGATATCGTCTACGCCGATATGACAGGGATTACCGACCTTGAGGAGAAGGAACGGCTGTTGAAGGAGTGGAAGTACTAATGGCTGAATCTGCCGTCAAGCTGTCCGTTCGAGGGCTCATGAAGACGTTTGAGGGGAAGGAGATCCTGCACGGCCTCGACTTCGACGTCTTTCAGGGTGAGTTCCTCTCAATCTTGGGGCCTTCCGGCTGCGGAAAGACCACGACGCTGCGCATCCTCATGGGCCTGCTCGCGCCGGATGCCGGCAGCGTGACGCTGGACGGGCGCGACATAACCACGGCAGCGCCCGACCAGCGCTCCATGGGCATCGTGTTCCAAAACTACGCGCTCTTCGAGAACATGAGCGTCCGTGGAAACGTCGAATATGCGCTCAAGTTCGACAAGGATCGGAAGGGCCGTCGTCGTGAGCTTGCCGAGGAGGCGTTGGTTCAGCTCGGCTTGGCTGATCAGATCGACAAGTCCGTGCACGAACTCTCCGGCGGCCAGCAGCAGCGCGTCTCCATCGCGCGCACCCTCGTGATGGAGCCTGAGGTCATCCTCTTCGATGAGCCTATGAGCGCCTTGGACGTGGAGACGCGGCTGTCCATGCGAGCAGAGCTCAACGACATCCAGGAGCGGCTGGGTACTACCATGATCTACATAACCCATGATCAGGAGGAGGCGTTTGCCCTCTCTGACCGCATCATGGTCATGGGTGGGGGCACCATCCACCAGCTCGCCGCTCCCGACCAGATCATCGCCGCGCCGGCCGATGAGTATGTTGCTGATTTCGTGAACAAGAACCTGCGAATCAAGATGGACTCCCTCGCACGGTTCATGGATCGCTAGGCGGCTGCCATGGGTGCAACCAAGGGGATCAACCTGACACGCCTCGCCCTCGTCCTGTTCTTCCTGGTGGCGGCCGTGCTTCCCTTGCTCGGGCTGCTGGCCAACCTGGCGAACCCTGAGGCATGGGAGGTCTTTCGCTCGCCCCAGTTCATCCCGGCCTGCCTGAACTCCGCGGCCATCGCCTGCATCTCCATGCTCCTCTCGCTGGCCATCGCCCTTGCGGTCTCGTGGGTGTTCTGCCGCACGAACATCCGGGGCAAGAAGCTCTTCGCCGCCTTGATGACCTTGCCCATGCTCATCCCCTCGTTGGGTCTTGGCATGGGGCTCATCTTCCTCTTGGGCTCAAACGGCATCCTCACCAACCTGCTGGGCCTCAGCACCTCGATCTACGGGTTCTGGGGCATTGTCATGGGCGCGGTGCTCTATGCGTTTCCCTCGGCCTTCCTCCTCGTCTATGACGTCCTGAAGAACGAGGATTCTTCTCCCTACGAGGCGGCTGACGTGCTGGGCATCCCTCGGCTCCGGCAGTTCACGGGCATCACGCTTCCTTACCTGCGCAAGCCGCTCATCTCCGCGGCATTCGCCACCTTCACCCTGGTGGTGACAGACTACGGCGTGCCCCTGATGGTGGGCGGCAAGACCATCACGCTTCCGGTGCTCATGTACCAGGAGGTGATCGGCCTCCTCAACTTCAACGCCGGTGCCTCTATCGGGTTCATCTTGCTGATCCCGGCCGTGGTGGCCTTTCTCGTTGATGTGCTCAGCCAGGAGCGGGGACGGCTCGGCTTCGTGCGCAGGGAGCGCGTCATCCGGGCGAACGTCCGCCGCGACGCGGCCGGCTACGTCGTTGTCGGCCTGGTGTCGCTGGCCATCCTCTTGCCCATCTGCGTCTTCGCACTGGTGGCCTTCGTGGTGAAGTACCCGATCGACCTCTCGTTCACGTTGGGGAACATCGATCGGTGCCTCAACCTCAACGTGGGAGCCTATTGGGTCAACTCCCTCGTCATCGCGCTTGCCGTCGCCCTGGTGGGGACGACCCTTGCCTACCTGGCCGGGTACGTGACGGCCCGCGTGGGGGGACGAACGGCGCGACTCCTTCACCTGGCGTGCATAATAACCCTCGCCGTGCCCGGCATCGTCCTCGGCCTCGCCTATGTGTTCTCCTTCAAGGGAACGCCCCTCTACGGCACCATCGGGATTCTCATCCTCGTCAACATCATTCACTTCTTCGCCTCTCCCTATCTTCTTGCATATAACGCCCTCGGCAAGTTGAACGAGAACCTCGAGGCTGTTGGCGCCACGATGGGGGCGGGTCGTTGGCGTGTGCTCCGCGACGTCATCATCCCCCAGACATCGGGCACGATTCTCGAGATGTTCTCGTTCTTCTTCGTGAACTGCATGGTCACCATCTCTGCCGTAGCGTTTCTCGCTACGACGATCGACATGCCGCTCGCCCTGCTCATCACCGACTTCGACGCCCAGCGTCTCACCGAGTGCGCTGCGCTCGTCTCCCTCCTCATCCTCGTGACCAACATCGTGTTCAAGGTGGTCTTCGCGGGCGCGAGGCGCCTGCTGACGCGCGGGATACCCGCTTGAAAGGAAGCAACGTGGAACGAACGCTCACTGCCAAGGAATTCAAGCTGCTTCAGCTGATCGAGTCGCGTCCTGAGGGCCGAGCCACCCAGCGCGACCTGGCAGCCGAATCAGGCTTTTCCGTCGGATCGGTCAACAAGCTCGTTTCCGACCTCACGGCACGAGGCCTCTTGGACTCGATGGCGATTACGGATGAGGGGCTGGCCGCCCTTGAGCCCTATCGCGTGAGGCGAGCCGTCCTCATCGCCGCGGGCTTCGGGGAGCGCCTCGTGCCCGTTACGCTCAACACGCCCAAGCCGCTCGTGCGCGTTCATGGACGGCGGATCATAGACTCGCTCCTCGATGCGCTGGGCGCGGCGGGGATAGACGAGATCTACATCGTGCGCGGTTACCTGGGGGAGCAGTTCGATCAGCTGCTCTATCGGTATCCGAACGTGCGGTTCATCGAGAACGAGGCGTTCAATGAGGCGAACAACATCTCGTCGGCCTTTGCGGCGCGCGATCTCCTCGGGAGCGCCTACGTGCTGGAGTCTGACATTCTGCTCAAGAACCCCGAGTTGATCACGAGGTACCAGTATGAGTCGAACTACGTTGCCTTTCCCGTCGAGCGCACTGATGACTGGTGCTTTACCGCCAGGCGCGGGGTCATCGACTCCATGGCGGTTGGCGGAATCGACTGCTATCAGATGTGCGGCATCTCCTTCTGGACGGAGGAAGACGGGCGCAGGCTCGCCGAGGACATTCCGCGCGTGATGGAGATGCCTGGCGGCAAGGAGCGCTACTGGGATGAGGTCGCCCTGCGCTACTGCAAGGATCGCTATCGCGTCGCCATTCGCGAGTGCCGACGCGAGGATCTGGTTGAGATCGACACGTTCGCCGAGCTGCAGGGTCTTGATGCGGCGTATCGCCTCTAACGTCCGCCATCTGTCGGAAAAATACAGGTAAGAGGGTAGACAATATCCCATATGTTCATTACCTTATCTTTACTTCGATTAAATGAACATATGAGAGATATCGAGAGAAAAGAATGGAGACATGAACCAGTCTGAGTTCGACATCCTTGTCCTGCTGGCGAATTCTCATGAGAATGAGAAGCCCACGCAGCGCTTTATTGCCCAGGAGCTCGGCATTTCGCTGGGTGCGGCCAATAAGGCGCTCACCACCCTTCGTGACCGTGGCTATGTTGAGGATCTGTTCATTACCGAGGCGGGTCGCGCCGCACTTGAGCCTTATCGCGTGGATAACGCCATCATCATGGCGGCCGGACTTTCGTCTCGCTTCGCGCCTATCTCCTACGAGCGTCCCAAGGGCGTGTTGCGCGTTCGGGACGAGGTGCTCATCGAGCGCCAGATACGGCAGCTGCAGGAGGCCGGCATCCGCGATATCACCGTGGTGGTGGGGTACAAGAAGGAGGAGTTCTTCTATCTGGAGGACAAGTTCGGCGTTCGTATCGTCGTGAACGAGGAGTACGCGTCGCGCAACAACAACTCCACGCTCCACAAGGTGCGTGACCTCTTGGGGAACACCTACATCTGCTCCTCCGACGATTACTTCACCAAGAACCCCTTCCGTCCCTTCGAGTTTGCCGGCTACTACGCCTCCGTCTACGAGGAGGGCGAGACTGACGAGTACTGCATGATCGCCAAGGGGTGGGATAAGCGCATCGTAGAGGTGCACCCGGAGGGCGGTCGCGACGCATGGACCATGCTCGGCCACGTGTACTGGGACCGCCGGTTCTCCGAGGCGTTCACCGCGCTGCTCGATCGCATCTACGATGAGTCCGACACAGCTCCGAAGCTGTGGGAGGACATCTACGCGGAGCACATCAAGGAGCTGCCGCCCCTGGTGCTGCGTCCCTACGACAAGGACATCATCTGGGAGTTCGATTCGCTCGATGAGCTGAGGGAGTTCGACCCCGACTTCATCGATAACGTCAACTCGTCCATCATGGACAACATCTGCCAGGTGCTGGGGTGCGCGAAGGGCGACATCCGATCCATCATCCCCATCAAGCAGGGCCTCACAAACCTCTCGTTCCGCTTCGACGTGGACGGCAAGACGTACGTCTACCGCCACCCCGGGGCCGGCACCGACGAGATCATCAACCGCGAGGCCGAGACGTTCTCGCAGGATGTGGCGCGGCGCCTGGGCATCGACGACACCTTCATCTACGAGGACGCGGCGGAGGGCTGGAAGCTCTCGGCATTCATCACGGACTGCGAGCCGTTCGACTACCACAACGACGACCATCTGCGCCGGAGCATGGAGATCGCACGCACGCTGCACCAGAGCGGCGAGCGCTCCCCCTGGGACTTCGACGTGTACCAGAAGGCCGTGGAGATCGTGGACATGCTCGGTCCCCAGCCCTTCGAGGACTTCAACGAGCTTGGGCAGATGGCCGCGGAGCTCTACGACGACGTCATGGCCGACGGGGTGGAGCCGTGCCTGTGCCACAACGACTTCTACGAGCCCAACTTCCTCGTGCGCGGCGATGAGATGCACCTCATCGACTGGGAGTACTCGGCCATGTCCGACTACGCTAGCGACCTGGGCACGTTCGTGTGCTGCTCCGACTACGACGTCGATGACGCGCTGCGCGCCTTCGCGTTCTACTTCGGCCGCGAGCCCACGCCGGCCGAGGCGCGGCACTGCCTGGCCTACGTAGGCATTTCCGCCTATTACTGGTTCGTCTGGGCGCTCTACAAGGATGCGTCGGGCGAGCCGGTGGGGGAGTGGCTCTACCTGTGGTACCGAGCCGCCAAGAAGTTCGGCCGCGTGGCCGTCGACCTGTACCGCGAGGCGGCCCTCGGCTAGCACTTCGCACCATCAGAAGGAGAAGGAATGGAACTCATAGGAACCATCGTCGTCTACATCATCATGGCATGCGCCCTGGTGGGCTGCATCGCCTCGGTCGTCAGACCCGAGAGCGAGCTGGGCCAGCAGTTCGTCGCGGGCATCGACTCCATCGGCCCCATCTTCCTGCCCGTGGCGGGCATCATGGCGGCCGCACCGTACCTGACGGCGTTCGTCAGCACGGTGTTCGGGCCGGCCTACGGGCTGCTCGGCGCCGACCCGGCCATGGCGGCCACCACGTTCATCGCCGTGGACATGGGCGGCTACCAGCTGGCCGACGCCCTCGCCCAGACGCGTGAGAGCTGGATCATGGCCATGATGACGGGCTACATGGCCGGCGCCACCATCGTGTTCACCATCCCCGTCGCGCTCAAGATGCTCGAGAAGCGCGACCGCAAGTACCTGGCCCTCGGCGTGATGAGCGGCCTGCTCGCCATCCCCATCGGCGTGCTGGTGGCCAGCGTCATCGTCGCGCTGGCCCATCCGGTCATCCGCGAGACGGTGTCCACGAACGCCGAGGCCACCTACATGCTCGCCCTCGAGTTCGGCACCATCGGGCTCAATCTCATCCCGCTCATCATCATCTGCGTGCTGCTGGCCGCGGGCCTCAAGTTCAAGCCCGATGCCATGATCAAGGGCTTCATCGTGTTCGGCCGCGTGATGGAGAGCGCGCTCAAGATCGTGTTCGTGCTGGTGGTCATCGAGTACTTCACCGGCATCTTCACCACCACCCTGGGCGGCTTTGGCTTCGACCCCATCATCGCCGACGAGGAGGACATCTTCCGGGCACTCGAGGTGTCGGGCGCCATCGGCATGATGCTGTGCGGCGCGTTCCCCATGGTGTACCTCATCAAGCGCTACCTGGCCAAGCCCCTCGCGGCCATCGGCGGCGTGTTCCACCTGAGCTCCGACGCCACCACCGGCCTGCTGGCCGCCTCGGCCAACGTGCTGGCCGCCCTGGCCATGATCAAGGATCTCAAGGCCAAGGACAAGGTCATCGTCATGGCCTTCGCGGTGTGCTGCGCGTTCCTGTTCGGCGACCACCTGTCGTTCACGGCCAACTTCCAGCCCTCGCTCATCGTGCCGGTGCTGGTGGGCAAGCTGGTGGCGGGCGTGTGTGCCATCGCCTTCGCGTTCCTGCTGGCGGTCAAGAAGGCCGAGCAGCTGGAGCTGGAGGACGAGCGAGAGGAGGCCCTCGGCCTGGAGGGCAACCAGGGCGAGGTGGCCGTCGACTACTTCACGGACGTGTAGGCCATAGGCGGATTGTCCGGATCGCGCCCTCTGACGACAGGCAGCGCGATCCGGACACGTGCGGCGTGACAGGGGTCCCCTGTCACGCCCTGTCGCACAAAGGTAAAGAGGGAGGAGGCTTTCGCCTCCTCCCTCTTTTATCGTGGTATGTCGCCGGCTGCTACAGCGTGCCGGCCTGCAGGGCCTCCAGGCCCTCGATGGCCTTCTTGTGGGCCGCCTCCACCTGGGGGAGGTACTTCTCGGCCGCCTCGTACTCGCCCTGGTGCAGGGCGTCCGACTCCAGCGTGGCCACCTCGTACAGGTTGCGCAGGGAGAGGTTGCCCGCCACGCCCTTCAGGCTGTGGGCCTGGCTGTAGGCGTCGTCGAAGTCCTTCACGTCCAGCGCGGCCACCAGGCCCGCGAAGTGGTCGTCGTTGAGGTACTTCAGCGCGAGCCGCTCGTAGAGGGCCGCGTTGCCCTCGAAGCGCTCCATCGCGTCAACGTAATCGATCCCGTAGGGGGCCAGCTTCTCAGCCATCGTCGCAGTCGTCATCACAATCCTTTCCCGTGACGGTGCCCTGCAGCGATTGAACCTCGTGAAGGGCGCCTTGTGCGTTGCCACCTGCGCGCATGCACATAGGCAAAGCAGAACTTGGATCATAGTTTAATAAGAGCGCTCCCATCCTCTTCCCCTTGATGGGGAGCCGTTACCTTACTGACGCATTGCCCTATGCTGTCAGCCTCTGGCCGGCGGGTCCGCTGACGATGCGACAACGGCCGGATGACGGCTCGCGGGCATCGTGCGTCCGGAGCGGACAACGATCGGGTGACGGGGCGGCCCCGCGCATGGCGCCGGGCATCGGGTTGGGGTACGCTTCGTTCCATCGGGCGACGTGCGGGCGCGACCAGGACACAGCCTCGCCACGGTCCCGCGCGCGGCGGCCCGCTTCTCATCTGTCACAGGAAGGGCAAGACCATGATCGATACCTCGGTGTTCCACACCCTGAGCTACGGGCTCTACCTCATCACCTCCCGCCAGGGCGACCGCAAGGTCGGCTGCGTCGCCAACACGTTCCAGCAGGTCACGTCCAGTCCCTTCCGGGTGTCGGTGGCCCTCAACAAGGACAACGCCACCACGGCGGCCATCCTGGAGACGGGGCGGTTCTGCTGCACGGTGCTGGGCCAGGACGCCACGATGGACCTCATCGGCGCGTTCGGGTTCCGCACGAGCACCGAGTTCGACAAGTTCGCCGCCTGCGACCACGGCTGCGACGGGGAGGGCGTCCCCTATGTCACCGACTGCGGCGTGGCGTGGTTCTCGGTGAAGGTGGGCCAGACGCTCGACGTGGGCACCCACATCCTGTTCGTCGGCGACGTCGAGGACGCGCAGCGCCTCTCGGACGCGGCGCCCATGACCTACGACTACTACCACACGGTGCTGCGCGGCAAGACGCCGCCCAAGGCCTCGGCCTACGTGCCCGATGCGCCGGCGGCCGCCGTGCCCAGTCCGGCCGTCGGCGACGGGGACGGATCTGCCATCGCCGCCGATGAGGGCGGCGTGCGCGGCCCGGTGCTCGCGGCCGCGGGGGCCGCTCCCTACGAGTCAGCCGTCCACGAGCGCGAGGATCTGCTGGGCAAGTTGCAGGACGATGAGTCTGCCCTGGCCACCGACCTCGCCGAGGCCCAGGCCCAGGAGATGGCCGATGCTCCCGCCGAGCAGCTGGCCGTCGACATGGGCGTGTTCGCGCCCGGCATGGAGGAGGTCGTTGCCGAGGAGGCCTGGGCGGAGGAGTCTGCCGCGGCCGAGGCGGCGCTTTGGGGCTGGCAGTGCACGGTGTGCGGCCACATCGTGGAGGGCTATCCCGACGGCCTGCCCGAGGACTTCACGTGCCCCATCTGCGGCGTCGGCCGCGAGATG
>JAAWAY010000138.1 GCA_022792415.1 Eggerthellaceae bacterium | reverse complement strand
GGTTGAAGTCGTCGTCGATGACGCCGACGTTGTTCATATCAGTCATTGGTCGTCACCCTTTCTAGACGAGGTAGTACACGGACGGGTTGGTGCCCTGCTCTTCCAAGAGCCGCTTATAGGGTCGGCTCGCGATGAGCTGCGATACCTCAGACTCGGGATCGTCAAGGTCTCCCCAGAAACGGGCGAGCGGCGGGCATACCTCCATGCAGGCGGGAGACGCCCCCTGGGACGTGCGCGGGTAGCAGACAGTGCACTTCTCCACGACGTGCTTCTGGTGCTTGGGCACGTCGGCATCGCCCAGCGCGACGTCAACGGCATAGGCCGGCTCCTCCCAGTTGAACGAGCGCACGCCGGTGTAGGGGCAGGCGGCCATGCACATGCGGCAGCCGATGCACTTGTCGTAGTCCTGGCGCACGACGCCGGTCTCGGGGTCCTTGTAGGTGGCGCCCACGGGGCACACCTTGACGCAGGCCGGGTTCTCGCAGTGCTGGCAGGACACCGGCGTGGCAGTCATCGAGAGGTTGGGGAACTCACCCGCCGGCGTATCCATGTCCTCCCCGCCCTCGGTCAGGACGCGGTTCCACCACACCCCGCGGGGAAGGTTGTTGATCTGCTTGCAGGCCACCGCGCACGAGTGGCAGCCGATGCAGCGAGCTGAGTCAATTACCATTCCGTATCGCATAATCAGTTCGCCCCTTCCCACAGACGCACGTCCACGGCGCAGTCGGCGAAGATGCCCGTAGCGTAGAGCGGATGAACCGCGGAGGACGTCAGGTTGTTATAGCTGCCCTCGATGTACTGGTCTCCCTGCCACCCATGGGGGATGTCGACCATGCCAGGCCGCATGCCGTTGCTGAGGCGGGCCTTGACCACGGCGCTCCCGCGGTCGTTGAAGACCTCGACCACATCGTTGTTGCGGATGCCGCGCGCCTCCGCGTCGGCGGGATTGATCCGGGCCATGGGCTCCGGGTCGAGCTCGCGCAGCCACTCCACGCGATTGAACTGCCCGTGGGTGCGCCAACGAGTGTGCGACTGGACGCAGTGCAGGGGGTACTTGTCACGGTTCGGACTGTCGTCCCACACCTCAGCCGGCGGATCCCACGAGGCCATGCGCAGCTTGTCGATGTCGATCTCCTGGCCGTAGTCGAAGTTCCCCTTGAGGGTCTCCAAGTAGAACTGCGCACGGCCCGTCGCGGTCGGGAACACCCCGCCCTCGCCGTGGATGTACGTATCCTCCTCCAGGCAGCGGATGGCCTTCTTCTCGCGCAGGGACGTGAGCGTGATGTCCATGGCGCGCGCCGCGTCATGGTTGAGGAGGTAGTTGAACACGTCTTCCTCGTTCATCGTGAAGTCATCCTCGAAGCCCATCGCCCTTCCGAGCAGGGTGCAGATCTCGAAGTCGGTCTTGCACTCTCCCAGCGGGTCGACCGCCTTCTCCTGCAAAACGGTATAGGGCAGGGGCAGGCCGCTGAGGATGAGATCCTCCTGCTCGAACCAATGCGGTACCGGCAGGACGATGTCTGAGTACTGGGCGGTATCGGACATCACCATATCGCACGTGACGATGAACTCGAGCTTGTTGAAGGCCTCGATCTTCCGCGCGCGATCCGGGTAGCTGCCGAGCATGTTGGAGTACGACGAGAAGAGGCTCGTGATCTTGATGGGCTTGCCGGCGTACTCCTCGTTGAGGACGACGTCCGTGAACATCGAGGTGGGAGCCTTCACCTGAGCCTGGGGCTTGGAGGGAACCTGGTACGCGAAGCGCTTGGTGTAGTGCGACCCCAAAGGGTAGTAGCACGTGAAGTGCGTGCCCACGCGGCCGACGTTGCCCGACAGCATCATGAGGGCGCCGATGGCGAAGTACGCCTGGGCGCCGTTCATGTAGCGGTCGATGCCGTACCCCGCCTGAACAGCCACCGGCTTCTCGGTTCCGATGATCCGGGCAACCATGCGAATGTCATCGACGTCCAGCTCGCAGATCTCCGCAGCGCGCTCGGGCGTCCACTCCGCGAGCCGTTCCTTCAGCAGATCGAGCGCCGCGGTCACGGCCATTCCCTCGACCTCGAACGAGCCCTCGATCACCGGATCGGCGATGTCCGCGGGAAGGCCGACCGTCCCGTCAGCCGCCATGACCACGGGGGCATCCTTCGCGCCCTCCGGCAGCATCCCGAGGTCGCTGAGCCGCAGGAACTTCCCGTCGGATTCCTTCACGAGGAAGGGCGCCACCGTCGACTTCTTGAGAAACTCGATATCGAGCAAGTCCTCGTCAATGAGCACGTTACACATAGCCATCGCCAGAACGGCGTCCGAGCCCGGCTTGACCGGGAGGAACATGTCTGCCTTCGCGGAGGCCATGTTGTAGGACGAGTTAATGGAGATGAGCTTGGCCCCGTTGTTCTGGACGGCGTTATAGAGATGGCGCCAGTCCTGAATCGTAGACTCCGCCGCGTTGCATGCCCAGAGGATGACCGTCTGCGCGTCGGCGGTGTTGGTTATCTCGGATCCACTCCACAGCTTGCCCGTGCCGAACATCTGGACCGTGGTCTGCATGAAGTTGATGTCCGCGCCGCCGCTGAAGTTCGTCGCCCCCATGCAGGCCTCAAGCCGGATGGGCGTGCTGTAGGTAAGCTCGGCGCAGTTGGCTCCCACGTGGTAGAAGGCGATGGTCTCATTGCCGTACTTGGCGCGCAGGTCCTGCCAGGTGGACACGATGGTGTCGATGGCCTCGTCCCAGCTGATCCTCTCCCACTCGCCCGCGCCGCGCTCTGTGCCCTCAACCCGCTTGAGGGGATAGAGGATGCGGTGGTCATCGTACATTCTCACCGGATGGCTCAGGCCCTTGAGGCAGCCGCGCGTGTACCGGGCATCGGGCATCTTGTGCGGCATGACCTTTGCCACCTTGCCCTCTCTCACCGTTATGTCGAACACGCACCCGCCGAGGCAGTTGCCGCGACACATGCCCACGTAGGTCTCTTCTTGAGAAGCGCTGGGCTCCCCTGCCGCAAAGGCGGTGAGGGTGGCCCCGCCGGCACCCGCCACGGCGGCGGCTCCGGCGAGCGCGCCGGTCGTCTTCAGAAAGCTGCGTCGGGTGAGCCCGCCCTGCGGGCTAGTCTTTCCTGACATCTCTCCTCCTCGATAGATGGTCAGGATATCCCCTGGTGCTGATTTGGCGGGGCCAGCGCATCGCCTCGGCGGCGCGCCCCAGATCCCCAGATCTCCCCCGATTCCAAATCCTATCGGATATCCCCTTGTCGGAGGGTCCCTCCCGGAGCCCTCCCCCTTCGATAGAATTGGCCAAATTCCACTGAGGTCACTATACGGTATTGTCATATGACAATCAAGATAATCATATGACAATTTTCATATTGGGGATTGCCCTGATGGTGGAATCCCCTTTACCCTCTTTTCTGATATATTACTAATACAATCTAGGGAAACGGAGGAGTCATGGCAGAGTCCGTCTGCGTCTACCTGCGCGACGACGTCCTGCGCAAACTCGACCGCGCCGTCGAGCGCGAGGCGGCGCATGACCGGGAGCGGGGCCTCACGGGGCGCCAGGTGGCCAATCGCTCGCAGATCATCGAGCGCGCGCTGCGTCGCTACCTCGATGAGGGCGATCCCCTCGGCATCGAGGAGATCCGCTATCACGTGGTGTCGCTGGCCCAGGAGTACGGCGCCGGCAGGGTGTCCCTGTTCGGCTCGTTCGCCCGCGATGAGGCTGACGAGGACAGCGACGTCGACATCCTCCTCGACAAGGGGGACATCCGGGGCCTGCGCGTCCTCGACTTCCAGGAGGAGCTGGCGCGCAAGCTGGGGCGCGCCGTAGACGTGGTGACCACGGCGGGAGCGAGCGAGCGCTTCCTCGAGAAGATCCGCCGCGACGAGGTGGTGCTCTATGAGGCAGGCTGAGCGCGACAACGACCAGCTCGGCGTCATCCTGCGCTACTGCGACCGCCTGGACGCGGCGCTCGAGCGCTTCGGCCGGGACTACGAGTCGTTCTGCGGCGACATCCCGTTCCAGGACAGCTGCTCGCTGTGCCTCATCCAGATCGGCGAGGCGGTCGGCCGGCTATCGGGCGAGTTCAAGGAGGCCCATCCCCAGGTGGAGTGGAGCAAGGTCTACGGCATGCGCTGCCACCTGGTGCACGGCTACGAGATGTTCGACGCCGAGATAGCCTGGGACGCCATCGAGCGCTGCGTGCCGCCGCTGCGCGCGTTCTGCGAGGAGCGGTTCGCCGGCTAGGCCCGCCCGCGGGGCCGGGGCCGGGTCGTGCCCGGGCCCGGGCCGATGACGGATGGCTGGCGAGGCGCGCGTTACTTCCCCATCGTCCTCTTGATGGCGTCGACGACCCCCTGCGCGTCCGCGGTGCCGGGCGCCTTGCCCAGGGCGTCGCCACCGAACGCGTCGGCGAGCGCGCTGGGGACGAGCACGGTGCCCTCGCCCTCGCGCAGCGACTCGTTGAGCAGGTGCATGGCGCGCAGGCGGGTGACGGCCTCCTCGCCGCCGACGAGGTCCTCCATCTCGGCCAGCAGCTCGAAGATGTCCTGCTCGGCCTCCATGAGGATGATGCGCGCCTTTTTGCGCTGCTCGGCCTGGGCCTCCAGCGACATGACCTCCTGCAGCTCGGGCGGCAGCAGGATGTCGCGCACCTCCACCGACAGGATGGTCACGCCCCAGGGCGCCACCTTGTCGGCCAGCACGCGCTTGAGCTCGCGGTCGAGCTGCTCGCGGCGGATGGCCACCTCGGCAGCGGTGGCGCGGCCGATGGCGCCACGCAGGGCCGTCTGGGCCGCCAGCTCCACGGCGCAGGTGAAGTCGCCCACCTCGGTGCAGGCGGCGTGCGCGTCCCACACGTGCCAGAACAGCACGGCGTTCACGTCCATCGGCACGAGGTCGGACGTGAGCGTCTCCTCGGCGCCGAACGTGGTGACGCGGGTGCGGGTGTCCACGCGCAGGGTGTTGGACTCGATGATGGGCCACGTCCAGAACAGGCCCGGGCCCGACACGCGGGCGAACTTGCCCAGGCGCAGCACCACCACGCGCTCCCACTGCTGAGCGATGTGGCAGCTGGCCACGGCCAGCACGCCCAGCAGCACCGCGAGCACCACGGCCGCCGGCCCGATACCGCCCAGCGCCCACGCCGTCCCCAGCACCGCAGCGAACACCACGGCGAACAGCACGACCGAGAACAGCACCACGCCCGTGTTGGACGCGCGCTCCCCCATCATCTCGGTGACGGGCTGGGGCGCCACGACGAGGCGGCGCGCCCCGCGGCGGCCGGCCGCGTCGGCGCCGATCCCCAGCGCCTGGGCCTGGGCGGCTGCCTGGGCCTGCGCGCGCTCGGCGCGCCTCGTGCCGAATGCCATGGTCATCACGCTCCCTGGGTGCGCGCGCCGTCGTGGGCGCGCTCGAAGTCGACGATGCGGGCGCCTGATCCGCCGGACGCCGCCTGGGACTCCTCGTACTTGAGCCGCTTGAGGCGCCGCGTCATGGCGCGGTCGATGTCGTCGTAGTCCATGCCCAGCTCGCGGCAGGCGGCGATGCAGTCGTCCAGGATGCCCGCCACCTGGTCGGCCTGCTCCTCGCCCAGCTCGGCCGCCACGTCGCGCACGAACACGCCGCGCCCGCGCGTGGACTCGAGGAACCCGTCGGACACCAGGCTGAGGTAGGCCTTGTTGACGGTGTTGTAGTTGATGGACAGCTCCGAGGCCAGCCCGCGCACGGTGGGCAGCTTGTCACCGGGCTTGAAGTGGCCCGTGGTGATGAGGTGCGCGATGCGCTGCCGCAGCTGCACCCACAGGGGGACGTCGCTGGACTCGTCTACTTCGAAGGGGAACATGGGGCATCCTCTCTCACGGGTGATGGGGCGGGCGTCGCGGCCGCCGGGCGGGCCGCCAGGCGGGCCGCGGGATGGATGGGCGTCGCGACCGCCGGGCAGGTCGCGGGGTGGATGGACGTCGCGGGACCGCCGCGCATCGCAGCCACGGGGCGGGCGCTCACAGGACGCCCCCGAGCAGCGGGTGCAGCCCGGCGTCAACCACGAGCCAGCGCAGCACGCAGGCGCCGGCCAGCACGCAGGTCGCCGACGCGACGGCGGCCAGCGCCCGGCCGCGGGGCGACAGCGCGGGCAGCCCGCGGGCGCGCCGGCGGGCGTCACGCAGCAGCACGGCGTCGAGCACGGCCGGCGCGAGCATCCCCGCCCCCACCGCGACGCCCCAGAGCGCCCAGGCACGCGGGCCGGCGACGAGCGCCGCCGCCGAGGCGAGGGCCGAGACGTCGGTGGGCGTGGCGCCCTCGGGCACCGCGACGCCGGCCAGGCCCGCGGCCGGGGCGGCCGGGGCGGAGCCCCCCGCGGCCGGCGCCGCGACGCCCAGCTGGGCCAGGCCCGCCAGGTCTCCCCCGGCGCCCAGCCACACGGACAGCACGACCCCGCCCAGCGCGACGGCCTCCAGCGCGATGACGACGAGGTCGACCCGGGCCAGACCCGCCAGCGCCCCCGAAAACGGCGCCCCGGCACCCGTCAGCTCGGCCATGCCCAGCACCACCGCCGCGCCGCAGGACAGCGCCGACAGCGCGAACAGCGCCGGCAGCCACGGCGTGCACCACAGCGGCACGGACGGCATCGAGGCCAGCAGCAGCCCCGCGTACACGGCCGTGACGCCCGCGGCCAGGGCTGTGGCGGCGCCCAGGGCGGCCAGCGCGCCCGGGTGCGTGGGCACGAGCCCGCCCCAGGCCAGCGCCAGCAGCCCGCCGAGCGCCACGCACGCGACGAGCGCCCACGTCCCGACGGAGAGGTAGGTGGGCGACGGCGCCGTCATCAGGAGGAGCAGCCGGTCGGGGCGGCCCAGGTCGGCAGCCAGGCAGACGATGCCCACGGCGAGGCAGCCCACGGACACGGCGAGGGCCGGCGCGAGGAGCCTCGACCAGGCGCGGCCCGCGTCGGTCCTGAGGCGCGCGGCGAGGGCGGGGGCGAGTGCCCGGCGGTCGGACAGCAGGCCCAGCGCGGCGCACACGAGGCACCCGCCGGCGCCCGTGCCGCCCAGGAACAGGTAGCCCACGACCAGGTCGCCGAACACGCGCCCACCCCCTCTCGTCGATCATGCCCCACTGCGGCCCGCGACCGCGCGCGGGCTCCCGGCATAGGCCCGGGCCGCGGCGATCCCTCGCGCGGGGCCCGCGTCATGCGCCGCCGGCCGTCGGCCCGTCATCCCCCGCACGCCCGCGGCGACGCCGCTCGCGCCCGCACTCCCCTGGCATCGAGCGAGCACGACGCCTCCGCCATCCGACCCGCCTTCTCTCACGGATTATCATAAGACAATTTCCCCCTCTCGGATAGCCCGCGCGCCTCGCCGCGCATCCACGGACACTTTTCGACCTCCCCGTGGCAGCCCAGCGAGGTTTGCTACACATTTCAGCCCGCATTCCGCACGAAAAGGACTCCCATTGCTCCCCCGGTCGAACAATGCATAGCTGAGAACCATTCCCGCCAGGCACGATATCGCCGCCTACTCGTCCCTTCGCACGCACGCCCCGCCGGCAGCTCGCGCGAGTGTAGCAAACCTCGCTGGGCTGCCATCCACGCCGCGAAAAGTGTCCGCATCCTCCTTGTCTTCTCGCCACGAGCGCTCCCCAACACGCCCTCCCAGAACACGCCCGCGCGCCTCACCGCCCAGCGCGCGCCCGCGCCGCAACCTCTTGCCCCCGCCGCGTCCCCGTGCTATAGTGCGCGCCGTAGACATAGCCTGCCGCCGGGTAGGCCCCAAGCACTCATTTGATGCGCATCGTTAGGCCTTTGAAGATGCTCATCAGGTGGGTGCTTTTTTATTGCGCGCGAGTCGGCGCCCCTCAGGGCGACCCGGCGGGTCAGCGCGCCGGGGCCCGAACCGCCCGCCCTACGGGGCCGGCCAGGCGCGACGCACGACCGAAGGAGGACCAATGAAGCAGTTCGTCACCGAGGACTCGTTCTGGGAGCTGTTCCCCGACGCGCAGATCGGCGTGGTGGTGGCCCACGACATGCGGCCGACCGACGACGTGCCCGAGGAGGACGCGCGCGCCATCTCGCGCCGCCTGGCCGACGCCAACGCCGCCGCCGACCAGCACCTCACGTCCAACACCATCTCGCAGAACGAGGTGGTGGCCGTGTGGCGCGACGCCTACCAGCGCTTCAAGACGAAGAAGGGCGCGCGCTGCTCGGTGGAGAACCTGCTCAAGCGCGTGCTCAAGGGCAACCCGGTGGGGTCCATCACGCCGTCGGTGGACGCGTACAACGCCGTGTCGCTGCGCTACGCGCTGCCGGTGGGCGGCGAGGACATCGACGCGATGGAGGGCGACATCCGCCTGGGCGTCACCGCGGGCGGCGACGCGTTCCGGGCGCTCGGCGAGGACGAGGACGCGCCCACGCTCGAGGGTGAGCTGTGCTACCGCGACGACGCCGGCGCCATCTGCCGCTGCTGGAACTGGCGCGACGGCCAGCGCACGGCGCTCACGGACGAGTCGCGCAAGGCGTTCCTCATCATCGAGTCGGTGGATCCCTCCCGCGGCGAGGACCTGCAGGCCGCCATCGACGAGCTGGCCGAGCTGGCCGAGCAGCACCTGGGCGCCACGATCTTCGCCAAGCAGATCGTCACGCGCGAGAACCCCGTGATGGTCATCGATGAGTAGGCAGTCGGGAGCAGCGCCGGCATCGGAGGCGGGGCCGGCACCGCGCCCAGCCGCGACGTCCGCGACGTCCGCGGCGCGGGTGGCAAGGGGCACCCGATGAGCTGGGCCGTCCTCATCGCGTCGGGCGTGATGGAGTCGGTGTGGGCCATCGCGCTGGGCAAGTCCGAGGGCCTCACGCACCCGGGCCCCACGGTGGTGTTCGTCGTGGCGCTCGCGCTGTCGATGCTGGGGCTGGCCTACGCCACCAGGACGCTGCCCGTGGGCACGGCCTACGCGGTGTGGGTGGGCATCGGCGCGGCGCTCACCGTCATCTACGGCATGGCCACAGGCAGCGAGCCGGCGTCGCTGGCGCGCATCGCGCTCATCGCCGGGCTCATCGGCTGCGTCATCGGCCTCAAGCTGGTGGGCGGCGAGGGCTAGCGCGCGGCGCCGGCGGCCCCAGCCGCTACAGCACCCCGGCGGCCTTGCAGCCGAAGTACGCCAGCACCACCACGCCCACGACGATGCGGTACACGCCGAACGCGGTGAAGTCGTTCTTCTTGATGTAGCCCATGAGGAACTTGATGGACAGGATGGACACGACGAACGCCGTCACGATGCCCGTCGCCAGCACGGCGATCTCCGTGCCGGTCATGGTCAGGCCGCCCATCACGAACTTGAGCGCCTTGAGCAGGCCCCACCCGAACATCACGGGGATGGCCAGGAAGAACGTGAACTCGGCCGCCGCGGTGCGCGAGCAGCCGCACAGCATGCCGCCGATGATGGTGGAGCCCGACCGCGACGTGCCCGGGATGATGGCCAGCATCTGGAAGCAGCCGATCTTGAGCGCCGTCTTCCAGTCGAT
>JAAWAY010000009.1 GCA_022792415.1 Eggerthellaceae bacterium | reverse complement strand
GCAAGGACATGGTGGTGGACTTCGGCGACTTCAAGGCCGCGCTGCGCGGGCTCACCGAGTCGCTCGACCACACGTTCATCGTGGAGGAGGGGTCGCTTCAGCCCCTCACGATGCAGTGCCTGGCCGACGAGGGCTTCCGCCTGTCGGTCATGCCGTTCCGCACGACGGCCGAGAACCTGGCCCGCTGGTTCTTCGGCGGCCTGGAGGAGCAGGGCCTGCCCGTATCGCAGGTCGAGGTGTACGAGACGCCCAGCAACTGCGCGATCTACCGGAGGTAGCACCATGGCGAGAAAGAAGGCGAACGACCTGCCCGAGTGGCTGGAGAGCGTCGTGGCCAAGGAGGAGAAGGCCAAGCGCCAGGCCAACCTGGCCGCCCAGCGCCGGGCCGCGGCGGAGAACCCCGTGGAGCTCATGCCCGTGGCGGAGCGCTTCGTGTCGGTGAACGGGGAGGGCACGCACCAGGGGCGCCTGGCGGCCTTCGTGCGGTTCCCCGGGTGCAACCTGCGCTGCGCGTGGTGCGACACGTCGTGGGCCCAGGGCACCGACGCCGTCACCGAGTGGCGCACGGCCGACGAGCTGGCTCGCTGGGTGCGCGCCACCAACGTCGCGTGCGTGACGCTCACCGGCGGCGAGCCGCTTCTGCAGCCGGGGCTGGCCGAGCTGGTGGAGGCGCTGCTGCGCATCGACGTGCCCGATGCCGGCGGGGCCGAGGAGGGCCCGCGCCACGGCTCGTTCCCCGTACCGGGGCTGTTCGTGGAGGTGGAGACGAACGGCTCGCAGCCCGTCCGTCCGCTCACGGCCCTGCGCGAGCGCCTGGCGGCCGACGGCGCGCCCGGCGTGCTGGGGCTAACCGTGGACTGCAAGCTGCCCGCCAGCGGCGAGGCCGACGCCATGAACGCCGACAACTACGCGCTCCTGGGCCCCGACGACGCGGTGAAGTTCGTCATCGGCGGATCCGAGGACCTGGAGGCGGCGCTCGAGGTCATGCGGGCGCATGACCTGGCCGATCACTGCCACGTGCTGCTGAGCCCCGTGTTCGGCGCCGTGGAGCCGGCGGCCATCGTCGACTTCATGAAGGAGCACCGCCTGGCGCAGGCCGCCCTGCAGCTGCAGGTGCACAAGATCATCTGGCCCGGCGCGGAGCGGGGCGTCTGATGGCGGGGGAGCAGGCCGCGCCCGGCCCGCGCGCGCTCGTGCTGTGCAGCGGGGGCGTGGACTCCACGACGCTGCTCGCGCGGGCGGTACGCGACTTCGGCGCGGACAACGTGGTGGCGCTGTCGGTGTCCTACGGCCAGCGCCACGCCCGCGAGCTGGACGCGGCCCGCGCCGTGGCCGCGCACTACGGCGTGGAGCAGCGCTTCCTCGACCTGGCGGCCATCTTCGCCGACAGCGACTGCTCGCTTCTGGCCCACTCCGACGAGCCGGTGCCCGAGGCCAGCTACGCCGAGCAGCTGGATGGCGCCGAGGGCGTCGTGAGCACCTACGTGCCGTTCCGCAACGGGCTGTTCCTGTCATCGGCGGCGTCCATGGCGCTGTCGCTGGGCTGCTCGGTGGTGCTCTACGGGGCGCACCACGACGACTGGGCGGGCAGCGCCTACCCCGACTGCTCGCCGGCCTTCGTGGAGGCCATGGCCCGCGCCATCGCCGAGGGCACCGGCGGCGAGCTGCGCTTGGAGGCGCCGTTCGTCAACGAGAACAAGGCGGCCATCGTGGCCGAGGGCCTGGCGCTCGGCGTGCCCTACGAGCTGACGTGGTCGTGCTACGAGGGCGGCGAGCACCCCTGCGGCGCGTGCGCCACCTGCCTCGACCGCGCGGCCGCCTTCGCGGCCAACGGCGTGCCCGACCCGGCGCTCGCCCCGCGCGACTGACGCGGCCCTGACGCTCGCCCCGCCCGCTCGCGCGCCGCGCACCGGCCGGCCCGCGTCCGTCCCCGACGCCGGCACTGCGCCCGCGCCGTCACCCTCCCCGACCGAAAGGACCTCCCCGTGACCTCATCGAGCCTCTCCTCGGCCTTCGCCGACTTCCAAGCCCGCGGCGGCGCGCCCGCGCCCCACGACGCTCCGTCCGCCGCCGGCCGCGACGAGGCCGCCACGCGCGCGGGCGGCGTCACCCACCTGGGCAGCCAGGGCACGCGCTACCCGACCGACTACGACCCCTCCGTCCTGGAGACGTTCGTCAACAAGCACCCGGGCAACGACTACTTCGTCAAGTTCAACTGCCCTGAGTTCACCAGCCTGTGCCCCATCACGGGCCAGCCGGACTTCGCCACCATCTACATCTCCTACGTGCCCGGCGAGCTCATGGTGGAGTCCAAGAGCCTCAAGCTGTACCTGTTCAGCTTCCGCAACCACGGCGACTTCCACGAGGACTGCATGAACATCATCATGAAGGACCTCATCGCGCTCATGGATCCCAAGTACATCGAGGTGTGGGGCAAGTTCACGCCGCGCGGCGGCATCTCCATCGACCCGTACTGCAACTACGGGCGCCCGGGCACCCGCTGGGAGGACGTGGCGTGGCAGCGCCTGAGCCAGCACGACCTGTACCCCGAGAAGGTGGACAACCGATGACGGAGGCGGCCTCCTACACCCCCGAGCAGCTGTCCGAGGCGCTGCGCCAGATCGACTCGACGCTCGGCAAGCTCCGCGCGACGCTGGCCACGCTCGAGGCCCGCGAGAACGCGGATCGGCTGAAGCCCCAGATCACGCTCGCGCGCCGGCGCATCGACGCCTTCGAGATAGCTGCCGACCTCGTGTCCCGCGAGCTCTCATCATCTCGGTAAACCACGTCTAACGCAGCGCCTACAGGTTGGTTTCGAGCGCTTTTGCGCCCGGCGCTGCCTTGCGTGCTCCCTCTAGCATGGCCGAAAACGGCTGGTCGGGGCAAGCCCCCGCGAGCCGGCGGACATCGAAGAAAGGAGCACCTATGGCCATCCTGTCCAACCCGTTCGTCATGGAGGTACCCCGCAAGCTCACCGATGAGGAGCTGGTCAACGCCATCCGCCAGGACCTGGTGGGCGAGCTCGAGGCCATCCACGAGTACGACGCGCACATCGAGGCCACCGACAACGAGGACGCCAAGAAGGTCCTGGCCGACATCCGCGACGAGGAGCGCGAGCACATGGGCGAGCTGCTCGAGCTGCTGGAGCGCCTGGCTCCCGACGAGAAGGGCCTGCACGACGAGGGTCGCGAGGAGGTCCGCGAGATGCTCGACGGCAAGAAGGCCAAGAAGAAGTAGGCTCCTGAGGAACGAGGCGCGCCGCGCAGGCGGCCGCAACGGAAGGGTCCCGGGTGCGACGAGGCGCCCGGGACCCTTTTGCGTGGTGCATCTGACTGTGCCGACTGTCCGACCCGGCCGTCCGCCGTCGTCTTGCGCGCCGTCGTTCGCCCCTGCCGTCCGATCCGGTCGCCTTCCGCAAACTATCTTCTGCCGTCCGCCCCGCCTCCCGGATACACCGGGCTCATTCGGCTTTGGCCGCGGCGGAATTTCGGCCGTTTCAGCCAAAATCGCCGCGCTGACAACATGGGTTCTCGCGACGACCTGGATGCTGGCGGAGAAAGCCCAGGTCGGGCTCGGTGGAGAATTCCAGCTGCCGCACCTTGCCCCCGTAGGGGGCTTCTTGCGGGCTGAAAGGCGGCTACGTTCGTTGTCGGCGCGGCGATTTTGGCTGAAACGGCGAGAATTTCGGTCGGTGCGCGTTGGGGCGGGAATATCAGCCTGTCTGAGTTGGCGGCGTCTTGTGGCTGCCGATGCGAGGTGGCCGCGATTTCGCGCTGGCGTTTCCTGACGGGCTCCGCTGCATGTCATCGAAGCGGATTCGCAGGCAAAAGGGCGAGTTCTCCGAGGTTTGGGGGACTGCTGGCGGGGTTTGGCCGCGTGAAGCCCCAGGTCGCGCGGCGTTAGTTGCCCGAAGGAGGATTGGTGGCGCCCCCGTGGCCTCGTCGCGCCTCGGAGAACTCGCGATTTTGGCGTCGTTGCGTCCGGAATCGCGACGCGCCTCGGAGAACTTGCGTTTTTGGCTGACGGGCCGGGGTCTTCTCGCGAGCAGGCCGGGGAGGCCCGATCCGCATACGGAGCGGAGCACGGAATCGCGACTTTTCACAGGAAATCAGCGGCAAACGTGTGAAAAGTCGGGATCTCGTGCTGAAATCAGCATGAAACGACGACTTATCACAGATATGAGTGTGAAAAGTCGCGATTTCATGCTGAGGGGTGTGAGAAGTCGGGATTTCATGTCGGAGCTCTCGCGATCCGGCGACTTCTCGCGCCGTCGTGCCGAAAGCGCGCGCAATGAGAAGGCTCCGGGTGTGACGAAGGGATCCGAGGGCGACGAAAGAGCCTCGGGCGCGACGGGGCCCTGGGGGTGCGGGGGAACGCACCGCGCAGGCAGGCGCGACGAGGGTTCCGGGTACGACAGGAGCCCGGGACTTACCCAGGCTCTCGCGACAAAAGGCCCCCCGGGCGCCTCGTCGCGCCCGGGTCCTTCTGGTATGTCCGGCCAGCGGCCGCTCGCCTGCGCGCTACCGCCGGTTGAACGGCGTGATGGTGGCCGGCAGGCCGTGCTCGTAGACCAGCTTGGGCTCGCCCTCGATCAGCGGCGCGAAGTAGGCGAGCGCCTCGGGCGTGATGCCCTGGTAGTCGGGCAGGATCCACTCGGCGGGGAACTGCCGCACGTAGTTGGCGAACGCGCTGGCGGGCCCGGCGAAGAAGCGCGCGTTATAGGGCGCGGCCAGGTCCTCGCGCGGCGCCACGCCCACCACCATGCCGGTGAACGCGGGGTCGGCCGAGCGCATGTGGGCGCTCATGCCCAGCTCGTAGGCCTCGGTCATGTCCACGAGCGACTGCGCGAAGTTGGACGAGCGCGCCGCGCGCGAGAGGTCCTGCACCACGCCGCGGGGGGCGATGCCGGCGTCGATGACCATCTGCTTGAGCGTGAGCGCCGCGCCGCCGAGCACCGCGTGGGCGAACCCGTCGTTGGCCGAGTCGCCGGCTGACACGTACGTGCCGTCGGCGTAGTGGGCGCCCTCAGACACCACGATGTAGCAGGCGCCCGTCTCGTCCATCTTGCGCTGCACCTGGGCCAAAAACGCGTCACGGTCGAAGTCCACCTCGGGCAGCACCAGCAGGTCGACGTCGCCGGTGGCGCAGCAGCTGGCGGCCAGCCAGCCGGCGTCGCGGCCCATCGTCTCCAGCACGAACACCTCGGGGCGCGTGTAGGCGTCGTAGTCCAGGCGCGTGGCGTGGGTGACCTGGCAGGCCAGCTTGGCGGCGCTGGGGAACCCGGGGCAGTGATCCACGGGCACCAGGTCGTTGTCCACCGTCTTGGGGATGCCCACGAAGCGCTTGGCGCAGCCGTTGGCGGCCGCCCACTCGGACAGCGCGTCCACCGTGTCCATGGAGTCGTTGCCGCCGATGTAGAACATGACGTCGATGTCATGCGCGTCCATCACCTCGACGAGGCGGCGGTAGTCGGCGTCGTTGCCGCGCTTGAGCTTGTAGCGGCACGTGCCCAGCGCCGACGAGGGGGTCTGGCGCAGGATGTCCAGCTCGCGCGCGGGCAGGTCGGTCAGGTCGTAGAGCTGGTCGTCGAGCACACCCTCGATGCCGTGGATGCCGCCGAAGACGCGGTCGTACACGGGGTTGAGCTGGTTGGCGCGGATGACGCCGGCGAGGCTGGCGTTGATGACGGCGGTGGGGCCGCCGGATTGGGCGACGAGGCAGTTGGCCATGGTGTCCCTCCTAGGTCGTGCGGGGCAGGCGGCGGGGCCGCCGGGTGCGGGGCGGTCGCGCGCCACGGGTGCGGGCGGGTCGCGGAGGCGTCCCACGGCCGCCGGGCGGCGGCGCCTTGGGCGCTACGGTAGCGCCCGCGCGCGGGCCGGGGAGGCCCTCGGCGGCAACCGTGCCCGAATTGTAACGAACCCCGCGCCCAAAATGACAGCCCCCCTGGTTTATGAGAAAATAGCGGCTGATCGAGAAGAGAGCACGCACACGTAGATGATGGTAGGTAGCACGTCATGCCAGCCCAGTTCAACATCCGGGCGGCCGACCCCGCGCGGACGGCCGAGCTGCAGCAGGCCCTGGGCCTTCCCCGCTTCATAGCCGCCACCCTGGTGGCGCGCGGCATCACGGACGTGGGCCAGGCGCGCGCGTTCCTTTCGCCCTCGCTCGACCGCGACTGGCTGGATCCCTACGACATACCCGGGCTGCGCGCCGTGGCCGACCTGCTGGAGCAGGCCCTGCGCGACCATCGCCACATCGTGGTGTTCGGCGACTTCGACCTGGACGGCATCTCGGCCACCACCGTGCTCACCCGCGGCCTGCGCGCGCTGGGCGGGCGGGCCACCCCCTTCATCCCGCGGCGCTTCGAGGAGGGCTACAGCATCACGCCGGCCGCCTACGAGCGCGTGAGGGAGCTGGCCCCCGACGTCATCGTCACGGTCGACTGCGGCATCTCGTGCCGCGACGAGGTGGCGGCCATCGTGGCTGACGGCGTGTCCGTGGCCATCACCGACCACCACGAGGCGGGGGACCTCGTGCCCCAGGGCGTGCCCGTGGCCGACCCCAAGCTGGACGACCGCTGCGACAGTGCCATCCTGGCCGGCGTGGGCGTGGCGCTCAAGCTCGTCCAGGTGCTGGGCGGGCGGTTCGGCTACCCGCACCTGTGGCGGTCCTACACCGACCTGGCCACGCTGGGCACGGTGGCCGACCTCATGCCCATGCGCGGGGAGAACCGCGCGCTCGTGGCCGACGGCCTGGCCCGCATGAACGCCAACCCGCGTCCCTGCGTGGCGGCGCTCATGGGGGCGTGCGGGTCGACGGGGCCCCTCACGGCCACCAACCTGAGCTTCTCGCTCATCCCGCGCCTCAACGCGGCCGGCCGCATGGGCGACGCGTCGCTGGCGCTCGACCTGCTCATGTCCGACAACTTCTCCGAGGCGTGCCTTCTGGCCGAGCGCCTGGAGGAGGTGAACGCCCAGCGCCGCGCCATCGAGGCCGAGCTGTCCGAGACGGCCAAGGCGCAGGCGGCCGAGGCCTACCACGGCCAGCGCGCGCTCGTCGTGGCGGGCGAGGGCTGGCACGAGGGGGTCAAGGGCATCGTCGCCAGCCGCCTGGTGGGGATGTACGGCGTGCCCACGCTGCTGTTCACCGTGGACGGCGACGAGGCGCGCGGCTCGGGCCGCTCGGTGGGGGCGGTCAACCTGTTCGCCGCCGTCGAGTCCGCGTCCGATTTGCTCACGCGGTTCGGGGGCCACGAGGCCGCCGTGGGCGTGACGCTGCCCACGGCCAACCTGGGGGCCTTCGCCGAGCGCCTGGCCGCCTACATGGACGCCCTGCCCGAGGACGCGTTCCACCCCCGCGTGGACGTGGACGCCTGCGTCGACCTGGCCGAGCTGACGCTGCCGGCCGTGGAGGCGCTCGACGTGCTGGCGCCCTTCGGCCAGGAGAACCCGGTGCCCACCTACCTGGCGCGCAACGTCTGCCTGACCAACTGCCGCGCGGTCGGCGCCGACAAGAACCACTTCTCATGCACGCTCTCCGACGGGCGCTGCGCCGTCAACGGCATCATGTTCCACTGCCCGTCCATCGACGCGCTGCTGGGGACGGAGTGCGTCGTCGACGCCGCGTTCTCGGTGCAGGTGGACGAGTGGCGAGGGCGCCGCTCGGTCAAGGCCATGCTCGACACGCTGGCCCCGGCGCGCACGTGCTGCGCGCTGACGGCCTGCCTCGACCCGCGCGCCCAGTCCTTCGTGGACGACCTGTACGGCGCGGCGGACGACGGCTCCGGGCCCTCCCGCGACGCCGCGCGCCGCCCGCACGGGGCCTGCGAGCGCCTGGGCGAGCGCCTGGCCGAGCGCGAGCGCTGGGAGGCCCTGGCCGCCGCCGATCCTGAGGCGCTCGAGCGGGCGCTGGTGGCCGCCATCATCGGCGATCGCGAGCTGCATCCCTCGCAGCGCGAGATCCTCGACCGGCTGCGCGCCGGGCAGTCCACGCTGGCCGTCATGGCCACGGGGCGCGGCAAGTCGCTCACGTTCCAGGTGTACGCGGCCCTGCGCGCGCTCACGGCCCACGAGGCCAGCCTGTTCGTGTACCCGCTACGCGCCCTCATCGCCGACCAGGCCTTCCACCTCACGGCGGCGCTCGAGCGGTTCGGGCTGGTGTGCGCCGTGCTGACGGGCGAGTCGGCGCCGGAGGACCGCGAGCGCGTCTACCGGGGGCTGGCGTCCGGGTCGGTGGACATCGTACTCACCACGCCCGAGTACCTGGCCTTCCACGTGGACGAGCTGGCGGCGGCCGGGCGTATCGGGTTCGTCGTGGTGGACGAGGCGCACCACATCGGCCAGGCCAAGGCCGGCCAGCGCGTGGCCTACACGCAGCTGGGCATGGCCATCGCGCGGCTGGGCGCCCCGGTGGTGCTGGCCGTGACGGCCACGGCCCCCGACGAGGTGGCCCGCGACATCGACTCCACGCTGCCCGTCACCGAGAGCGTCATCGACGAGACGGCCCGCGACAACCT
>JAAWAY010000008.1 GCA_022792415.1 Eggerthellaceae bacterium | reverse complement strand
CTCGCTCGCCGCGTGGATCTTCGTGTTCATCGCGGCCATGGTGGTCGAGAAGGTGTGGTTCCGCTGGGGCCAGTACCGCTCCTACCTGCTCATCGCGCCGCCGCTGGCGTTCATCTTCATCCTGGGCGCCTGGACTGACTGGACCTGGTTCCCCGGCGTGACCACCGGCTCCGGCCTGCAGATCGGCCTCATCGGCGGCTGCTACATCATCGGTCAGTTCTTCATCAACCTGTTCATGATCTCGGGCACGTCCATCATCTCGGCCGTGTCCCGCACCGAGGCTGACCGCTCGCTCATGTCCACCCGCAAGGCCCAGGGCAACATGGCCATCAAGGTGCTCTTCGCGGCCATCTCGCTGCCGATGATCATCTTCTTCGCCGGTGGCGACTTCGCCGCGGGCACGCGTCCCGACACGCCCATCGGCTACACCATCACGGCGTTCATCTGGGGCATCATCTTCGTGGCTGCCTTCGTCGGCCTGTTCATGCTGTTCAAGGGCAAGGACCCGACCGAGGAGTACTGCCAGGCCAAGGCCGCTGCCAAGAAGAAGGGCGAGAAGTTCCAGGAGATCCAGACCGGCCTCACCGACAAGGTCTCTGTCATCGAGTCGCTCAAGTTCTTCGTCACCAACGTCCCGGCCCTCGGCCTGTGGATCGGCGAGGTGGCCCGCGCGGTGTGCACCATGGTGCTCAACGGCATGGCCATCTACTTCTGCACCGTGGTCTACAACGACAACACGCTGTACGCCGGCATGCTGACCGCCGCTAACATCTGCGGCCTCATCGCCACGTTCGCCGGCGAGGCCTGCGCCAAGGTCATCGGCAACCGCTGGACCTACCTGCTGGGCACCGCCATCGCCGCCATCGCCATGGCCGCCGGCTTCTTCGTGGCCTCCAGCTACTGGCCGTTCATCATCTGTGTGTGCCTCAGCTTCTTCGGCACCAACATGATGATGGCCGTCGAGTTCTCCTGCATGTCCAACGCCATCGCCTACCAGGAGTGGAAGAAGGGCAAGACCTCCAAGGCGTTCATCATGGGCACGATCCAGTGGTGCCCCAACATCGGCAAGATCCTGCAGGGCGCCCTCGTGGGCTTCGGCCTGGCTGCCATCGGCTACAGCAAGGAGATCACTGTCGCGCCGCCTGAGATGGTCACCGGCATCGCCTTCCTGACGTTCATGGTGCCCGCCATCACGCTGATCATCGCGTTCGTGCTGTTCTTCTTCATGCACCGTCTCGATGCCAAGCAGATGGCCGTCATCAACGCTGACCTCGACAAGCGCCACAAGGCCGACGAGGCCAAGATCAACGCGGCCGTCAAGAACGAGGAGGCCATCGATCGCACCATGGAAGAGACCATGGAGGACAACTAGCCTTCCCGCTTGAGTCCTGAGCCTCGCTGGCATGTCGCGCGTCAGCAGGCACACGCGCTGAGAGGGGAGGGGAGCGCCTGGTCGCCCCCCCCCTCCTGCGCACCGGGGTCGCGCGGGCAGGCGTCCCGCGCCCCGGTGCTTCGACGCCCTTCGAAAGGGGTGCCCCATGGCAAAGAAGATCTCGGTCTCGCATGCCAACAAGATGATCCGCGAGCTGCGCTCGGAGGCGGACTTCAACCAGGAGCGCTCGCGCCGCAGCCTGCGGCTGGGTCTGGCGACCCTCGCGGGGTTCGTCCTGCTCATCATCGTCGAGCAGACCCTCGTGCGCCTGGGGGCGTTCGGCGACGCCGCCCAGCTGGCCGACAACATCACGCTGGCCGTCCTCATGCTGGACGCGTTCGTAAGCGTCCACTTCTGGATGGGCTACGCCCGCGGCAACCGCCGCTACAAGGAATGCCTGAGGTACATCGACGCCTACAGGGAGCAGGGGGGAACCGCCGCCTAGGCGCTCTGCCGCCCCGGCCTCGCTGCGCCGCGGGCATTTCTCGCCTCGGGGGCCCGCAGGGGGCTCCCGCCGAGCCTCGAGGAGGCATGACCATGCTGAACAACCTCATCTTCATCTTCTCGGTCCTCGTCCTTTTGGCGGGGTGCGCCGTGCTGTTCCTGGACGTGGTGGTGTCCATGCGCACCGACCGCTGCCGCGTGGGGGTTCCGGGTGAGTACGTGGCCAAGGCCGCGGACGACCCCACGCAGTCCACCAAGGCGAGCGGGTTCTTCGTGCTGGCGGTGCCGGAGTTTCGCTACGAGTTCGAGGGCAAGCGATACCAGGGCAAGAGCGCCAACCTGTTCTTCCACCTGTTCTTGCCGGCGGGCCGTCTGGCCGTGCCCTTCGTGGGCGGCAAGACCTACGAGGTGTTCGTCAACCCCGTGCAGCCCACCATGTTCGTCACGGCCGGCGAGCAGCGCTTCCCGTTTCTGCGGATGGTCGGCTGCGCGCTGGCGCTCGTGGGCATGGCCCTCGTGTGGTGGGCCATGCACCTGCCGTCGTTCTCCTAGGGGAGCAGGCCCTTGCGAGCACGTCATCGGGCGCGAGATGCAGCTTTTGCGGGGTTTGACGACGCCAGCTTGGCCTTGCGTCGCCTCGTGATTCGCATATCACCAGGTCGCGAGAGCTCGCTTTCCTCGCGCAGGGGCGAAATGAGTGAAAGCGGCGCGCGCTGGGCGGTTCTAGCGTCGTCAAACCCCGCAAAAGCTGCATTTCGCTCGGGCCGACGTGCACAGGGCACGTGACAGAGGGTCGCATCAAATGTCACGCGCCCTGCCACGCCCACGCACCGTCTATGCGCGTCGGGAATAGTGGCTATGCGAAGGCGGGAACGGCGAATTCTCAACCCTGTCGGAAGGGCTCCCGATCGCTATTTCAGCTATGCCGAACATCCTTGTTATAGTCGGGTAGCCGACGATCTGGATGCGGGGTTTTACCAGATAGAAGCACATTTTTCGGGGCATGCGCCCCTGGCTCGGACGCGCCTGCGAAAGGCGGTCCGTCGGCTTCATTCTCTGAGGGGTAAAGCGCGAGAGAGGGGGTGATTTTGCGAAGGCCGTTCCCCGGCGCGTACATGCCGAGGCCGCACGGCCCTTCCGCTCAAGCGGATCCGCGAAATCCAAACAGATAACGCGTAAAGAGAGAAAGAGGAGGGTATCGCATGGCGACATTCGTCAAAGAAGATGCGAAGCCACGGGTGACATTCCTTGAGGATGGCACCGAGATTCACCGTACGTCCCCCTGGTCGCCCCCGGGCTGCCACGGCGTGGGCTGCGGCATCCGCGCGTTCGTGAAGGACGGCGTGGTGACCAAGGTCGAGGGCGACCCCGACGACGTCATCACCCAGGGCCGCCTGTGCGTGCGCTGCCTGCGTGTCCTTGACCTCGTCTACCACCCCGACCGCATCGTGCACCCCATGTACCGCGATCCCAAGGACCGCGGCAAGGCCGACGCCTGGAAGGTCGTCACCTGGGACTGGGCCTACGACAAGATCTCCGAGAAGATCGCCGAGGTCAAGGAGAAGTACGGCCCCAACGCCCTGACGGTGCTCACCGGCACCGGCCGTGAGGCTGGCCGCTACATGACCAACACCTCCGCCCGCATCTGCGTCACCACCAACCAGTGCTACACGCAGACCGGCTTCTCGTGCATGGCCCCGCGCGACACCGTGTGCTCCATGATCGGCGGCGCCGGCTACATCGAGTACGACTTCGCCAACGGCCTGCCGGGCCGCTACGACGACCCCGAGTGGGTGCAGCCCAAGTACCTGCTCAACTGGGGCCGCGACTCGCTGCGCTCCAACCCCGACGGCACCTGGGGCCACTCCATCATCGAGCTGCTCAAGCGCGGCACCAAGCTCATCAACGTGGACCCGCGCGTCAACTGGCTGTCCACCCGCGCCATCTACCACATGCAGCTACGCCCCAACACCGACACGGCGCTGGCGTTCGGCCTGCTCAACGTCATCATCAACGAGGACCTCTACGACCACGACTTCGTGGAGAAGTGGTGCTACGGCTTCGATGAGTTCAAGGAGCGCGTCAACGAGTACTCCGTGGAGTGGGCTGCCAAGGTGACCGAGGTGCCCGAGCAGATGATCCGCGACGTGGCGCACTGCCTGGCCGAGAAGCCCTGGGGCCTCAACATGGGCCTGGCCAACGACCAGAACCCCAACGGCGTGCAGTCCGTGCACTGCCTGTACGCCCTGGCTGCCATCACCGGCAACCTGGACATCCCCGGCGGCACCAACATCGGCTGGAACATCACGCTGGACTTCGGCGGCAACAAGTACGACGGCAACGGCGAGGACTCCTCGGCCAACCAGAAGCGCGAGATCATCCCGCCCAACCCGGTGACCCAGGAGCAGCGCGACTCCACCATCGGCCTGGCGCGCTTCAAGATCTACCAGCTGCTGCTGGGCAAGGCCGTCCCCGACGTGTTCATCGACACGCTGGAGACCGACGAGCCCTACCCGGTGCGCTTCTGCTGGATCCTGCACACCAACCCGGTGTCCCCGACCACCACGGCGGCCCCGCAGCGTTGGCACGCGGCCCTCAAGCGCATGGACTTCGTGGTGGCCCAGGACATCTTCATGAACCCCACCATCGCGTCGTGCTGCGACCTGTTCCTCCCGCTGGCCACGTGGCTCGAGCATGACGGCTACATCACCCAGCTCATGGGCGAGCACCCCGGCCCCGTCAAGGGCATGGTCAAGGTCATCGAGCCCATCGGTGAGTGCAAGTCGGAGTTCGAGATCATCCACGACCTGGCCCAGCGCCCCGAGTTCCACGACAACTTCTACATCGACGGCGAGTCCAAGGTGTCCTCCATCGAGGAGTACATCACCGAGGACCTCACCAAGGTGGTCGGCTTCAACCACGACTGGGAGTACCTCAAGGAGCACGTGCAGGTGTCCCGCAAGACGGAGTACCTCAAGTACGAGCGCGGTATGCTGCGCAACGACGGCCAGCCCGGCTTCAACACCACCACCGGCAAGATCGAGCTCATGAGCCTCATGTTCGCCGCGTGCGACGGCGATCCGCTGCCCTACTACGAGGAGCCGGTGTTCAGCCCCTACTGGGAGGACACCACCGCGGACGACCCGCTGCATGACTCCGACGCCAACAAGTTCATGCGCGAGTACACCGCCGAGCACCCCGATTGGAAGAAGGACTACCCGATCTGCCTGACCACGGGCGCCCGCAACTGGGCCTCCTTCCACTCCGAGCATCGCCAGTCCAAGATGCTGCGCGAGATCAAGGAGTACCCGTACGTGCAGATGAACCCCCAGCTGGCCGAGGAGCTCGGCATCGCCGAGGGCGACTGGGTGAAGATCGAGAACCCGTGGGGCTACTGCTACGAGAAGGCCAAGGTGACCCCGATCGTCAAGCCCAACGTCGTCATGGCCGACCACGGCTGGTGGTACCCCGAGATGGACATGAATGAGCCGAGCATCGGCGGCGTGTGGAAGTCCAACATCAACACGCTCGTGCCCAACGACGTCATCGGCCACTACGGCTTCGGCGCCCCGATGAAGGCCCTGTGCTGCCGCATCGTCAAGGCCGATGAGCCGCCGCTGAAGGAAGTCGCGCCTCAGAACCTCAAGAGCCAGCAGAACTACCCCGGTTCCATCAAGAACGATGAGTTCCTCAAGGACCTCGTGGTCGAGTAAAGGAGGCGAGAAACCAATGACTCAGAAATACGGTCTGCTTATCGACAACTACTGGTGCACTGGTTGTCATACCTGCGAAATCGCGTGCAAGAACGAGCATGACTACCCCATCGGCCAGTACGGCATCCACATGCTGGTCAACGGCCCGTGGGAGCTCATGGAAGAGGGCAAGTGGGAGCACACCTACTACCCCGTGATCACCACGTACTGCGACCTGTGCAAGGACCGCGTCGCGGCGGGCGAGCAGCCCACCTGCGTGCTGCACTGCCTTGCCAGCGCCATCGAGTACGGCCCCGTCGAGGAGCTCGCTGCCGAGATGGCCACCCGTGACCGTCGCACGTCGCTGCTGATTCCGTAAACCGCCTGGGCGGGCCCGGGGAGCACTTCCCCGGGCCCGTGGGCTATGGCATCTGCGCGGCCAGACGCCGCATATCGTGCGCCGAGCGCCCTGGCCGGGCAGATGCCATCCCCGAGAGAAAGAAGACCATCATGTGTTTTAGACCTGCAGCCGCCTCCACCCCCAAGACCTGCCCCGAGTGCGGCATGATCAACCCCGCCGTGGCCGAGAAGTGTGTCAAGTGCGGCGCCGAGCTGCCCGAGGACCGCATCAAGTGCCCGCACTGCGGTGAGATGAACATCGCCGGCGCCACCGTGTGCTCCGAGTGCGGCACCGACCTGGCGGCCGCCCCGGCCCCCGGCGCCCCCGCTGCGCCCGCTCCGGCGACCCCCGGCGCCCCCAAGGCCCCGGGCGCGCCGAGCGCCCCCGCTGCGCCCAAGAACTAGGCGCGGGTCAGGCCTCGAAGCCCCACGCCGCGATGAACGAGCCCCGGCCGCCACAGGGGGAGCGCCTCTGGAACGAGCGGTTCATCCAGCTCATCGTCATCGAGGTGACGTTCCAGATGGGCGCCTACCTGACGAACCCCGTGGTATCCGGGTTCGCCGTGTCGCTGGGCGCGTCCGTCGCGGTGGGGGGTGTGCTGGCCGGCCTCGTGGCCCTCATGGCCCTCGTGGCTCGGCCCATCACGGGCTGGCTGGCCGACAAGGTGGACAAGAAGACGTTCCTGCTGGTGTCAGCCGTGCTCTTCGGCGCGGCGTGCTTTGGCTGCGCCTTCTCGTCGACCGTCGCGCCCGTAGCCGCGTGGCGCGTGGTGCAGGGCTTCGCCTTCGCCTTCAAGTCGGCCGTCCTCATATCCCTCGTCTCGCTGTCCGTGCCGCAGCGCTTCATCGGGCGCGCCGTGGGCTGGGCCAGCCTCGCCCAGACGGCCTCCATGGCGCTGGGCCCCCTGCTGGGATCGGTGCTCATCGGGCGCTGGGGCTATGCGACGAGCTTTCTCGTGGCCGGCGTCCTCCTGGCGGTGGGGCTGGTTGTCATCTGCGCGTTCAAGGAGCCGCACGGCGCGGCGGCCAACGCCCAGGCGACAGCTGACGCCCCCGCCTCCGTCCGGCCCGCCTCGCGCCTCGGCTGGATCAGCAAGTTCGTCTACCTGCCCAACCTCCGCGTCGCCCTCATCGTCTGCCTGTCCATCATCCCCCACGGCGTGGCCGTGACGCTGCTGCTCACCGTCGGGGAGATGCGCGGCATCGAGGGGGTGTCGCTCTACTTCGCCGTCTACGCCCTCGTCGCGCTGGTGTCCAAGCCGACGGCCGGGCGCCTCACCGACCAGCGGGGCACGCGCTTCGTCCTGGTGCCCAGCCTGCTCATCGAGCTGGCGGCCACCGTGGCGCTGGCCCTCATGGGATCGGCGCTGGCCGTGGTGCTGGCCGGCGCGCTCATGGGCGCGGGGCAGGGGTCGGCGCTCTCGGCCCTGCAGGCGGAGTCGGTGCGCGGGGTGGCTCCCCACGAGCTCGGCCGCGCATCCAACACGTTCTACATCGGCACGGACATCGGCATGGGGGTCGGCCCCATGGCGGCAGGGGTCGTGCTCCAGCAGTTCGGGGTCGCCGTGATGTTTCTGGCGTGCTCCGCCCTGGTGGCGCTGGCCATGGTCGTGCTGCTCGCGGGCGGCACGAGAAGAGAAGGGGAGGGCGTGTCATGAGCAAGGCAGCGGTTTTGGCGGAGAGGGCGGCGGGCCTGCGGTTTGAGGACCTGCCCGAGGACGTGGTGGCCAAGTTCCGCGGGCTGGTGTCGCAGACGGTCTCGCCCGAGCGCGCCCAGGCCATCATCGACGCGGTCATGACCATTGACGCCGCTGGTTCCGTCAGCCGCTTGGCGGAATTGCTCGTCGCGGAGCGGGGGTGAGGCCGAGGGTTTGGGAATATTAGCTCGCCAACTGTTATGTCCGAAGGGTTAAGCAGCAAGGGGGATATCACATGAACTGCTTAGCAAAGAGGGTTGGTTTCGGCGTCGGCGCGATCGCGCTGCTCGTCGTGTTCGCACTGGCTCCGCTTCCCGAGGGGCTCGACCGCAGCGGCATGCTCGCGCTCGGCCTCACGATGTTCAACATTCTGCTGTGGATCGGCAACGTCGTTCCCAAGCCCATCGCGGGACTGTGCGTCATGGTTCTGCTGCCCGTGCTGGGGGTATCCAGCTCCCTGTCCGCCACGATCAAGGACTTCATCAGCTCGGTGTTCTTCTTCCTGCTGGCCGCGTTCGCCATCGCGGCCATGGTGAAGAAGTCCGATCTGCCCCAGCGCCTTATGCGGCTTCTGCTCAAGTGGTTCAAGGGGTCGAGCCGCAAGATCGTCCTGGCCTACATGGTGGCCTCCGCCATCATATCCACGGTGATGAGCGACCTGGCCGCCTGCGCGCTGTTCTCGGCGGTGGTGCTGGCCGTGTTCGAGAACCCCAACCTCGGACTGAAGTTCGACAAGCCCTTCATGAAGTGCGTCATGATCGGCGTGCCCATCGGCTCGCTGGCCGGCGGCATCGCCACGCCCATCGGGTCGTCGTCCAACTTCACGATGCTCGAGCTGCTCACCCAGACCAACGGCATGGAGATCTCGTTCTTCCAGTGGATGGTGGTGGGCGTGCCCATCGCCGTCATCTCGGTGCTGGCCGGCTGGGTGGCGCTGTGCGTCACGTTCAAGCCCGCGCCGCTCACGCCCCGCGAGATGGACGCCCTGCGCGCCGCCTGCGGCGACCTGGGCCCGCTGGCGCCGCGCGAGTGGAAGACCATCATCCTGGTCACGGCCATGTTCGTGCTGTGGATCCTCACCAGCTACGTGTCGGGGCTCGACTCCACCATGGTGGCCATGGTGGGCATGATCCTCATGTTCATCCCGGCCATGGACCTGCTCACCTGGGAGGACTACACCACCGAGGTGCCGTGGGACCTGGTCATCATGCTGGGCTGCCTCATGGCGCTGGCCTCGTCGCTGCTGTCGACGGGCGCCATCGACTGGGTGGCCAACTCGCTTCTGGGCGGGGCCTACAGCTGGCACCCCTTCGCCATCCTGCTCATGATGGGCGTGGTCATCGCGGTGCTGCGCGCCTTCGTGCCCAACGGGCCGCCCATCGTGGTCATGCTGACGCCGGCCATGGTGACGCTGGCCGTCAACACGGGCATCGACCCGCTGTGCGTGATCATGACGATGTCCATCTGGGCGCAGATCACGTTCCTCATCCCGGCCATCGACGCGCTGTACCTCATCACCTACCAGCGCGGCCACTACACGATATTCGACGTGCTGAAGTTCGGCATCCCGCTGACCATCGTGCTGCTGCTGGTGTTCACGGCCATCCTGCCGCCTCTCGTGTCGCGGGCGGAGGTGCTGTAAGGGGCGGGCCCGGGTTCGGCGACGTGTCGGGCCCGGGTCGGCTTGCCTGTTGTCAGGGGCGTCCCGCCGTGCGGGGCGGCGCGCCCGCGGCGTCGCGAGGGACGCTGTTGCGTTGTACGAGGAGTTGTCATGCCTGATTGCTATATCTGTCTGCCCACCTGCGACAACTGCCGTCCCAAGATGGTGACGTGCCCCGCGTGCGGCAAGCCGACGCTCATCGATTTGGAGACGTGCCCGCTGTGCAAGGCGCCCATCACCGACGAGGCCCGCGAGGCTGCGTGGGACGCCTGGCGCGCGAAGAAGGGGTAATAGGCGAGGCGCCTGCCACATTCCGCCTTTCGCGCATCGACGATCCCGCCCCGCACAAAAAAGCGCCCCGCGTGATGCGGGGCGCTCGGCGGTTCACTGGCGGGCGGGTAGGCCGCGGGTTACGCCTTGAAGCGGTAGCCGTAGCCGCGCACCGTCTCCACGAGGGCCGGGTCGTAGCCGGCGGACTGGATCTTGTCGCGCAGACGCTTGATGTGGGTGTCCACCGTCTTCGTCTCGGTGAGGTACTCCCAGCCCCAGGCGTCGCGCAGCAGGTCCTCGCGGGACACCACCTTGCCGGCGCTCTTCATGAGCGACGCGAGCAGCTCGAACTCACGCGGGGTCAGGTCGATCTCGCCCTTGTCGCCGCTGGCGGTGTGGGCGTCCTCGTCCAGCGTGATGCCGCTGGCGGTGACGGCG
>JAAWAY010000137.1 GCA_022792415.1 Eggerthellaceae bacterium | reverse complement strand
TGTCAGTCCCCTTCCTAGACGAGGTAGTAGACGGAGGGCTTGGTGCCCCGGTCGTCGAGCAGCTGCTTGTAGTTGCGCTTCTGGATGAGCTGGCTCACCTCGGACTCGGGATCGTCCAGGTCACCCCAGAAGCGGGCGCGACCGACGCACAGGTGCATGCACGCGGGCTCGACGCCCTGGGATGTGCGGTGATAGCAGAACGTGCACTTCTCCACGACGTGCTTCTGGTGCTCCGGGACGTCCTTGCCGCCCACGGCGTAGTCCATGTGGTACTCGGGCTCCTCCCAGTTGAAGGAGCGGACGCCGGTGTAGGGGCACGCCGACATGCACATGCGGCAGCCGATGCACTTCTCGTAGTCCTGGCGCACGACGCCCGTCTCGGGATCCTGGTAGGTGGCGCCGACCGGGCACACCTTGACGCAGGCCGGGTTCTCGCAGTGCTGGCAGGACACGGGGATGTAGCCGAACTTCAGGTTGTCGGGGTACGAGCCGCCCACCATGTCGAAGCCCATCTCCCCGCCGTTGTCCGTGAGGACGCGGTTCCACCACACGTCGTTGGGGAGGTTGTTCTCCACCTTGCACGCGAGCGCGCACACGTGGCACCCGATGCACTTCTCGGTGTCGATCACCATTCCGTAATGAGTCATCCTACTTCACCTCTCCCTCGTACTTGCGCACCTCAACGAGCGTGTCATCGAACGAGGTGTTCTGATGGAACGTGTTGACGTAGTCGTTGGTCAGCTCCTGGTAGCTGCCCGCCACGTAGAACTCGCGCGGCCAGCCCTTCGGGGAGGAGACCATGCCGGGGCGCACGCCCATGTCGAACTTGACGCGGCAGACGCAATGGCCGCGGTCGTTGTAGGCCTCCACGTAGTCGCCCTCGGCGATGCCGCGCGCCTCGGCGTCCACCGGGTTCATGCGCAGGTAGGGCTCGGGGTCGAGCTCGCGGAGCCACGGCACGTGGTTGTACTGCGTGTGCAGGTGCCAGCGCGTGCGCTCGCAGTAGTGGTACAGCGGGTACTTCTTCTGCTGCTCGGAGCCGTCGTAGGCCTCGGAGGGGTTGCGGTAGACGGGCAGGCGGTAGTCGGCCTTGTTGATGGGCTTGCCGATGTTGATGCGCGCGCCCGGGTTCTCGACGTAGAACTCCAGACGGCCGGACAGCGTGGACCACTTCTGGTCCTCCCAGTGGATCCAGTTCTCGTCCTTGTCGGCCAGGACGCCCTTCTCCTTGAGCTTGTCGAAGGTGATGCCCAGCGCCTCGGAGGCCTTGGTGTCGACGACGGCGCGCATCATCTCCTCGTCGCTCTTGGCGTAGAACGCGTTGGCGGCGGGGTCATCGAGCACCTTGGCGATGGCGCGGAAGATGTTGAGGTCGGACTTCGCCTCGCCGATGGGCTCCACGGCCTTGTTGGCCATGTACAGGAACGGCGTGTGCGACGCGCCCTGGATCCAGTCGGTCTCGAAGTAGTGGCAGGCCGGCAGGAGGAAGTCGCTGTACGGGCTCGTGTCGGAGTACTCCATGTCGGCCGTCACGATGCAGTTGATCTTCGGGAGGATCTCCTCGATGATGTACTTCTGGTTGCCGTAGCTGCCCACGGGGTTGGCGCAGATGTTGTACAGCAGGCGGATGTGGAAGTCCTTGCCCTTGTACTGGCCGGTCTCCAGGATGTCCTTGACCATGAGCCACGGCACGTCGTCGCTGTACTTCGCGAAGCCGGCGGGGAACAGGTTGCCCGCCTGGTTCAGGTTGGGCTTGTTCTTGCCGAGGTGGCCGACGCTGGCGCCGCGCTTGCCGATGTTGCCCGTGAGCGAGGCGAGGATACCCCACGTGTGGCCGAGCTCGGCGCAGTTGTCGTACAGGTGGTAGCCGGCGTAGATGGTCGACGGGGTGTCCTGGGCGTACATGCGGGCCAGCTCGACGATGGTGTCAGCCGGGACGTCGGTCATCTTCTCCGCCCACTCAGGGGTGTACTGGGCCATGTGCTCCTTGAGCATGGTGTAGGCCGTGGTCACCTTGACGCCGTTGACCTCGTACGTGCCCTCGATGGCGGGGTTGGCCACGTCGTTCAGGCCGCCGGACGCGTTGGCGTCGGCGTCCCAGACGACGTAGACGGCCGTGTCCTCATCGGAGGGGACGTTGCCTGCCTTGGAGGCGGCCAGCACCAGCGAGCCGCCGAACGGGTACTCGGGCAGCTTGATGGGGCCCTCCTCGCCGAAGTCGGTGCTGCGGAGGAACTGCCCGTTGTCCTCGCGGACGAGCAGCGGGGCGCAGGTCTTGTTGATCAGGAAGTCATCGTCGGTCCAGCCCTGGTCCAGGATGACGTTCACCATGGCCATGGCGAGCGCGGGGTCGGTGCCGGGCTTGATGGGCACCCACTTCGTGGCCTGGCGCGCCGCGATGGTATAGGTGGGGTCGATGACCACCAGGTTGGCGCCGGCCTCCTTGGCCTCGATGCAGAAGTGCCAGCTGTGGGGCTGGGAGTTGGGCGGGTTGGAGTCCCAGATGAGCAGCGTCTTGGCGAAGCGGTAGTCACCGGCCATGTTGCGCTGGTTGAAGTCCCAGCCGGCGCCGGTCACGTTGCCCAGGCCGTGCAGGTCGCCGTAGTCCAGGCACACGTCGAACTTGGTCATGCCGAACAGGCTGCCGAACGACGTGCCCACCGACGAGCCGCCGAACACCGCGAAGGGGTTGCCGGCGGAGGCGAGCAGGCAGTTGGACTTCTCGCCGTAGTTGTCGATGTTGTACTGCATGGCCTCCGCGATGAGGTTGGCCGCCTCATCCCAGGAGATGCGCTCCCACTCGTCGTTGCCGCGGTTCTCCACGTGCGGCTCCTGGAGGCTCCAGGTCTTGCGCTTCATGGGATAGGTGATGCGGCTGAAGTCGTACAGGCGCTGCGGGTGGGCGAAGCCGCGGTTGCAGACGCGCTCGTACGCGGGATACGGCAGGTCGTCGTTGGAGCGCACGTTGACCACGCGGCCCTCGCGCACCGTGGCGATGAGCGAGCAGTTGCCCTGGCAGTTGCAGCCGCAGACCGTGATGACCTCGTGCTCGTCCGCGCCGTCGGCGGCGTGCGCGTCGGGCGCGAGCGCCGTCATGGCACCTCCGCTCACGGCCGCGACGCCAGCCACGGCTGCGGAGGTCTTGAGAAAGCTTCTACGGGAGATGGCCCCGACCGGGGTCTTGGAATCCGTCATTCCTCCTCCTTCTCGAGTATGAAGAACGCCCCCAGCGTTCTTTTTCCCTCCGGCGCGCGCCATGCATGAGCGCCGCGCCTCCGGGCAGGGTTGGCCCCTCCCTGCCGCTTGGCGTCAGTGTACGCTCTTTGTACGATTGTCGCAAGTCATTGTGACAATAGGATTTTATCTAGTTTGAGGATAGAGGGGGGGGGAGCCGACACCTTCTCGCAACCTGGATACGGCGCGCCAGAAAGGACACCGAGCAAGCGCTTGGCAGCACGATCGCGTAGGATCAGGGGCCGGTGTCGGAGCTTGACGATACGCCCTATGCGAAATGACGGCCCAGACGCTCCTCGGCCTTCTCCGCGAGCCACATGTTGATGACCGCCTGACGGTTGACAGCGAGGTGGCGCGCCTCCTGGTCGAGGGCGTCGATGAGCCACTGGGGCATGTTGATGTTGATCCGACGGGCCTCATCGCGGCCGGGACGTCGCGCCGCCGCCAGATCCAGGTACTCGACGATATCCTCGGCGCCCTCATCGAAGACGCGGTCGAAGTCCTCAGTCTTAATCTTCTTGCTCATACAGGTCGACCTCCTTCTTGCGCGAACGCCTCACCGAGATGATCCTCGTGTCCCCTCGCCGGTAGGTGATGATCGCGGTCCAGTGTCGCTCCGCATACCGGCCGATCACCGCAAACCGGGCCTCGCCCTGAAAGCGCACGGAATCTCGAGGCGATCGGCGTCCTCCCACAGCGCCTGGGCTTCCTCGAAGTCGATGCCGTGTTTCTCCTTGTTTGACTCGCTCTTGCGCGGATCGTACTCGAAACGCATCACTCCCCCTTAGTCTAGCATTCGTGAGGTATCTGATGCATATCTACAAGGTGCTTTTCAGGTATCTGTAATCCACTGTTTGTCTTATGGCACAGAGACACGAAAGTTACCGCATCCGCGGAATCACGAAACGTCGACAGGAAAGGGCCGCACGCACCCTGCAGCGAGGTACTGCCTTAGAAGAGATGGGCGGGGCGTGTCAGCGGGCGCGGGCCGCCGCGTCGCCCTCGGCGGTGCGGTCGCGCAGGGCCACGGGCGGGGCGTCGCACGCGCGCTCCACCTTGAGCTCGCGCAGCCGGGGCGCACCACCGTCGCCCGGCGCCACGATGCTGTAGGACACGCACGGGCACGCCGGCTCCCCCGACGCGCGGCGCACGGACGCGGCCGCCGCCAGCCACCGCGGGTGGAACGACGTGCAGTCCGCGGCGTCGTCCTCTAGGAAGTCGCGGCACCCCGCCGCGCGCAGGGCCGCGCGCACCGGCTCCCGGTCGGGCCCGAACGCCAGCCCCGTCTTCAGGAAGAAGTCGTCGTAGTCGAAGGCGTAGCGCGCATCGATGTGGCGATGCGGCTCGTTGGCGTTGCGCACCTGGGCGCGGTGCTTGTTCTCGAGCGAGCAGTAGTGCAGCCCCAGGCGAAGCCCCTGCTCGCGCGCCCACAGCATGAGCCGCAGGCAGGCCTCCTCGCTGCCCTGCACCGCCAGCGTGCCCGCGTAGGTGTAGTCGAAGGCCACGCGGAACGGCGGGTTGCGCAGCATGAGCCCCTGCGCCTCGTACACGGGCCAGTTCCACAAAGGGTAGGTGAACTCCAGCAGGTTGACGCCGTCGACGCCCATCTCGTCGAGCCGCGTGAGCAAACGGCGCATGAAGTCCTCGGTGCCGGGGATGACGGGCATCTCCACCACCACCGAATCGATGAGCTCGCGAGCCAGCGCCAGGTTGGCCAGCACCTTCTCCAGCAGGGGCTCGGGGTCGTCCTGCTTGACGGAGAAGCGGATCTCGTCCATGCCGGCGTCGCGCAGGCGCTCGAGCAGATCGCGGTCGAGCAGGTCGCCCGACGTGTACAGGCGCCGGTGCGCCCGGGGGAACAGCTCGCGGGCGCGCGCGAAGAAGGCCACGGCCTCGTCGGGCATGAGCAGCGGCTCGCCGCCGGTGAGCGCCACCGCGGCCGGCTCGGGCTCCTCGGCCGCAAGGTCGTCGAGCTGGCGGCGCCAGGGGAAGGGGTGCTCGCAGTAGTAGGCAAACTCCTCCTGGTTGGGGTTGAAGCAGAAGTAGCAGTCACGATGGCAGTTGTTGGTGAGCGCGAAGCTGCGGCTCACGCAGTCGCCCGTGCACGCGACGCACCCGGGGCTGAGGAACCCCGACGCCACGCTCGCGCCGCCGTTGCGCACGCGCCCGCCGGCCTGCTCCACGGCCGCCATGAGCTCGCGCGCCTCGCGCCGCTCGTCATCGCGGGGCGCGAAGGCGACGCCCGTGTCCTCGAGCGCGCGCTGGTAGTCGGCCTCGATGCCGGCGTACAGGTCGAGCGCGGCGGCGAGGGCGGGGTTGGCGGCGGTCACGGCCCGTCCGATCAGGCGCCCGCGGGCAGGACGTTGCCCAGGAAGGCCGCCAGCAAACGCGACAGGGCGCGGTAGTAGGGCGTGCGCGCCTCCTGGCCCAGCCGCTCGGCGAAGCGCGGGGCGAACGTGGCCAGGTGCTCGGCCATGAACTGCGCGTAGGCCTGGGCGGGACCGCCGCCCGGCAGCTCGTCGAGCGCGGGGCCGCCCTCCAGGGGCGCGGCGATGCCGCCCGCCAGCGACGCCAGGTACTCCAGCAGCTCCAGCTCGGTGCCCACGTGGTCGAGGGGCTCGTTCACGCCCTCGGGCTGCCCCAAGCCGCACGCGCGGCAGAAGCGCTCGACCTCCATGCTGTGGGGGTTGATGAACATGAGCGGCTGCACGCCCGCGTCCTCGGCGCGCCAGTAGCCCTCGTTGGGGCTGCAGACGGGCGCCGGCACGCCCACGAACAGGCGCGTCGCATCCGCGCGCATGTCGTGGTAGTCGGTGTCGGCCGCGCCCTCGGCCCATCCCTCGGCCAGCGGGGCGCCCAGCACCCCCCAGATCTCCTCGGCTGCGTCCTGCCACTCCCCCGACGCCACGATGCCGTGGAGCGCCTCGTCCGGATAGCGCAGGCTCAGGGCCAGAAGCTCGCAGGCCGATGCCAGGACGGCCCAGCGGTCAGCGTCGACGCCCGCGGCGCCCTCGTTGATGTCAGCCATGATGTCCCCACTTCCCCTCAGGGGCGGATGCGCGGCCGCGCCTCGGCGGCGACGGCCATCCCAGCCCTCGTTGTTGCGGACATCTTATCGCACGACATTGCGACAATCAACCTGCGAGGCGCGGAACCCCACGACGCCGCGGGGGCAGACGACGGGCACGGCTATCCCAGGTACTTGCGGTGCTCCAGGCGCGCGGCCACCATGGCCAGGATGTCATCGTCGTTCAGGCCCGAGCTGGCGCAGGCGCGGATCATGTCATCGATGAGCAGCTCCACGGGCGAGTCGGCCGCCCGGGCCGCCCCCACGTCGTTGCGCTCGGACACGAACGTGCCCCTCCCCTTGCGGGTGGATATGTAGCCCTCGCGCTCCAAGTCCATGTAGGCCCGGTTGACCGTGTTGTAGCTGATGTCCAGGTCGACGGCCAGCGCGCGCACGGTGGGCAGCCGGTCGCCCGGCGCGTAGACGCCCGACCCGATGAGGTAGGCCAGGCGGTTCTTCACCTGGATCCACACGGGCAGCCCGCTGCTGTGGTCTATGTCGAAGGACTCGAGTGCGCTCATGGCGGCTTCTTTCTCGGAGGGTTGGGGTCATCATAGCAGACGCGACGATCGCCTGCAGCGGGGCGGCCCGGCACGCCACGCGGACGAGCGGCGCCGCAGGCGGGCGTGCCACGCACGGCGTGAGCCGCGACGCAGGCCTACCCGCGCCCCGCCGCCTTGCCCAGTCCCTCGGTGAACCCGTCGCTCACGGCGGTGGGCACCGTCACCACGGCGCTGCCGGACTTCTTCACCGTCTCGTACTGCATGAGCATGGTGCGCAGCGCCAGCGCGGCGTCCGGGTCGCCGTAGGCGCGCGCCGCCTCGGCCAGCATCTCGGCCAGGTCGGCCTCCACCGACGCCACGCTCATGCGGGCGTTCTTCTCGCGGTCGGCCTGGGCCTCCAGCGACATGACGTCCACCAGCTCGTCGGGGATGACGATGTCGCGCACCTTCACGGATATGATGTCGACGCCCCAGCCGGCGGCCTCCTTCTCGATGTCGGCCTTGATCTCGGCGTCCAGCTGGTCGCGGCGCAGGGCCACCTCGGCCACGGTGGAGCGGCCCACCGCCTCGCGCATGGCCGTCTGGGCCAGGAACGAAACGGCCGCGTAGTAGTCCTCCACCTCGGTGCAGGCCTTCTCGGCGTCCCACACCACCCAGAACAGCACCGCGTCGATGTTCACGGGCACCAGATCGGCCGTGAGCGTCTTCTCGGCGTAGAACGGCGTGGCGATGACGCGCTGGTCAACGCGGATGGTGCCGTGCTCGATGATGGGAATGGTCAGGTACAGGCCCGGGCCCACCACGCGGGCGAGCTTGCCGAACCGCAGCACCACCACCTTCTCCCACGACAGCGCGATGTGGATGGACGACAGCGCCAGCAGGCCCACCACCACCATCAGGATGATCAGCCCCAGGCTGACCTGGCCCTCCAGCACCCAGCCCACGCCCAGCACCACCAGGCAGGCCACGGCGAACACGGCGATGTTGAAGATGACGGCCCCGTTGCGCGACGACTTGCGCGGCACGTAGGACGTGGCGGCGCGCATCTCGGCCTCCTTGTCGTTGAAGGCGTAGGGCGCATCCCGGCCCACGCGGACCGCTCCCTGGCGCCGCGCGTCGGCGCCTCGTCGGGTACCCCAGATTGCCATGCGGCCACCTGTCCTTTCCTCTACCTGCGGGCGCGAACGCGCGCCCTCACCCCACCAGCCCGTACATGAGGGCCGGCATCTGCGTCACGTCGAAGGCCGCCAGCCCCACGGCGCACAGCCGCAGGCACAGGCCGCCCGCCAGCAGGCACCCCGCCGTCCACAGCAGCTGCGTGCGCGCGTTACCGTACGTGAGGAACCGCTCCAGCACCAGCGGCGCCACCAGCCCCGCCAGCACCAGGCCACCCCAGAACAGCGGCGCCAAATCCCCCGCCACTAGGGCCTCGGCCCCCAGGCGCGTGCCGGCGCCCGACCACAGCCACAGCGCGTAGACGGCCACGGCCACCACCTCGGCCGCCACCAGGACGGTGTCGGCCCGGCCCAGCCGCGCGAGCGCGCCCACGTAGGCGTGGCGCGACTCGGTGAACACCAGAATGACGAACACGCAGGCCAGCCCGCATGACAGCGACGAGAGCGTGAACATGATCGGCACGAGCGGCGTCTGGTAGGCCTCCACCGACGCGAGCGCCTCGAACAGCACGCCGGTGTAGGCCGCCGTCACCGCGCCCACGGCGATGCCCGCCATGGCGACGAGGGCCGCGCCCAGCCCCGGCGGTTCCCAGCCGTCCAGAAGCGACGTCGCGGAGAACGCGCCTGCCACGGCCAGCGCGGCGGCCAGGGCCCACGCCCCCGCCGACATCGGCGTGAACGCGGGGCTCGTGAACAGGTTGGCCAGCCGATCGGGGCGTCCCAGGTCGGCGCCCAGGCACAGCACGGCCGCCGCCAGGATCACCAGGCACGCCGGCCACGCGCGGGCGAAGAACTCCCCGGGCAGCGCGAAGGGACGCGCCACGCGCCCCACCGGCGCACCGGGCGCCCGCCAGCGCGGGTTGGCCAGCTCCAGGGCGGACAGGGCCGCGCACAGCCCGGCGCCGGTGCCTCCCAGGAACAGGTAGCCTGTCGTCAACGCGTTGAACACGCACGCCTCCCTGATCCGCGGCCCGCGTCCCCACGCGCGCCGCGCTCCCCTCTGCTCGGCGCCGCGTTCCCCGTTGGCGTCGATTGTCGCAACCTATTACGACAACGCGAAGTATACCGCCGAAAACCGCCCGCGTCATCGGGATCCGCGCACCGGGCTTTGCTATCCTATGCCCCGAAGCTGAGCGCCCGGCCCGCATCTGCCGCGAAGGCCGCCGAACACGAGGAGCCCCCATGCAGATCACCCCCGCAGAAATCGCCGAGACCCTGGCCATGGTCAACCGCCAGAACCTCGACATCCGCACCATCACGCTGGGCATCAACCTGCGCGGCTGCGTCGACACCGACGTCGACCGCCTGGCCGCCAAGGTGTACGACCGCATGACGTCGGCCGCCGAGCACCTCGTCCCCACGGCCGAGCAGCTCGAGCGCGAGTTCGGCATCCCCATCGTCAACAAGCGCATCTCCGTCACGCCCATCGCCGAGATCTGCGCCGCGGTGGCGGCCCAGGACCTCTCCCCCATCGCCCAGGCCATGGACCGGGCCGGGCGCGAGGTGGGCGTCGACTTCGTCGGCGGCTTCTCGGCCCTCGTGCAGAAGGGCGCCTCGGCCGCCGACCACAAGCTCATGGACTCCATCCCGCAGGCCCTGGCCACCACCGAGCGCGTGTGCGCCTCGGTGAACGTGGGCTCCACGCGCGCCGGCATCAACATGGACGCCGTCTTCAAGATGGCCGGCATCATCAAGAAGGCCGCTGAGGCCACGGCCGACCGCCAGTGCATCGGCGCCGGCAAGCTCGTGGTGTTCTGCAATGCCGTGGAGGACAACCCCTTCATGGCGGGCGCCTTCCACGGCTCGGGCGAGGCCGACGAGGTGGTCAACGTGGGCGTGTCGGGCCCCGGCGTCGTGCGCGCCGTGCTGGCCGACCTGCCCCAGTCCGCCGACCTCACCACCGTGGCCGAGGCCATCAAGGCCACCGCGTTCAAGATCACC
>JAAWAY010000136.1 GCA_022792415.1 Eggerthellaceae bacterium | reverse complement strand
GTGTCGGGCTGGGAGATGAGCACCTCGTCGATATCGACGCCGATGCGCGCGGCGTAGACCGGGTCGAGGGCATGCTCGGCGTCGATGAAGGCCACGATGCCGCCCATGGCCTGCGCCTCGGCGAGGATCTGCAGGGCGAGCGTCGTCTTGCCCGAGGACTCGGGGCCGTAGATCTCGATGATGCGCCCGCGCGGCACGCCGCCGATGCCGAGCGCCGCGTCGAGCGGGAGCGCCCCGGTGGGGATGACGCCGATGTTGAGGTCGGCCCCGCCCTCGCCCAGCGTCATGATGGAGCCCTTGCCGAACTTGGACTCGATCTGGTCCGTCGTGAGCTTGAGCATCTTGGACTTTTCTTCGTTCATTCCCACTCCTTCAGCTACACCCGCGGCGCGCGCGGCGTTGGTCTTCGTCTATTATACGAACACCTGTTTGTACGTCAAGGGCAAATCGCGGAACGCGGCGAAGTCGCCCGCCGCACGAGCATGGGCGCCCCGGCGACGGGACGTCGGCGCGAAGGCAACGAGGCGTCGGCGGCCCCTCCGCTGCCGGTCGGGCGCCGGCCACGTCCCCGCCACCGCAGGTCGGGCTCACGGCGCCGGCGCGCCGCGGCCTAGCAGAAGGGCGCCTCTCCCCCGGCCACACGCGCCAGGGCGGCGAGGGCCGCCTCGACGGTCTGGTCGCGCACGGCGGCGCGATCCCCCTCGAACTGGAAGCGCCGCGCGGCAGACCCGTCGGCGTCGGCCACGGCCATCCACACGGTGCCCACGGGGCGTCCCGGCTCGGCGCCGCCCGGGCCGGCGATGCCGGTGACGGCCACGGCCACGTCAGCGCCCAGCTCGCGTCGGGCCCCCTGCGCCATCTGGCGCGCCACGGGCTCGCTCACCACGCCGTCCTCGTCGATGGCCTCGGCGCTCACGCCCAGGACGTCGCGCTTCGCCTCGGCCGCGTAGCTGACCACTCCCCCGCGCACGACGGCGGAGGATCCCGGGACCGCCGTCAGGGCGCCCGCGATGAGGCCGCCGGTGAGGCTCTCCGCCGTCGCGACGGTGAGCCCCACCGCGTCAAGCGCTTTCACCGCGCGCGCGGCGAGGTCGTCGGGTTCCCCCGCCGCCTCATTAGGGTCGTCCGCCGCCGGGGCCGCCGGCCGGGATCCGCCCCTCGGCGCGAAGCCGAGCAGATGGCGCGCCTTGGACAGGTAGTCCATCATCGACACCACCGTCAGGACAAGTGCGACGATCATTACCGCCCAGGCCGTCAGGTACAGCGGGCTGTGGGCCGCCGCCGCGGCGTCGGGCAGTTCCAGGCCGTCCTTGAGCAGGAACAGCACGATGGCGATAATCTGGAACACCGTCTTGGCCTTGCCGTACCAGCTGGCCGCGATGACCTCGCCGCGGCTGGCCGCCACCATGCGCACGCCGGACACGATGAACTCGCGGGCCAGGATGATGAGCACCGGCCACGACGGCAGCGCCTGCAGCTCCACCAGCGCCAGCAGCGCGGCGGCCACCAGGATCTTGTCCGCCAGCGGGTCCATGAACTTGCCGAAGTCCGTCACCTCGCCGCGGCTGCGCGCCAGGTAGCCGTCCAGCCAGTCGGTGCAGGAGATGACGATGAAGATTCCGGCGGCCACCAGGCTCTTGGCGTGGTCGGAGAAGTCGATGAGGCCCATCCACTGGGGCCAGGGGCTGATGAGCGCCACGACGAAGGCGGGCACCAGGCAGATGCGCACGACGGTGACGACGTTGGCCGGCGTCCACAGGCGCTCGGCGGCTCGGGGAGCGGACACGGGCTAGACCTCGCCTTCCATCTCGTAGAGGAGCGTGTCGACGATGCGGGCGCGCACCACCTGGCCCGGACGGCCGCCGTCCAGGTACGTCACGCCGTCCACCTCGGGCGCCTGGCACATGGCGCGCCCGAACAGCTGGCCGTCCTCCTCGGCGCCCTCCACCAGCACGTCCAGCTCACGCCCGATGCGCTCGGCGATGCGCGGGGCGCAGGCGGCGTCGGCGGCGTCGCGCAGGCGCTGGGCCCGCTCGGCCTTCTCGTCCTCGTCCACCTGGTCGGGCAGGTCGTGGGCGGCGGTGCCCTCCTCGCGCGAGTAGGCGAACACGCCCACGTAGTCGAGGGGCGCCTCGACCACGAAGTCGAGCAGCTCCTCGAACTGCTCGTCGGTCTCGCCGGGGAAGCCCGCGATGAGGGTGGTGCGCAGCGTGACGTCGGGCAGCGCGGCGCGTATGCGGTCGAACAGCGCCTCGAAGGCCGCGCGCGAGCCGCGCCGGTTCATGGCGCGCAGCAGGGGCTCCTCCACATGCTGCAGGGGGATGTCCAGGTAGCGGCACACGTTGGGGTGCGCGGCCATCGCCTCGAGCAGCTCGTCGGTCACGCCCTCGGGCTGCAGGTAGAGCACGCGCAGCAACGTGGAGGGGAACTCCTCGGCGAGCGCGGACAGCAGCCACGCGAGCGAGCGCGGCTCCTCGAAGTCGGCGCCCCAGCGCCCGGTGTCCTGGGCGATGAGGTCGATCTCCCGCACGCCGGCGCCCACCAGGCGTGCCACCTCGGCGCGGATGTCCTCGTAGGCAAAGCTGCGGTAGCGTCCGCGGATGAGGGGGATGGCGCAGTACGAGCACCACCGGTCGCAGCCGTCGGATATCTTGACGTAGGCGAACGTCCCGACCTCGCGCGCGTCCGCGTCGCAGGCCGGCGCCGGGGCGCCCTCTCGGGCGATGCCCAGCACGCCGTCGATGACGGCCACGATGTCGTCCTCGCGCGAGCACGGGACGAAGGCGGCGGCCTCGGTGAGCTCGGCGGCCAGCTCGTCGCCGTAGCGGGCCGGCATGCACCCGGCCACCACCACCGACGCCGAGCCCTCCTCCACGCGCGGCAGCCCCGCGGCGTCGAGCACGGCCTCGATGCTCTCCTCGGTGGCGCTCTGGATGAACGAGCAGGTGTTCACCACGATGACGTCAGCCTGCTCGGGGTCGTCCTCCAGGCGGTAGCCCGCCCCTGCCACGCGTCGCTCCATGGCGGCCGTGTCCACCTCGTTCTTGGCGCAGCCCAGCGTGACGAAGCACACCGCGCGCCCGGGCGCCGCGAGCGCGGCGCAGTCGTTGGGGGAAGCCAAGCCGGTGCCTAGCGGTAGTTGACGTACTGCAGGGGCTGGCCGTAGTCCTGCCCCTTGAGGAAGGAGATGACCTCCTGCAGCGTGTCGCGCGAGGCGCTAGACACGCGCAGCTTGTCGCCCTCGATCTGCACCTTCACCTTGAGCTTGGTGGCCTTGATGTCCTTGTTGATCTTGGAGGCGGTGTCCTTGTCGATGCCGTCGACGACGGTGGCCACGCGGCGCACGGACTGCCCGGCGGCGGCCTGGGGCTCGCCCCACTTGACGGCGCCCAGGTCGATGCCGCGCTTGATGAGCTTGGATCCGATCACGTCGATGACCTGGCCGGCGACGAAGTCGGCGGGCGCGGACACCGTGATGGTCTGGTGCGCCTTGTCCAGCGTGATCTCGGCGCCCGAGCCCTTCAGGTCGTAGCGCTGGGCGATCTCCTTCTTGGCCTGCTGGAAGGCGTTGTCCACCTCCTGCATGTCCACGGTCGAAACGACGTCGAAGCTTGATTCCTTGGCCATGTCGGCTCCTCTCCTCGGTTCTGATGATGTGCGCGGGCGCGGCCTAGGAGGCCGTCGTCGACCCGCTGTCGCCCGCGTCCGATCCGGCGTCGTCGCCGGTGGCCGGGGCATGCTCGTCCTGCCAGTCCTGCAGGATGGCCGGGAAGTCCACGGTGTAGGTGTACACGCCGTTGCCACGGGTGTCCACCGGCTCCACCTCCTGGCCGTCGAGCGTGAGCGTGACGCCGTCGGGGTTGCTCGTGACGAAGCGCAGCGTGCCCGTGACGTTGTAGTCCTTGGTGGCCGGCCCGTCGACGTTCTGGGCGACGTCGGCGCCGCTCGAGCCGTCCAGGTACACCTCGATGTAGGCCTTCTGGCCGTCCTTGACCTGGTAGCTGAACTTGGCGCTGGTGGGCGCGACGGCCGCGGGCGTGGTCGTCGCGGTGCCGGACGCATCGGATCCGTCGCCCGACGCCGTCCCCGTCGCGGTGCCGGTCGTCTGGCTGGACGTGTCGGTCAGGCCCGTGATGGGCACGTCGGGCACGTCCTGCTGCGCCGGGCCGCGGCTGCAGCTCGCCTGGAACAGCACGATGGCCAACAGCACGATGATGATGGCGCCGCCGATGATGAAGGGCAGCTTGGAGCGCTCCTGGACCGCCTTGGGCGCCGCGTACAGGTTGGTGTACTGCGTGGTGGGCACCGCGCCGTGGCGCGTGGGGTGCACGCGGTCGGTGGCGTAGGTGCGCCCGCGTTCGTCAGTGCGGTCATCGTACAGGGTGCGCCCGAAGGCGTTCTGGCGCGGCGCACGCTCCTCGCGGGGACGCTCGCCGCGCGCAGAGCGGGATCCCGTGCGCTGCGAGCGGCCCGACGGCTCGAGCGGGCGGCTGTCGTCGCGCACGCGCCCCACCTCGAAGGCGTAGGCCTGCTCCTTGTAGATCCGCCCCACCTCGGAGGCGTTGAGCCCCACCAGGCGCGCGTAGGC
>JAAWAY010000135.1 GCA_022792415.1 Eggerthellaceae bacterium | reverse complement strand
CGCAGTCGGGTCTTGATTTCCTTTGCCTGTGTCTTGGCCTGCGAGGGCCATTCTCATGCTTAACGATACATGTCCAGCTAAGTGTGGGGCGATCCCTGGGTTTGAGGAAAGTGTTCAGCTAACTTCGCAAATTTACTGTAACATCCGTCATCATCCTGAAATGTGCGTGGTTTGTGCATGGGGATCCTGTGTTTCTTCGACCGTGGTAGAATAGAACGACTTTTGTGCGGACGCGCCGTGCGACCGCATGCACCTGTGACGAAAGCGCGCCTTGGCGCGAACAGCCTGGAAGGACGATCATGGACGAAACGGGAGTCTTGGGACTGCTGGAGGAGCTCTCCATCCTCCTGGAGGACTCTAAGCCGGTGTTCGGCAAGAACAACCTGCGCCAGGTGGACATCGCCGCCGCCTTCGAGATCATGGACGAGATCCGCGACACGTTCCCGAGCGAGTTCTCCCAGGCCCGCCAGATCGTCCGCGAGCGCCAGAGCCTGCTCGACGATGCCGAGGCCGAGGCCAACCGCATGATCGAGGACGCGCGCTCCCAGGCCATGACCATCGCCTCCGAGCAGGAGATCGTGCGCATCTCCCAGCAGCAGGCCGACACCATCCTGGCCGACGCCCGCGAGCTGGAGCGCCAGACCCGCGCCGGTGCCGAGGACTACGCCGACGAGGTGTTCGGGCACGTGGAGCAGAGCCTCGACACGCTGCTCAACAACGCCCGCCGCTGCCGCGACCGCCTCAACGCCAACTCCATCAGCGTCCGCTAGGCGCGGCCGACATCCACCCGAGCACCATGCCGGCCGCCCCGTGCGGCCGGCTGCTTTTTTCCGGGGCGCCCCGCGCCCACCCACGATCCTTCTGAGAGGGGAAGCCATGGAACCCATCAAGATACACCTGCCCAACGAGCTGTTCTCCCCGGCCGAGATGGCCCACTTCGAGGGAGAGGCCGACCTCGGCGTGCTCAAGGCCGGTCCCGACCTGTACACGTTCGCCGCGCCGCTCACGTGGTCGGTGGACGTGACGAACACCGGCGACGCGTTCCTCGTCACCGGCACGGTCGAGGGCGACGCCCACACGTCGTGCGCCCGCTGCCTCGACGACGTCGAGCTGCCCGTCACCGGGGAGATCGAGGGCTACTACCTCATCGGCGGCGACGACGCCGAGGCGCCCGAGGACATGGACGAGGACGAGTTCGACGTCCTGCCCGATGACAACAAGATCGACCTCGCGCCCCTCATCACCGCTGCCGTGCTGCTGGAGGTGCCGCTCGTGCCGCTGTGCCGCGATGACTGCCAGGGGCTGTGCGCCACCTGCGGGGCTAACCTCAACGAGGGGCCCTGCGACTGCGAGCCCGCGCCCGACGAGCCGGCCGCGGACAACCCCTTCGCCGTCCTTAAGGACCTCGACCTGGGCGGCGAGAACTAGGCTCAGCCGGGGGTAGCGTGGCGTGACATTTGAGGTGACCCCCTGTCACGCCACGCGCTAGCTTACGGCTGGGGAAAGCCCCGGCCCCGGCGCGGAAACGCTTCGCCCCGGGCACTCCCTCCCAGGGCGGGGCAAGCCTAAGGTAGGCGGGTAGCAGTCCGCCATCGAGGGAGGGTCCGTCCATGAGGAGCATCAACGGCGCGCAGGTGGTCGCCCATGCGCTGTTCGCCGTGGCCATCGGCGTCGTCGGCGCCGCCGCGTCCGTGGTGCTGTGCCTGTGCGTGGGCGTGGCCTACGATGCCTACCTCGCCTGCTGGCCGCTCATCTTCGCGCTTCCGCTGCTCGGCGTCGCATCGCTGCTCGTCTACCGGGCGTGGCATCTGCCGCTCGACATGACCACGCACAAGGTGGTCGGCCTCATCCGCGCCGACCGCGAGGTGTCGCCCTGGCTGGCCCCGGGCATCCTCATCGGCACGTGCCTGTCCATCTTGGGCGGCGCGTCGGTGGGCAAGGAGGCCGGTGCCCTCCACATGGGCGCGTCGCTGGGCGATCTGGTGGCGCGGCCGTTCAAGCTCAAGCCCGTGCACCGCGCCGACGAGGGCGAGCCCATGACGGGCTACGCCGCCGCCTGCGGCATGGCCGCGGCCTTCTCCGCGCTGTTCTTCGCCCCGCTGGGCTCGGCCATGTTCGTGCTGGAGCTGGCCCGCTTCAAGAAGAACGTCGCCCGGCACCTGCCGAGCCTCCTGCTCGGCTGCTTCGTGGCCTTCCTCATCGCGAGTGCCGTGGGGATAGGCGACGTCATCCCGCGCGTGGCCATCCCCGCGATGAGCTGGCGCCTCGTGGGGCAGTGCGCCGTCATCGGCGTGGCCTGCGGCGTGGTGGGCACCCTGTTCATCAAGGCCATCGACTGGCTCGAGCGCAACACGGTGCGCTACTGCAGGAGCTACTACTTCTGGGTGGTGGTGGGCGGCCTGCTCATCGCGGGGCTCACGCTGGCGTTCGGCTGGCAGGAGTTCGGCGGCACGGGCGGCAACCTGCTGGCCCGGGCGCTCGACGGCACGTCGGCCGACCTCGACTTCGCCGTGAAGGCCCTGGTGACGGTACTGGCCCTGGGCCTGTGGTTCAAGGGCGGCGAGATCATGCCCACCTTCACCATCGGCGCGCTGCTCGGCGCGTCCTGCACCGTCATGACGGGCGGCGACCCCGGCTGCTCGGCGGCCGTGGGCCTGGTGGCGTTCTTCGCGGCCATGAGCCGCTGCCCGCTCGCCGCCTTCCTCATGGGCTGCGAGATATTCGGCTGGGCAGCCGCGCCCCTGTTCGCGGTGGCGGTGGCCGTGTCGTTCCCGTTTGGGGGCGGCGTGGGCATGTACGGGCGCGGCGCGTGGCAGCTGGCCCAGCGCGCCTGGCGCCGCCGCGGGGCGCTGGGGCGCCGGCGTTGACGTCGGGGCTTATACTATTCCCATGAGAGAACCAACGTCATCCGCCACCCCCTCCGACGCGGCCTCGCGCGCCGCGACCGAGCCCCACGCCGCCGTGTCGGCCTGGCAGGTGCTGCGCCGCTTCGTCAGCTACTACCGCCCCTATCGCGGGCTCTTCGTCGCCGACCTGCTGTGCGCCACCGTCCTGGCCGCCATCGATCTGGCGTTTCCGCAGCTGCTGGGCTTCTTCACCAAGGAGTTCTTCCTCGAGCCGCCCGATGTCATCCTGGGCACGCTCGGCCTCATCGCGCTCCTGTTCGCCGCGCTGTACCTGGCGCGCACGGCCTGCCAGTGGTTCATCACCTGCTGGGGGCACATCATGGGCGCCTACATGGAGGCGGACATGCGCCGCGACCTGTTCGAGCAGTACCAGCGCCTGACGTTCAGCTACTACGACCGGCACAACACCGGCGCCATGATGTCCAAGATCACCACCGACCTGTTCGACATCTCCGAGCTGGCCCACCACGGCCCCGAGAACCTGTTCATCTGCACGCTCAAGATCGTGGGCTCCTTCGCGCTGCTGTTCCTCATCAACGTGCCGCTCACGGCCGTCATGCTGGCCGCCACCGTCATCATGGCCGCCCTGTCGTTCGCGCTCAACTACCGGCGCCGCGCCGTGTTCCGCGAGAACCGCGAGCGCATGGCCGGCATCAACGCGGCGGTCCAGGACTCGCTCGGCGGCATCCGCGTGGTCAAGTCGTTCGGCGGCGAGGGCGCCGAGCGGGCGAAGTTCCGCGGGGCCAACGAGGCCTTCCTCGACACGAAGAAGCGCTCCTACCGGTTCCTGGGCGCGTTCCACGCCATGAGCTCGCTGTTCCTGGGCGTCCTGTACACCGTGTGCGTGGTGGGCGGCGGCTACTTCGTGGCGCAGGGGACGCTCGCCGTCACCGACCTGGCCATCTACGCCCTCTACATCGGCATCTTCATCGCCCCGGTGGAGCAGCTCATCAACTTCACCGAGACGCTGCAGAAGGGATACGCGGGCTTCCGCCGCTTCATGGAGGTGCTGGCCGAGCGGCCCGACGTGGCCACGCGCCCCGGGGCGCCCACCCTGCCCCAGGCCGAGGCGGCCCGCGGCGAGGCCGGCGCGTGCGGCGACGTGCGCTACCGCGACGTGCGGTTCTCCTACGACGGAGAGGCGCCGGTGCTCGACGGGCTCGACCTGCACATCCCCGCGGGCGCCACCTGCGCGCTGGTGGGGCCGTCGGGCGGCGGAAAGACCACCACCTGCTCGCTGCTGCCTCGCTTCTACGACGTGGACGGGGGCGCGGTGGAGATCGACGGCATCGACGTGCGCGACGTCACGCTCGAGTCGCTGCGCGAGGCCATCGGCATCGTCCAGCAGGACGTGTACCTGTTCGGGGGCACCGTGCGCGAGAACATCGCCTACGGGCGCCCCGACGCCACCGACGAGGAGATCGTCGAGGCCGCGCGCAAGGCCAACATCCACGACTTCGTGGAGAGCCTGCCCGACGGCTACGACACGCTGGTGGGGGAGCGCGGCGCGCGCCTGTCCGGCGGCCAGAAGCAGCGCATCGCCATCGCGCGCGTGTTCCTGCGCGACCCGCGCATCCTCATCCTGGACGAGGCCACGAGCGCGCTGGACAACGAGAGCGAGCGCGCCATCCAGGCGTCGCTGGCGGAGCTGTCGCGCGGGCGCACGACGCTCATGATCGCGCACCGGCTGTCCACCATCCGGTCGGCCCAGCTCATCGCCGTGGTCGAGGGCGGGCGCGTGGTGGAGCAGGGCACCCACGACGAGCTGCTGGCCCGCGGGGGCACCTACGCGCGCTACTACCGCCTGCAGTTCGGGGAGTAGGGGAGCGCCCGGCCCCGCGCATCGGGAGCGCGCTCGGTCCACGCCGAGCCCACGCACGGCGCGCCGGCGTCCCGCCTGCCGCCCGCGGGAAAAACCCGCCTGATCACCCTTGCAGGTGACTTGCGGCGGTGATAGAATACCGTTTCGTGCGTTTAGCGAAGCAAAGCGCGGGCTGGCACCGCCCGCCCGCGAAATAATGAAGGAGAATCGACCATGGCAGTACCCAAGCGCAAGACCGGCCGCGCCCGCACCCACGCCCGCCGCAGCACCAACGACAAGATCGCGGCGCCCTCCCGCTCCGTGTGCCCCCAGTGCGGCGAGGTCAAGCTGCCGCACCGCGTGTGCCCCAGCTGCGGGTTCTACAAGGACCGCGAGGTCATCGAGACCGAGTAGCGTCTGCGCGCGGTGCCGTCATGAGGAGGCTCGCAGCAGCCCTCCCGTGAGGTTCCCGAAGCCTCCTGGCACGCCGAGCAACCGCTGGGCGGCCAGGGGGCTTTTTGGCTGTTATCGCGCACGCGCGCACGCCCGCGCGTAGGCGAAGCCCCGACCCCTCCCATCCACGCGTCCCGGCCCCGCCGCGGCGCAGCCAACCGAAGGAGCTCTTCGTGGCAGACAAAGTCACCATCGCCGTCGACGCCGTGGGCGGCGACGCGGGCCCCGAGGTCGTCCTCGCCGGCGCCGCGCGCGCCCTGGCCGACGATCCCGATCTCACGCTGGTCCTGTGCGGCCCCGCCGACGTGGTGGAGCCCTTCGCGGCCTCCCACGAGCGCGCCGTCGCCCAGCCGTGCACCGAGGTCATCGCCATGGGCGAGCATCCCGCCAGCGCCGTGCGCCGCAAGAAGGACTCCTCCATCGTGGTGGGCTGCCGCCTCGTGCGCGACGGCGCCGCCCAGGGGTTCTTCTCGGCCGGGTCCACCGGGGCGTGCCTGGCGGCCGGCACGCTGGTCATGGGGCGCATCCGCGGGGTCAAGCGTCCGGCGCTCGCCCAGGTGCTGCCCGCCTACGCCAAGCCCACGCTGCTTCTGGACGTGGGGGCCAACGCCGACTGCAAGCCGGAGTACCTGCTGCAGTTCGCCCAGATGGGCGCCGCGTACATGCGCGAGCTCATGGGCGTGGCCGAGCCGCGGGTGGGCCTGCTCAACATCGGCGAGGAGGACGAGAAGGGCTCCGAGGCCGCCCAGGCGGCCAACGCGCTGCTGCGCGAGGAGCTGCCCGGCTTCGCCGGCAACGCCGAGGGGCGCGACCTGCTCTCCGGCGAGTTCGACGTCATCGTGACGGACGGCTTCACGGGCAACGTGGCCCTCAAGACCATCGAGGGCACGTCGAAGGTGCTGTTCTCCTACGTCAAGGACGCCCTCATGGGGTCGCTGTCGGGCAAGCTGGGCGCGCTGCTGGTCAAGGGCGACCTGGCGGCCCTCAAGGCCAAGGTGAGCCCCGACACCTACGGCGGCTCGCCGCTTCTGGGCGTCAAGGGCGCCTGCGTGGTGGGCCACGGGTCCTCCAACGAGCTGGCCGTGCGCAACGGCATCGCCGTGGCGGCCACCACGGTGCGCTCCCACGTGGCCGACGTCATCGCCGCCACCGTGGCGCAGGGGGGTGAGCGGGCGTGACCCTCACCGACGAGCAGCGATCGAAGCTCAACCGCGCCCAGGAGATCCTGGGCTACGACTTTCGCGACGAGGGCGTGCTGCTCTCGGCCATCACCCACCCCTCGGCCACCGAGGGCAAGTCGGTGAAGTTCTCCTACGAGCGCCTGGAGTTCCTGGGCGACTCCATCCTGGGAGCCATCGTGGCGTCCACGGCGTTCCACCGGTTCCACGACCTGGACGAGGGCGGCCTCACCCGCATCAAGGTGGCGCTCGTGTCGGGCGCGTCGCTGGCCGAAGTGGCCGCGCAGCTGGGCTTCGCCGACGTCATCGTGTTCGGCTCGTCGGAGACGGGCACCGGCAAGCGCGGGCTGCACTCCGCGCTCGAGAACGTCTACGAGGCCGTGGTGGCGGCCCTCTACCTAGACGGCGGCCTGCAGGCGGCCGTGGACTTCGTGGAGCGCACGCTCGTGCCGCGCATGTCGTTGGACATGGCCAGCGAGCCCGAGAACCCCAAGAGCGCCCTGCAGGAGAAGCTGCAGGAGGACGGCATCACGCCCACCTACAAGCTGGTGGAGACCCAGGGCCCGCCGCACGACCGCACGTTCGTCGCGCAGGTGTACGCCGGCGACCAGGGGCTGGCCCGCGGCACGGGCCGCACGAAGAAGGAGGCCGAGAGCCAGGCCGCCAAGACCACGCTCGCGCGCCTGTCCGAGTTCTTCGGGCTGGGCGGCGGCGACGAGAAGGCGGCGGAGAAGGCCGCCGAGAAGGCGGCGAGGGCCGCCGAGAAGGCCGCCAAGGCTGAGGAGAAGGCCGCGGCCAAGGCGGCGGAGAAGGCCGCCCAGGCCGAGGAGCGCGCCCGCAAGAAGAGCGAGCGCGAGGCCGCCAAGAAGAGGCAGGATTAGGCGCGCATGTACCTCAAGTCACTCGTCCTGAAGGGCTTCAAGTCCTTCGCCGACCGCTCGTCGATGGCCCTCGAGCCCGGCATCACCGCCGTGGTGGGCCCCAACGGCTCGGGCACGTCCAACATCTCCGACGCCGTGCTGTGGGTGCTGGGCGAGCGCAATGCCAAGCACCTGCGCGGACAGGCCATGGAGGACGTCATCTTCGCCGGGTCCTCGGCGCGCAAGGCCGCCGGCCTGGCCGAGGTGGACCTGGTGCTCGACAACTCCGACGGCACGCTGCCCATCGACTACGACGAGGTGGCCATCACCCGGCGCATGTACCGCAACGGAGAGAGCGAGTACCTCATCAACGGCGCCGTGGCCCGCCGCATGGACGTGCTGGACATCCTGCACGACTCGGGCCTGGGCACCGGCACCCACTCCATCATCTCGCAGGGCTCGCTCGACTCCATCCTGCAGAGTCGCCCGGAGGACCGCCGCGCTCTCATCGAGGAGGCCGCCGGCGTGCTCAAGCACAAGCAGCGCAAGGCCAAGAGCGAGCGCAAGCTGGCGTCGATGGACCAGCACCTGGCCCGCGCCCGCGACGTGGTGGCCGAGGTGGAGCGCCAGCTGGGGCCGCTGTCGCGCAAGGCCAAGAAGGCCCGCACCTACCAGGAGCTGGCCGGCGAGCTGGCCGACGTGACGCTGCGTCTGGCCGTGGACGACCTGCGCACGCTGCAGCGCGCCTGGGACGGCTCGCAGGAGCGCGAGGCCGCCCTGGCCGCCGCCATGGAGGAGCGCCGCGGCGCCATCGAGGCCGCCGAGAAGGCCGTCGAGGAGCTGCAGGAGCGCATGCGCGTGGACAGCGTGGACGCCGGCGAGCTGTCGCGGCGCTACCGCGAGGCCGCCGCGGCCGTCGAGCGGTTCGACTCGGCCATGCTCGTCATGCACGAGCGACGCCGCGCCGCCACCGCGCGCGCCGGCGAGATCGAGCTGGAGATCGAGGCCGCCCAGGCCAAGCGCGCCCAGGCCGAGTCCGAGCTGCGCGGGGCCGAGTCGACGCTCGCGGAGGTGGCCGCCAGCCGCGCTGCCGCCGACGGGCGCGTGGCCGAGCTCGACCAGTCCTACCGCGACCTGGGTGTGCGCCGCGGGTCGCTCGAGCGCGAGTCGTCGGCGCTGGCCAAGGACGCCCAGGCCCTCGAGCAGCGCATGGCCGTCGCGCGCCGGCGCCACGCCGAGACGCAGGAGGCCCTCACCAACGGCCTGGCCCACGTGAAGGTCATCGAGGGCCACAGCGCCGAGCTGGAGCTGTCGCTGGCCCGCGCCCAGGCCGACGCCGAGTCGCTGGCCGCCGAGGCCGCCGCGGCCGAGGAGGCGCTCGCCGCCATCGACGAGCAGGAGTCGGCCGCGCGCAAGCTGGTGGGCACGTGCACCCAGGCCCGCGAGGCCACCCGCGCCGCCCTAGACGAGGCCCGCGACGCCGAGCGCGGCCTGGCCGCGCAGATCCAGGCGCTCGAGGAGGTGGAGCGCGCCTCCGTGGCCGCCTCGGGCCCGGCCCGGGCCTGGCTCATGGAACACGAGGACGAGCTGGCCGGGGCGCTCGAGCCGCTCGCCCACGTGGTGCGCGCCTCGGAGGGCTACGAGGCCCTGGTGGAGGCGCTGCTGGGCCCCGACGTGTCCACGCTGCTCGTGGACGACGCCGTGTGCGCCGCGTCCGTGGCGTCGGTGCTGCGCGCCAGCGAGCTGGACGGCGAGGTGGCGCTGCTGCTGCGCGAGGACGCCTCGCCCGACAGCCTGCCCGAGGCGCGCTCGGCCGCCTACCCGGCCGACGCCGCCGGCACGCCGCTCATCTCGCGCCTGGCCTTCCCGCCCTCGGCGGCCCGCGCCGTGCGGGCGCTCCTGGGCGACGTGGTGGTGTGCGCGTGCCTCGACGACGCGCTGGACGCCCACGCCGACGACGCGCTGGGCCTGCGGTTCGCCGTGGCCGACGGGTCGGTGGTGTGGCCGAGCGGCAAGGTGACGCTGGGCACGGCCGTCGATGAGGGCGAGGGCGGCGTGCTGGCCCGCGTGCGCCGCGTCGAGGAGCTGCGGGGGCACCTGGCCGACGCCCAGGAGGCGACGGCGCGCGCGAGCGCCGAGGCCGCCGAGGCGGAGGAGTCGCTGCGCAAGGCCCAGGCCGCCAGCCTGGAGCTGTCGCAGAAGCTGGCGTCGCTGCGCGGCGGGGCCGAGGCGTCGCGCGCCCAGGCCGACCGCGCCGAGGAGAAGCTGGCCGCCGTCACGCGCGAGCTGGAGTCGGTGCAGCGCCAGCGCGAGGAGGCCGAGGCCATCATCTCGTCGGCCCGCCCCGACGTGGAGACCTACGAGCACGAGATCGCCGAGTGCCAGCAGGGCATCGACGACGCCAAGGCCAAGCAGGAGGCCATCCAGTCCGAGCTGGGGCCGCTGCGCGGCCAGGCGCACCGCGTGTCGGAGGAGCTGGCCGAGGCCAAGCTGGAGGCCGCCAAGCTGGCCGAGCGCGACACCTACGCCGCCCGCGTGCGCGACGCCCGCCTGCGCGACCTGGACGCCCTGCGCGAGTCGGTGGCCGAGGCCCGCGAGCTGCGCGCCGTCAAGGCCGTGTCGGCCCGGCGCCTGGAGCCGCTGCTGGCCGTGTTCGAGGAGCTCACGCTGTCGGCCCGCCGCTGGACGAGCGACCTGGAGGAGCGCGCCAGCGCCGCCCAGGACTCGTCGACCGGCCTGCACGCGTCCATCACCGAGGCCCGCGCCGCCGCCCGGCGCGCCCACGACGCCTTCGATGCCGTGAACGAGGAGCTCTCGGCCGCGCGCGTGGAGAAGGGGCGCCTGGAGCTGAAAGTGGAGGCGGCCGTCAACGTCATCGTGAGCGACTGCAAGACCCCGCTCGAGACGGCGCTCGTGCTGCCCCCGCTGGAGGACCGCCCGCTCGCCGAGGAGACGTCGTTCAGGCTGCAGCGGCGCATCGCCAACCTGGGCACCATCAACCCCGACGCCGCCGAGGAGTACGACGAGCTGAAGGGCCGCTTCGACTACCTGGCGGGCCAGCTGGCCGACCTGGACTCGGCCCGCAAGTCGCTGGCCAAGATCAACCGCGTCATCGACGCGCGCATGAAGGAGGACTTCGTGCGCACCTACGACCAGGTCAACGCCAACTTCCAGGAGATATTCGCCGTGCTGTTCCCCGGCGGGTCGGCCAGCTTGTCGCTGGTGGACCCGGACGACCTGGAGAACACCGGCGTCGAGGTGAACGCCCAGCCGCGCGGCAAGCGCATCACCAAGATGATGCTCATGTCCGGTGGCGAGAAGTCGCTCACGGCGCTCGCGCTGCTGTTCGCCGTGTACCGCACCCGTGCCACGCCGTTCTACATCCTCGACGAGGTGGAGGCCGCCCTCGACGACACCAACCTGCGCCGTCTGGTGGCCTACGTGGAGCAGCTGCGCGACTCGACGCAGCTCATCATGATCACGCACCAGCGCCGCACCATGGAGGCCGCCGACGTGTTGTTCGGCGTGTCCATGCAGGCCGACGGCGTGACCAAGGTGATCAGCCAGAAGCTCGACCGCGCGCTGCAGTACGCCGAGTAGCGCGCCCGCCGGCGCCCCCGGGCCGCGTCCCGGCCGGGGTCGCCCCGCGCCCCGGCCCAGCGGCTTTGGGCTACACTGGCGCACGAGAGATGCACCCTATCCGGAAGGTGTCTGCCATGGGATTTCTTGACCGCATAAGCGACGGCCTCACGCGCTCGCGCGATCGGTTCCGGGAGTCGATGAACGTCCTGCTCGACCGCGGGCCCGATCTGGACGAGGACTTCTGGGACGGCCTGGAGGAGACGCTCATCCTGGCCGACGTGGGCGGCATGGCCGCCGACTCCATCGTCGAGAACCTGCGCGACCAGGCCACCCGCCGGGCGCTGCCCGACGCCTACGCCGTGCTCGACCTGCTCAACGACGAGATCGCCGCCGCGTTCACCGAGGGCGGCGGGGACATCCTGGGCGGCGAGCCCGCGCTCGTGCTGTTCGTGGGCATCAACGGCACGGGCAAGACCACCACGGTGGGAAAGATCGCCAA
>JAAWAY010000134.1 GCA_022792415.1 Eggerthellaceae bacterium | reverse complement strand
GACGACAAGGTGCGCATCGTGCGCGACGGCACGGTCATCTTCGAGGGCGTCATGGCGTCGCTGCGCCGCTTCAAGGACGACGTCAAGTCCGTCAAGCAGGGCTACGAGTGCGGCATCGGCATCGAGAAGTTCCAGGACCTCAAGGTGGGCGACACCATCGAGGGCTACCAGGTCAAGGAGGTCGAGCGCACCGAGTAGCGCCCGTCCCAGTCATCGGGCCGGTGACGGTTCGGCTCATGTTCGGGCGTCGCTCCGGGTGGGGCGGCGCCCGTGCCTATACTTGAAGCGTCCACCAATGGAAGGAGACGCCCCATGAAGCAGGGATCATCAAACCGCAAGGTCAACGAGCAGGCGCGTGAGGTCATCGCCTCCATCCTGCTGTTCGATGTGTCGGACCCGCGTCTGCACCTGGTCACCGTCACCGGCTGCGAGGTGAGCTACGACCGCTCGGCGTGCAACGTCTACTACACGTGCGAGCCCGACCGCTATCCCGAGGTGGAGGCGGCCTTCGAGCAGGCCAAGGGCCACATCCGCTCGGCCATGGCCAAGAAGCTGTCGTGGCGCGTGGCGCCTGAGCTGCGCTTCTATCGCGACAACTCCGTCGACGCCGCCGAGCAGGTGGGTCGCTACCTGGCCGCCGAGAAGGAGCGCCAGGCCGTGGCGGAGGACACCATCGGCGAGGGCGAGGAGTTCTAGGCCGTGACCGTCACCCCCCAGACCAACACCACCCTCGAGGGCATCGCCGAGGCCCTCATGGGCTGCACCTCGCTGGCCATCTGCGGGCACGTGAGCCCCGATGGCGACTGCATCGGCAGCCAGCTGGCCCTGGCGCACGCCCTGCGCAAGCTGGGCAAGCGCGTCACGTGCCTGCTGGCCAAGGACGAGCCCATCGACCCCAACCTGGCCTTCCTGCCCGGGGCTGACAAGCTGGTGCCGGCCTCGTCGTTCGACGGCTACGTGGACTGCCTGGTGGCCGTCGACGTGCCCACGCCCGAGCGGCTGGGCGGCGCCGACGTGCTGCGCCGGCGCGCCCCGCTCACGGTCACGGTGGACCACCACGCGGTGCCCGAGGCCATGAGCCGCCTCAGCTACACCGACCCGGACGCGGCGTCCACCACGACGCTCATCTGGCGGCTGGTCGAGCAGCTGGGCGTGGACTACGACGCGGACATCGCGACGTGCGCCTACACCGGCCTCATGACCGACACGGGCCGGTTCCAGTACCAGAACGCCGACGCGGCCGCCTTCGCCCTGGCCTCCCAGATGGTGGCCCAGGGCGCCGACCCCGGCGCCATCTCGCGCGAGGTGTACCAGAACCGCCGGGCGGCCTCGGTCTACCTGGAGGCGCTGGCCATCAGCCACCTGGAGCTTCTGGACGGCGGGTGCGTGGCGCTCAGCTGGCTGTCGGCGGATGACTTCGCCACCTGCGGGGCCGACCGTGCCGACGCCGAGCCGCTCATCGACGTGCTTCGCTCCATCAGCGGCGTGCGCGTGGCCTGCATGCTGCGCCAGCAGGGTGACGTGGTGCGCGGCAGCCTGCGCGCCAAGGACGACACCGACGTGGCCGCCATCGCCCGCGAGTTCGGCGGGGGAGGCCACCGCGCCGCGGCCGGTCTCACGCTGGAGGTGCCGCTTCCCGAGGCGGTGGACCAGCTGCGCGCGCGCCTCGTGCGCGACGTGGGGCCGGCGTGCGAGGGGGCCGGCGCGTGAGGCGAGGGGAGTCGGGCCTGAGCCTGGTCGTGGGCGTCGACAAGCCCACGGGCATGACGTCGCACGACGTCGTCTCGCGCGTGCGCCGCGTGTTCGGCGAGAAGCGGGTCGGCCACGCCGGCACGCTCGACCCACTGGCCTCGGGCGTGCTCGCTGTGTGCGTGGGGCCGGCCACGCGCCTGGACGCGCTGCTCACCGGGCATGACAAGTCCTACGAGGTGCGCGTCGCCTTCGGCGCGGCCACCGACACCGACGACGCCGAGGGCCAGGTCATCCGCACCGCGCCCGTACCCGACGAGCTTGCCGACCCCTTCGCCGCCGCCTCGTTCGTTGCCTCCCTGGTGGGGCGCCACCGCCAGCTGCCGCCCGTGTACTCGGCCATCAAGGTGGGCGGGCGCAAGGCGTGCGACGAGGCGCGCAAGGGCCGCATCATCGAGCTGGAGCCGCGTGACATCGAGATCTACGACGCGCGCCTCATCGGCGTCAACGGCGTCGACGGGTCGGAGCCGCTCTCCTGGGACGTGGCGCTGCGCGTGTCGAAGGGCACCTACGTCCGCTCCATCGCCCGCGACATGGGCAACGCCCTCGACTGCCCGGCGCACGTGGCCGCGCTGCGGCGCACGGAGGCCGGCGCGCTCACGCTGGAGGACTGCGTGAGCCTGGAGGTGCTCGAGGAGGTGGGCTTGCGCGCGGCGCTCGACCCGGTGCGCCTGCTGGGCCTGCGCTTCGCCTACGCTGAAGGGCCTCTGGCCCGGGCCGTGGCCAACGGCAACGTGCTGGAGGCGGGGTCGCTGTGCCTGTGCGAGCGGCGCACCTGCGGCGCGGGCGCCGAGTTCTGCGCCTGCACGGCCGGCGTGCGCGAGAGCTGCCAGCCGCCGCGTGACGGCGAGCTCGTGTCGATCGTCGCCGACAACCGCCTGGCGGCGGTGTATGAGTATGAGTCCGCGCGGGAGCGGTTCCGCCCTCGCTGCGTCTTCTCGACGGGGGTCATCCGTGGCTCGGATATTTAGGCTGGGGGAGGAGGGCGCCGCGGAGGCGCTCGCGGGCGCGTCCTGTGCGTTCGGCGTGTTCGACGGCGTCCACGAGGGGCACCGCTACCTCATCGGGTCGGCCGTCGACGCCGCGCGTGAGGCGGGGACGCCCTCGGCGGTCATCACGTTCGACGTTGACCCCGACGAGCTGTTCCGCCCCCGGTCCCTGCGCAAGCTCATGTCCAACGATGAGCGCCTGGCCGCCCTGGCCGCCAGCGGCGCCGACGCCGTGGTGGCGCTTCCGTTCACCCCCGCGTTCGCCGCGCAGGAGCCGCGTGCCTTCCTCGACGCGGCGCTGGGCCCGTGCGTGCCCTCCCAGCTGCACGTGGGCGCAGACTTCCGGTTCGGCGCCCGGGGCAGCGGCACCGTGGCCGACCTGACCGCCTGGGGGGCCGAGCGCGGCATGGCCGTGGTGCCCCACGAGCTGCTGGCCGAGGACGGCTCGCCCGTCACGGCCACGCGCATCCGCTCTCTGCTGGCCCAAGGCGACGTTGCCGAGGCGGCCCGCCTGCTCGGGCGGCCCTACCGCCTGGGCGGCACCGTCGAGCCGGGCCGCGGCGAGGGGCGCGACTTCGGCATCCGCACGGCCAACCTGCGCGTCCCCGACGAGCTGCGCGCCGTGGGCGACGGCGTGTACGCCTGCTACGCGCACGTGGGCGGCCGGCGCTACAAGGCCGCCGTCAACGTGGGGGTGGCCGCCACGTTTGCCGATGAGGCCACGGCCACGGTGGAGGCCCACCTGCTCGACTTCGACCAGGACGTCTACGGCCAGCCCATGGAGCTCGAGTTCGTGACGTGGCTGCGCCCCATGCGCGTGTTCGCCAACACCGACGAGCTCATCGCCACCATCACGGCCAACATCGACTGGGTGCGCGCTAATCTGTAGCCGCTGGGACAGACGCGCCCCGGTGTCCCAAGCGGGTCGGCCGGGGCACTTTCTCGACGCCGCGGTGCGAGCGACGCCTGCCCTAGGCCCCCGCTCGCTGGCCCCCGAAGGCACCCGCCGTAAAATCATGGCGGGTGCCTTCACAATTTCTCCAAGTCGCATAAAATAGCGCGGTTACGATTTTCGGGCCGAGAATGCCAGGCCCGAAGGTCGTATCGACGTATCCCAAGCGTCAGCTTATTACCAAGGAGGAGAAGGTCCGTGACTACACAAGTAGCCTGGCTCGCCCCCATCTGCGCCCTCATCGGCATCGCGGTGGCAGCCTACCTGGGCAACTGGGTTCTGCGTCAGAACCCGGGCCCCGACAAGATGAACAACATCTCGCTCAAGATCCAGCAGGGCGCCAAGGCGTTCCTCATGAGCGAGTACAAGCTGCTCATCATCTTCATGGTGGTGGTGGCCGTCATCATGGCCGTCGCCCTGAGCCCCGTCACCGCGCTCGCGTTCATCACCGGCGGCATCCTGTCCGCCGCGGCGGGCTACGTGGGCATGCACGTCGCCACCCGCGCCAACACCCGCACGGCCTACGCGGCCGAGGAGTCCGTGGCCAAGGCGCTCAACGTCAGCTTCAAGTCGGGCCTCACCATGGGCCTGTGCGTGGCGTCGTTCGCCCTGATGGG
>JAAWAY010000133.1 GCA_022792415.1 Eggerthellaceae bacterium | reverse complement strand
GTGTGCACGGCGCCGGTGCCGGTGTCGAGCGTGACGTGGTCGCCGTAGATGACCGTGCCCTTGAGGTCCTGGCGGATGGGGCAGGTGTAGGTGAGACCGAACAGCTGCTTGCCCTTGAGCGTGACGGGCTCGCCGTCAGCGCCGGACACGAGCGCGTAGTCCTGCCAGCCGGCGGCCTCGGCCACCGACGCCACCAGATCGCGCGCCATGATGAGGTTGTCGCCGTTCGCGCGCACCATGACGTAGTCGGCGTCGGGCGCCAGCGACACGGCCGTGTTGGCCGGCAGCGTCCAGGGCGTGGTGGTCCAGATGAGCACGTAGGCGTCGCCCTCGGCGCCCGCGGCCTCGAACACGCCCGGCATGAGGTCGAGCTTGAACTTGACGAAGATGGAGGGCGACACCTCGTCGCCGTACTCGATCTCCGCCTCGGCCAGCGCCGTGTGGCAGTTCTTGCACCAGTGGATGGGCTTGCGGCCGCGGTAGATGGACCCCTTCAGGTACATATCGCGGAACAGCTCGACGTTGCCGGCCTCGTAGTCGGGCGTGTAGGTGAGGTAGGGATGGTCCCACTCGGCGTTGACGCCCAGGCGCTTGAAGCCCTCGCGCTGGATGTCGACGTAGCGCTCGGCCCACTCACGGCACAGGCGGCGCAGCGTAGGCTGGTCGATCTCGGCCATCTTCTCCTTGCCGAGCGTCACCTCCACCATGTGCTCGATGGGCTGCCCGTGGCAGTCCCAGCCGGGCACGTAGGGGCTGAAGAACCCGCGCTGGGCATGGCTCTTGACGACGAAGTCCTTGAGGATCTTGTTGAACGAGTGCCCGATGTGGATGGGCCCGTTGGCGTAGGGAGGGCCGTCGTGCAGCACGAAGGGCCGCCCGTCGCGGTTCTTCTCGAGCACCTTGTGGTACAGGTCCATGTCGTACCACTTCTCCAGGCGCTTGGGCTCGTTCTCCGGCAGGTTGCCCCGCATGGGGAAGTCGGTGCGGGGGAGGTTCATCGTCTCCTTGTAGCTGTGTGCCACCTTCGGTCCCATCCTTCGCTCGTCTCGCTTCGGGTTGTGCGGCGGGATACCGCAGGCCGCGCGGACTCCCGCATCGCCCTGCGGGAAAGCCCGCGTCTCAAACTTGAACAGTATAAGTGAACGCGCGCCCGCGCGGAACGGCGCCGGGCGGCGAGCGCGGAAAAACCGCGGGAGGGGCGAACGCGGGACGTGGGGCGCGGGGTCAGCGGGCGGGGCCGTCGATGAACTCGAGCAGTTCCTCGCGCGACGACACGCCGAGTTTGCGGTAGACGGCCTTGACGTGGGTGCGCACCGTGCTCTCGGAAATGACGAGCGTCTTGGCGATGAACGCCACGGTGTGGCCGCGTCCCAGGTAGCCCAGGATCTCGCCCTCGCGCGGGGACAGGCCGCGCTCCCCCGCCACGCGCGCGCAGCGCTCGGCCAGGGCGGCGGCACCGTCGGAGGCCGCGTCGGACGGGGCGCGCTCCTCGACGCGCCAGCCCGCCGCCAGCGAGCTCGCCAGCAGAAACACGAAGTAGAGCGTGCTCACCACCAGCAGCGCCGGGCCGCCGTTCTGCGCCTCGAAGGGCGCCGTCGTGCCGCTCACCTGGCCCAGCAGAGACACCACGGCGTAGCCGGCCACCGCGGCGCCGTAGACGAGCGCGGGCGGAAACTCGCCGGCGTGCGCCATCGCGCACAGGCTGGCAAGCGCCAGGATGGCCACCAGCCCGAAGAACACGTAGGACAGCCACGCCGCCACCCACAGCGGGGGCGTGGCCTCGGGAAAGCTGTTCAGCACGATGAGGACCAGCGCGAAGGCCGGCAGCACCACCTGGTGCAGAAACGGCAGCAGCGGCCGGCGCGTGCGGGCGCGGCCCAGGGGCACGGCGACGAGGCCGGCCAGCAGGCCCCCGAGCGCCTCCATGTACACGACATCGAACATCATGAAGCGGCGCACGCCCGTGATGTAGCCGAACACGAGCAGGCCCACCAGCGGCACGGCCAGCACGCCGGCCATGCGCCTCAGAAGGCGGCTGAGGCTCTCGCCCTCCTCGCGGCAGAAGGCGCCCGCGTCGTCCGCGGCCCCGCCGGGCTCCCCCGCGAAGGGCGCCTCGGCCTCGCCAGGCTCCGCGGCGGCATCCTGCGCCCCCGCCTCCGGCGTCCCCGCGGCAGCGCTTGCCGGCGCCGCGCTCGACCCGGGCCAGCCCCCACGCAGCGCCCACGCGCACGGCACCGCGCCCGCCGCCACGGCCAGGGCCCCGACCACGGGCACGCCCACCGCCACGGGGACGGCCGCGATGAGCAGCTCGAGCACCGATCCGCCGCCCACGGTGAGCCCCATGAGCACGAGCGCGCGACGCAGGCCCAGGCACGCCAGGCCCGCGCCCCACGCCACGCACAGCCCGACGCTGCCCACCGCCAGCAGCAGTCCCGCGGCCACGGCCACCACACCCGGCGACGCGCCTGACGCGAGCTGGGCCGCCAGCAGCGCGTAGCCGCCGACGTACAGCACGGCCCCCGCCACCACGGCGCCCGGGCGCAGCAGCGCCCCGCCCCGCCCGCGCGCCGCCAGCACCGCGGCACCCAGCCCGCACGCCACCGCCGCGACCAACATTGTCGGCGCGACCACCCCCATGACGGGGCCCGCGTCCGCGAAGCCGTCCTGGAACAGGCTCAGGTTGGGCGAGTAGAGCGGCAGCGTCGCGAAGAACGCCGCGAACAGCAGCAGGTCGGGCCTCAGGCCCCGCGCCTCGTCCTCTCCCACAGTGGTCACCCCTCCCCTCTCTACCACACAGTATAGCGGCGCACGACGCCCGGCCGCCTCGCGATATCGCGACATATCCCGGCTTTCACCAGGTACTTTGCGCATATACCCCATTTCCGTGAGGGCCTCGGGCGGCCTTTACCCGACTTCTGCGATTTCCGCGACGACCCCGCCCGCGCCATCATGAGGGCCAGGTGAGGGGCCGGCGCCGAGGAGGGCGCGGCCCGCCAGAGAGAAGGAGGGAACACTATGGACAACGAGCACGGAGCGGCGCGCGGGGGCATGTCCCGCCGCGCCTTCCTCAGCTTCGGAGCCGCGGCGGCGGCCGTGGCGGCCGGCAGCGGCCTGGCCGGCTGCGCCCCCAAGGCGCGCTTCATCGAGGGCAACTCGATGACCTACGGCGAGGCCAACAGCTCCGGCGTCGCGGGCAACGTGCACAACGTCACCGACACCAGCTGGATGACGCCGCCCGACGAGGTGACGAGCTTCGCCAAGGAGCTGGAGTGCGACGTCGTGGTGGCCGGCCTCGGCTTCGCCGGCACCGCCGCCAGCCGCGAGCTGGCCGAGCAGGGCAAGAAGGTCATCATCGTCGAGAAGCAGCCCGAGGACTCCTACGCCGCCACCGGCAACGAGTTCGCGTCGCTCAACGCCGCCATCCTCAAGGAGCGCGGCGTGCCGGCCATCGACCCGGTGGAGTTCTACCAGAACTTCATGAAGATCACGGGCAACCAGCCCAACCCCTCGCTCGTCATGAAGTTCGCGCAGAACTCCGAGGCCAACTCCAACTGGTACCTCGAGCCGCTGACGGCCGCCGACTACGAGACGATGACGACGGCGTTCTTCCCGCCCACCGAGCACCAGATGGACGAGCTGTCGGGCATCAAGTTCTGGCCGAGCGTGTGCAGCTTCTACGGTGACTGCAACCAGACCAAGATCGTGGGCATGAACCACGACCTGGCCAAGCAGCACGGCGCCGAGTTCCTCTACGGCACGAGCGCCGAGTACGTCATCATGGAAGACGGCAAGGTGGCCGGCATGGTGGCCAAGGACTCCGACGGCTACATCAAGATCAGCTGCCGCGCCGTGGTGCTGTCGTGCGGCGGCATGGGCGGCAATCCTGACATGATGGCCTACTTCATGCCCGACATGGCCCAGGCCCTGGTGGAGGGCGAGTCGCTCAGCTCCATGTCGGCCAACGACGGCCGCGGCGTGCAGATGGCCTACTGGGCCGGCGCGCACCTGGAGACCACCCCCGTCGCCGGCATGAACATGAAGGGGCTGTCCGTCCCCGGCAAGATGAACTGCCTGCCCCAGGCGGTGTGGGTCGACGACCACGGCAAGCGCTTCTGCAACGAGTACTACCCCACCTCCGAGCAGCGCGGCTACCAGACCACGATGATGAGCCGCACCACCAAGTTCGCCATCGTCGACGACAACTTCACCGAGTACCGCCAGTACACGCTGCCCCAGCACGCCGGCTTCACGGCGTCCGAGGAAAACATTCAGTCGCTGCGCGAGGCGCTCGACACCGCCTACGCCAAGTTCAACGGCACCTACGTCGAGCCCGAGAAGACCGAGGGCGAGGGCGGGCCGGGCGGCGGTGGCGGCGGCCCCATGGGGTCGGTCG
>JAAWAY010000132.1 GCA_022792415.1 Eggerthellaceae bacterium | reverse complement strand
GTGCGAGGGCAAGTGGGACGGGTTCGGCACCGGCGACGTGCAGATGTGCTGGAACCACTCGGGCCACGGCGGCCTCGATCTGCGCGGGGGCATCGTGCACTCGTGCGACGTGGTGTTCTACGAGATAGCCAAGGCGTTCTTCGACCATGGCCCCGCGGGCACCAAGCAGGTGTCCGAGACGGCGCTGCAGGACTACCTGGCCCGCTTCAACCTGGGCAGCCCCACCGGCATCGACCTGGCCGGCGAGGCGTCGGGGCGCATCCCCACCCCGGCGTGGAAGGCCGAGCACTGGCGCAACGTGCCCGCCGAGGCCTCCTGGCGCGGCGGCGACTACACCAACATGATCATCGGCCAGGGCGACGTGCTGGTGACGCCGCTGCAGATCGCCGCGGCCTACGGCGGCGTGGCCACGGGGCGCATCATGCGCCCGCACCTGCTCAAGGACGTGCAGAACGCGGCGGGCGACACCGTGGTGACCTACGAGCCCGAGGTGGTGGAGGAGCTGGACGTCAACGCCTCGCACCTGGCCTACGTGCGCGACGCCCTGCGCGGCGTCATCACCGAGAACACCAAGGTGGCCGACCTGTTCGCCGAGGCCGGCGTCGAGGCGGCCGGCAAGTCGGGCACGGGCGAGAACAGCGGCGCGGCCGACCACGCCTGGTTCGTGGCCTACGCTCCCTACGACGACCCCAAGTACGTCGTCGCCGTCCTCATCGACCAGGGCGGCAGCGGCTCGGAGGTGGCCGCGCCCGTGGCCGCCGAGCTGCTGGGGCTCACCATGGCCCTCGACGGCGGCGGCGAGGCGCAGGCGCCCCAGCGGCTGGCCGGCTCGTCGGGCCAGTCGGTGGAGTACCACGGCACGAGCACCGGGCGAACGGACTAGGAGGCCCCGTGGCAGACCTTCCCCAGATAGACACGCTCAGATCCGCGCCCGCGGGGCGCCGCCCCGCGCCCAAGACGGCCGCCGGCGCCCTGCTGGCGGGTCCTCTGCTGCCTCTTCTGCTGGTGTCGGCCGTGCTGGTGGCCTACGGGCTGGTGGTGTGCTGGTCGGCCACGTCGACCGACGCCAACTTCAGCTTCTCGCGCCAGCTGGCCGGCGTGGCCGCGGGCCTGGTGGCCATGGCGGTGCTGTGGCGCTTCGACTACCGGCGCCTGGCCAACCTCACCATCGTGTTCCTCATCATCAACGTCGTGCTCATCCTCTCGCCGCACCTGCCCGTCATCGGCGTGACGGCCAAGGGCGCCACGTCGTGGATCAAGATCGGCATGCAGGTGCAGCCGGGCGAGTTCGCCAAGGTGACGGTGGTGCTGTTCGCCGCCAGCCTCGTGGCGCGCTACGGCGGCACGCTGGACGACCCCCGCGAGTACTGCAAGGTGCTCGGCCTGCTGCTCGTGCCGTTTCTGTGCATCATGACCCAGCCCGACCTGGGCACGGGCCTGGTCTACCTGTTCATCTCGGCCGTCACGCTGGTCATGGGCGGCGCCAAGCTCAAGTACCTGCTCGTCACGCTGGCCGCCGGCATCGCGGCCATCGCGGCGGTGTTCGTCATCGACGAGTTTCTCAAGTACGAGACCGCGCCGGGCGAGTACGAGTACCGCCTGCTCAAGAACTACCAGCGCTCGCGCCTGCTCGTGTTCCTGGACCCGGGCGGCGACACGTCGGGCGACGGCTACAACCTGGCCCAGGCCATGATCGCCATCGGGTCGGGCGGCCTGTTCGGCAAGGGGCTGCTCCACGGCACGCAGGCCACCTACGGCTACCTGCCCGAGGCGTCCACCGACTTCATCTTCTGCGTGCTGGCCGAGGAGCTGGGCTTCGTGGGCGTGGTGGCGCTGCTGGCGCTGTACGTGGCGCTCATCGTCGTGGCCGTGCGCATCGCGCGCCAGGCCGACGACCTGTTCGGCATGCTCATCGTGTGCGCCATCGTGGGCATGTGGCTGTTCCAGATACTGGAGAACATCGGGATGACGTGCGGCCTCATGCCCATCACGGGCATCCCGCTGCCGTTCGTGAGCTACGGCTCGTCGTTCATGGTGGTCAACTTCGCCATGCTCGGGCTCATCGCCTCTGTGTGCACCCACCACAACGCGTTAGGAAGGAAGGGCGTCTATGCAGCTACCCATTGACATCCCCGCCGTCTTGAAGGCGGCCACCGACATCGACGGGGCGGCCACCACGCCGCTGTCCGTGAGCGTCTACCTGGATGAGACGGCGCCCGGCGCGCTGGTGGGCCACGTGCGCTCGGCGTTCGCCAGCGCCGGCGCCCACACGCGCGTGACCATCGCCTACCTGGACGACGGCGTCGTCGAGCCCACGGGCCGCGACGACATGGCCGTCATCGTGGCGGGCGATGACGCGTCGGTGGGGGCCCAGGCCGCCCGCCTGCGTGCCGCCGGCACGCCGGTCATGGTGGTCACCGACAGCCCCGACGCGGTGCGCGAGCGCGCCGAGGCCGCGGGCAGCCCCCTGCCGGTGGGCGACGTGGCCGCGCCCGACACGCCCGCGCCGTCCCATGCCGGCGTGCCCTCGGCCGCGGCCGACGACGCCGCGCGCGAGCCCATCGCGCTGACGCCGGAGTCGCTCGCGTCCCTGGACACCCGCATGGGCCGCTGGATCATCGCCGCCTGCGCCGAGAAGAAGCTGGCGTTCGCGCTGGCGTTCCCGTTCGTGCGCCGGCCGCTGTCCACCGACGCGGTCAACGCGACGTCGCTGCAGAACGCCGGCATCGGGGCGGTGGTGTTCATCCCCGGCGCTGACATGCCCGTCATGACGCTCAACCAGGCCAAGATGCTGCTGCAGATCGCCGCGGCCTACGGCCAGCCCCTCAACGGCGAGCGCATCAAGGAGCTGGCCGCCGTGGTGGGCGGCGCGTTCCTGTGCCGCGGCGCCGCGCGCCAGCTGGCCGGGCTCGTGCCGGGCCTGGGCTGGGCGGTGAAGGCGGCCATCGGGTTCGCCGGCACCGAGGCCATGGGCCGCGCGGCCATCGAGTACTTCGAGGCAGGCGGCGACATCGTGGGCATGGCGAGCGTCGTGCAGAAGGCCCGCGACGAGGCCGTGCAGGCCGCGTCGAAGGCGGCGGCGACGCCGGCCGGCGGCAAGGTGATCGACGCGGCCAAGCGCGGTGCGACGGGCCTGGTGCGCGCCGTGCGCGGCCGCTCCTAGGAGGCGCCGTGCTGACGACCGACCTGTGGCCGCGGCTCGCGCCGCTGCTCACGCGGGTGGAGCGCCCCGCACGCTACCTCGACCACGAGTGGGGCGCCGCGCCCAAGGAGGGCGGCGGCTTCTCGCTGTGCATGGTCTACCCCGACACCTATGAGCTGGGCCAGGCCAACCAGGCCGTGCGCATCCTCGTCAACGCCGTCAACGCCTGCGAGGGCCTGGCAGCCGAGCGCGCCTTCGTGCCCGCCGCCGACCTCATCGACCTCATGCGCGCCGAGGGGCTGCCCCTGTTCTCGCTGGAGAGCTGCGCGCCGGTGGCCGAGTTCGACGTGGTGGGCATCACGCTGCCTCACGAGCTGGCGGCCACCAACGTGCTGGAGACGCTCGACCTGGCGGGCATCCCTTTGCGCACGGAGGCGCGCGCCGAGGACGATCCCATCGTGCTGGCCGGCGGCCCCTGCGCCT
>JAAWAY010000131.1 GCA_022792415.1 Eggerthellaceae bacterium | reverse complement strand
GTACTGGAAGGACAAGTACGAGTTCTTCGACTACATGGTGAAGGGCCCCGCCACGCTGCCCGCGGCGCTGTCCTGCGCGAGCTTCGAGGACTTCCGCAACCGCGTGTCGGTCACGGGCGTGCAGATGACCGACGTCAAGGGCGCCCCCAAGTACGAGACCGGCTACATGCGCAAGACGAGCGACTTCCGCCCCGGCTTCAACACCATGTACCGCGGCAACAAGATGGGCTCGGTGTACCGCTTCCCCGGCACCACCACGCCCGACGGCACGGTCATCCCGGCGCACCCGCAGTCTGACAACGGCAAGATGGAGCTGTGGAGCGAGGACCTGCTGCTGTACGGCAACGGACCTTTGCCCATGTACATCGAGCCGCCCATCACCAAGGTGTCCCGCACCGACCTGCTCGACGAGTACCCGTTCACGCTCATCACCGGCGGCCGCAGCCACGCGTTCTTCCACACCGAGTACCGCAACTCGCCGTGGATGCGCGAGGTGCACATGTTCCCCACCATGGACATCAACCCCGCTACCGCCGCCAAGCTGGGCATCGAGCAGGACGACTGGTGCTGGATCGAGACGTACGTCGATCGCATCCGCCAGCGCGCCAACCTGACGGAGGCCATCAGCCCCGACACCATCCACGTCGAGCACGACTGGTGGTTCCCCGAGCGCGCCGCCACCGACGACCTGCACGGCGCCCTGGACGCCAACTGCAACATCCTGTTCGAGAACAACGGCCCCTACGACCCGGCCGTGGGCACAGACAACTTCGGCGGCCTGTGCAAGGTGTACAAGGCCGAGGAGGGCGCGCCCGACAACATCTGCATGACCAGCGAGGACCTGCGCATCTTCCTGCCGCTGACCCGCGAGCAGCTGGCCCAGGACGGCCAGGACGAGGGCGTCGCCATGCCCACCGTGGCCGCCGCGAAGGGAGGTAAGTAACATGACCCGCTACACGATGGCCATCGACCTGGACAGCTGCATCGGCTGCCATTCCTGCGCCGTGGTGTGCAAGCAGGAGAACAACGTCGGGCTGGGCACCTTCTACAGCAAGGTGCTCACCATCGGCCCCTCGGGCACGTATCCCGACCTGGAGATGTACTACCTGCCCGTGGCCTGCCAGCACTGCGACAACCCCGAGTGCGTCAACGTGTGCCCCACCGGCGCCAGCTACAAGCGCGAGGACGGCATCGTGCTCGTCGACCACGCCAAGTGCGTGGGCTGCCAGCTGTGCGTCATGGCCTGCCCCTACGGCGTGCGCACCTACGACGAGGCCAAGGACAAGGGCGTCATCGAGAAGTGCACGCTGTGCGCCCACCTGGTGGACGACGGCAAGGTGCCGGCCTGCGTGCGGCACTGCCCGGGCCAGGCGCGCCTGTTCGGCGACGCCGACGACCCCGATAGCGACGTGAGCAAGATGATCGCCAAGAAGCAGACCCACAAGCTCACCGACGTGGGCAACAAGCCCTCGGTGACCTTCGGCCTGGACAAGTGCGAGTGGAAGGGCGGTGAGTAAGCCATGGCAGTGCAGTGGCCTCTGCTGATCTTCAGCGTTCTCTTGGGCGCCTCCTCGGGAATCCTCGTGTTCCTGGGCATCGGCGAGATCAAGGGCGTGTTCAAGAAGGTGCGGTTCCCCCTGGCGGTGTGCGCCCTGGCGCTGCTGGCCGTGGGCGGCTGCGCGTCGGCCCTGCACCTGGGGCACATCGACCGCGCCTTCTACATCCTGGGCAACGTGAACTCCGCGTTCTCCCATGAGCTGTTCGCGGTGGGCTTCGCCGCCGTGGTGGCGCTGGTGTACGCCGTGCTGTCCCGCAAGGACTACCCCGGCGCGCTCAAGGTGCTGGGCATCCTGGGCCTCATCGCCGGCATCGTGCTGCCGCTGGTGGCCGGCTTCACCTACCTCATGCCGGCCCGCCCGGCGTGGGACAGCTTCACGCTGCCGCTCATGTACCTGGGCACCGGCCTGGGCCTGGGCTTCGTCCTGAGCGCCGCCCTGACGTGCCAGATGGGCGACGAGGATGACGCCTCCTTCGCCCTGCGCCTGGCCCTGGCGGGCGTGGTGTGCTCCATCGTGACCACGCTGGCCTACGTGGCCTGGATCGCGATGGCCCCGCATCAGGCCCCGAGCCGCTCCATCGGCCTGCTGCTGAGCGGCGGCCTGGCGCTCGAGTTCTGGGTGGGCGTCGTGCTGCTGGGCATCGTGGCCCCCGCCGCGCTGGGCGTGCTGGCCCTGCGCAAGGCCGGGTCCTCCCCCACCGGCGGTGCGCCCGCCGTGGCGACCGCCGGCGCCGAGGGCGGCTCCGGGGCTGGCGCCGCCGTGGCCGCGGGCACCAAGACGGCCGCGGGCTACCTGTGGGCGTCGCTGGCCTGCCTGGTCGTGGGCAACGTCGTGCTGCGCATGATCATGTACGCCGTGGCCACGTCCGTGGAGTCGCTGATCTACTAGCCCCACCAGGCTTCTCGATCCCGCCGGCCCGTCCGGCCGGCGGGATCGGCCTTCGGCGGGAGGACGCGATCCGCACCACCCGCTTCGACCGCACCGCTTGGGCAGGAAACGCGCCTGGGGCGATGCGTTGCGAGAAATCGCGTAGTTCTATCCAAAAAGTCGAGTTTTCCGAGGTATTGCCGGCCCTAATCGGCCCCTTTTTCGACAGCCGCCAGTGCGCGGCCGACAAAACCCCAGGTCGCGTGATTCCCACATGCGCCTAGGCGCCGCCAGATGCCGGCATCACCCCTCTCTTGCCTCGGAGAACTCGCCTTTTTGGCTAGAAACCGCCTGTTCCGCCCATCGGAAAGGAGCCCTCATGTCTGAAGTCGCACCCGAGACTGCCGCAGCACCCAAGCCGCTGGACGCCGCCACCCGCGCGGCGCTGGCCGACCTCATGGCCAGCCGCGCCAACGTGTACCGCCTGCTGTCGCGTTGCTACCGCAGCGAGGTGGACGCCGCGCTCGCCGCCGAGCTGGCCGACGAGTTCGCCTTCGCCAGCGACGACGCGTCGCTCACCGAGGCGCTGGACGCCATGCGCGCGGCGCTGGCCGGAGCCGATGACGCGGCGCTGGAGCAGCTGGCCGTCACGTTCGACCGCGTGTTCTTCGGCATGGGCCCCCTGACCGCGCGCCACGCGTTCCCGTACGAGTCGGTGTACACGAGCGACCGCGGCATCATGATGCAGGACGCCTACGCCCAGGTGGTGCGCGCCTACCGCGACCAGCACCTGGCCAAGGACGCCTCGTTCACCGAGCCGGAGGACCACCTGGCTGTGGAGCTGGCCTTCATGGCCACGCTGGCCGATCGCGCGGCCACGTTCCTGGGCGCCAACACGGCCGAGGGCGATGCCGCGGCCGACGAGACGGTGCGCCAGTCGCTCGCCTTCGCGCAGGGCCACCTGCTGAACTGGGTCGACCGGTTCTGCGTCGACCTACGCACCGCCGCGGCCGTCGACGGCGAGGACGGGTTCTACGTGGCGCTCGCCCGCTTCACGGACGCGTTCGTCCGCGAGGACGCGGCGCTTTTGGACGACATGCTCGACTAGGAAGCCGCCCGGCGACGCCGCCCTCCCTCCGCGGCGGCGTCGGGCGCGCTTCGGCCAGGGCGCGGGCACCCAGGGCGTGCGGCAACCCCGCGTCACCGCACCGGCGCGCGACAGCCGCGCATCAGCCCGCGCCCTGGCCGAAGCGCTTTCCGAGATTTCGAGAGAGAACCGCGCCAGCCCGCCTGGCGCACGCGTAAGGGGGACCTATGACGGATAAGGAACCGGCCGTCCAACGCACGGCCATGGACAGGCGGCAGTTCTGCGCCGCCGGCGCCGCGAGCGCCGTGCTGGTGGCCGCCGGGGGCCTGGGCCTGTGGGCCCGCGACACGGCCGACGCCGTGTACCTGCGCCCGCCCGGGGCGCTCGACGAGTCCCACCTGCTCGCCCGCTGCGACCGCTGCCAGCGTTGCGTGCAGGCCTGCCCCTACGACCTGGTGCAACCCCGTCCCCTGTCGCTGGACTTCCCCACCGTGGGCACGCCGGAGCTGCGCTTCAAGGACGGCTACTGCGACTTCTGCATGAAGTGCGTCGAGGTGTGCCCCACCGGCGCGCTCAGCTGGGACGCCCCCACCATCGACGACATCGGCGTGGCCAAGGTGATCAGCGACGCCTGCGTGGCGTGGGATTGGGGCGGCTGCACCGTGTGCGTCGACGTCTGCCCCGTCGAGGGCGCCATCACCCTGGATGACCGCGGACGCCCCATCGTGCACGAGGCCCTGTGCGACGGCTGCGGCCTGTGCGAGATGGAGTGCCCGGCGGCCTCGCTGCGCGCCTACGACCCCTCGGTCACCGAGAAGGGCATCTACGTGGTGAGCCGCCAGAGCGAGGCGGCCGCCATGACGGGCGCGCTCACGTCGGCCCAGCTGGAGGCCGGGCGCCATCTGCGCGCGGACGCCTCGCCCGCGTCGGAGAAGGGAGGCTCCCGTGAATAAGATGCGCTACCTGCGCGTGGGCGTGGCCCTGGCCGTGCTCGTCGTCGTGTTCGCGTGCACGTTCGCCCACGTCCCGGTGGGCACGCTGTGCGCTCTGTGCCCTGTCGGGTTCGCCGAGCTGTCCGTGGCCAGCGGGTCGATCCCCTGGGAGCTGCTGCCCGGCGTCATCGTGCTGCTGGGCGTGGTGTTCCTGCTGGGCCGCGTGTTCTGCTCGTGGGTGTGCCCCACGTCGCTCGTGCGCAACCTGTTCGGCGGCCGCGCCCCCCGCGGGCTGACCGGTCGGACGGGGTCGTGCGCCGGATGCGCCGGCGCAACAGCCCCGGAAGCGGCGGGCACCCAAGCCGTCTCTGCCGCCGATCCCAACGCCGCCCGCACACGCAACAACCTGCTGGCCCAGGGCCTGGTGCTCGTCGTGCTGCTGGTGGTGTCGTTCATCGTGCACTTCCCCGTGTTCTGCCTGTTCTGCCCCATCGGCCTGGCGTTCGGGTCGCTCTTCGCTGTGAGCCGACTGTTCATCACGTGGCAGCCGGGCTGGGAGCTCGTCGTGTTCCCCGCTATGCTGCTGGCCGAGGCCCTGCTGCTGCGCCGCTGGTGCTCGGCCATCTGCCCGCTCGGGTTCTTCTTCGGGCTCATGGCCAAGCTGCGCGTGCGCCTGCCTTTCCTGCCGATGCTCCGCGCCAAGCGCAGCACCTGCCTCTACGACAGCGGCTGCCGCACCTGCGCCACCGTGTGCCCCGAGGACATCTGCGACGCCACGGCCACCCAGCACGACCTGGAGGACTGCACCGGCTGCCTCGACTGCCTGGAGCACTGCCCCGCCAAGGCCATCACCCTGCGCGAGGACGAGCCCACTCGTTAGGTTCGGCACGCGCCGCGAAGAAGGCACAACCCCCGCCTCTCCCTTTGGCAGCCCGCACGCAGCGGGCTGCCTGCGTTTCGGAGCCCCTGTCGGCGACACAAGCCCCTTGCCTTCCCCGCCGCGAGGCGTTATGTTGTATGACATGTCATACAGAAAGGAGGCACCATGGAAGCCGTCCTTACCGTTCGCCTCGACCAGGAGGTCAAGGAGCGGGGCGCCGCCATCATGCGCGAGCAGGGGGTCAGCCCCTCCCAGGCGGTACGGCACCTGTTCGCCTACACGGCCGCCCACGACGCGCTCCCCTTCCCCGCCGAGGAGAAGCCGAGCCGCGACGAGATCCGCCGGCGCATCGCGGCCTTCGACCGCGTCCACACGAAGGAGCCGCTCACCCTCAGCGACGACGAGATCCGCTCTGCCCGACTGAAGGAGCGCTATGGACTTGATGCTTGACGTCAACGTGGTGCTTGACCACATCGGGCGCCGCGAGCCCTTCTACGAGCTCTCGCGGCGCGTGTGCCTGCTGGGGATCATCGGGGAGGCGACCACCTACCTCTCCACCAACATGGCCACCGACCTCTACTACGTGCTGCGCAAGGACTACGGCAGCTACGAGGCCCAACGCATGATCGAGGAGGATCTCTCGTTTCTGCGGTTCGTCGGCGTGAGCCCCGATGACGTCACCGCCGCCCTCGCGCAGAAGTGGCCCGACTTCGAGGACTGCCTGGTGGCCCACTGCGCCCGCAAGGTGAACGCCGACTACCTCATCACCCGCAACGTGAAGGACTTCGCGCGGTCGTCCGTGCGCGCCCTCACCCCCGAGCAGCTGTTCGCCGAGCTGGAGGCTCGCGGCCTCGTCTACGAGGAAGTGGACTGGTAGCGCGAAAAAGGAAGCGGGCAGGCCGAGGGAAGAGGCCTGCCCGCGAGGGAGGGGACATCAGATAGCGGGGTGGTGCGCCCTTAGGCCAGGGTCTTCACCCAGCCGTCCGGAAGCGGGGTGGAATGGCACTCCGCGCAGCTCATCACCGACTCGCGATGGACGCTGTGGCAGTCACCGCACTCCTGCTCCTTGGTGGTATGCGCCGCGTGGGGGTTGAAGTCGTTGCCGCCCCAGTCTTCGGTGGCAGCCACGATCTCGTCGCGGGTATGGCAGCCGTCTACCAGGCAGAACTCGTTCGTAGCCAGATCGTGTCGCTCCAGGGGGACGTAGAAGTCGCCGGTTGCCCACGCGATACCCTCAGTCACCTGCTCGCCGATCGTCGGCACGTGGCACTGCAGGCACGTCACGTCCTCGCGCTGGTGTGCGGCAGCTACCAGCGTGGCATCGTCCGAATAGTAGCCCTCCACATAGGGGTCCATCGGCTCATGGCAGATGGCGTTGCAGAAGCTGGGCTGCTCATGCCACACCATGAAGCCAGCGCCGGCCAGAACGCAGACCACCGCCACCACGCCCACCACGACGGGCCATTTCTTCCGCCGTCGCTGGGCCGGGGCCCCCTCTCCCGCCGCCGGGGCGTTCTCGGCCGGGGTGCCGGCGGCGGGCGTCTTCTCGTCAGTCATGCTCATGCCTTTCTCTCAGCGATGCCTACGCCTCAAGCAGGTACTGGGGCATCGTGAACTCCGGCAGCTCGCCCATCATGTGCTCGCCGGCCATGAACGACGTGGTGGCCGCGAAGCACACGCCTCCCTGGGGCTGCTTGCAGATGGCATAGCTGGAGTCGGGGCCACACAGGCCGCCCATGGCGCTGCCCGAGGCGTACAGGCCCGGGATGAGAGTGCCGCGCTCAGAGATGACCTGCATGTTCTCGTCGGTGAGCATGCCCACCTGCGAGGAGAACATGATGGATCCGATGGCGACGCCGTAGAAGGGGCCGTCCTCGATGGGATGCAGCCATGCGCCGGGGATGCCGTTGAGGCTCTCGGGGGCCGCCGCCACGTCCTCATTCCACTTCTTCACGGCAGCCGTGACCACCGAGGGATCCAGCCCCAGCTCGTCGGCGAGCTCCTCGAGGGTGTCGGCCTTCTTGATGCGACCCTCCTCGATGCCGCGCTTGGCACCCAGCTTCCAGTCGTGCTCGATCATCGCCTCGGGAATGCGGTCGATGTCGGGCATCGTCGGCACGATGAGGTGGCGGCAGCACTGCTGGTCGAACGAGGGGGCGTACTCCTCGTAGTGGCTGTCGAAGAAGCGGTACGCCGTGGCGCCGGGGCACGACTGCAGCGTCGAGCCCTGCAGCGCGTAGTTGGCCACGTCAGGGTAGTACGTGATGGGCATGCCCGTGCAGTCGATGGTCAGCCACGCCTGGCGCGCCAGCTGCACGTCGCCGTTGTAGATGTAGTAGTCCCACGGCGCGTCGTTGAGTCCGCCGTCGAACGCCTGGTAGGAATCGAAGCCGCCCAGCTGGGCACCGGCGCCCAGGCCCATGCGGATGCCCTCGCCCGTGTCCTGCGTGCCGGCCGACGAGCACTTCACGCGGTAGTACGCCGACGGGATGTAGCGCTGCAGCATGTCGCGATTGGAGCACATGCCGCCCGTTGCCAGCAGCACGCCCTTGTTCGCCTTGAAGTGCTTCGTCTTGCCGTCCACGTCATCCACCTGGATGCCCACCACGGCGTCGCCGTCCTTCACGAGGCCCGTCAGCTTGGTGCTGAGCATCATCGTGCCGCCCAGCTCCTTGAGCTTCTCCTCCAGGAACGTGAACGCGTAGATGTTGGTGCGCGCCGCCAGGCCGTCCAGCTCCTTGCCGGCGGGCGAGACGCCGGTCATGCCGCCCTGGGGGCCGCCCGTAGTGGTGGGCTCAAGCTCCAGACCCAGGTCAGACACCCAGTCCATCGTGCGCTTGGCCGTCTCGCCCACGTTGACGATGGCCTTGGTGCGCGACGCGCCCACCGTCTGCTTGCCCAGCGTGCCCTTCACCATCATGGCCGTGATGTCCGGCAGCCCCGCCTCTGTCTGCACCTTCGTGCCCGACACGGCGAAGATGGAGCTCTCCTTGCTGGCGCCGCCCACCGACGCGGACTTCTCGATGCACAGCACGTTGGCGCCCAGCTCAGCCGCGCGCACGGCGCCGAACAGGCCGCCGCCGCTGCCCACGACGATCACGTCGTACTCGCCATCCCACGATGACGGAACAGCCAGGGGCTCGATGTTCTCTGCCTCGGAGACCGCCTGCTCCTCGCCCGTGGAGGCGAGCTCGCCCTCCTCGCGCTGCTTGCCTTTGCCGCAGCCCGTGAGCGCCCCGGCGCCAGCCAGCGCCATAACCGCAGCCGAACCCGTCAGGAAGCTTCGACGCGATATCCCCTTCGCGTCTACCGTCTCTTTCTTCATCTTTCCCTCCTTCTCGTTGGAACCGAAGAACCTCCCTCACCATACGAAGCGCCCGAGAAGGGCCGCAAGAAGCAAAGAATTCGACTTCGTACCGCACGACAGGCACCGCGAGTGATTCGTAATGGCGGTGATACGTTTGGACGAATTCGTCACGTCGATGAAGTCCCCGGGAAACGAAGGCAAATCTTCTGCCTACAATGGGGAAGGAGGGAGACCACAGGAGGGACCATGGACCGCTTTCTATTCCTGTCAAAAGGAGATGAGACGAAGCTCAAGGTGTTTCACTCGCTCGACCAGCCGCTCGTCGACTTGACCGTCGAGACGATCTGCCGGAAGAGCGGCATCTCCAAGCCCACGTTCTACCGCCACTTCGCCTCGAAGATCGACATCCCGGTATGGGCGGCCCAGTTCATGAACCGCCTCACGCTCGACCAGATCGGCCGCACGCTCACCTGGCGCGAGGGAATGGAGGCTTACCTCGCCCTGGGTATCCAGGAGCTCCCCTACCTGCGTAACCTCACCGTGGATCCCATCTCGTACATCGAGGTGTGCTCGCGACGCAGCGTCACCCGCTACGACACCATCGCCGAGACGCTGGCCATGCACGGGATCGAGGTGGATGACGCCCTGCGCAGCACCATCGAGGGCTACCTGAAGGTGGAGCTGCACTTCTCGGAGGAGCGACTCGACGCTACACGCAGCACCGACGCGGCAGAGGTGTTCTCCATCGTGAGGCCCTTCATCCCCGAACGCCTCTTCCAAGCGCTCGATACGCCGCTGACCAGCCGATAGGCACGAGCGCGACCCCTCCTCGCAAAAAAGAAGAGCCCGCACGAGGCGGGCTCTTCTCGTTGTGCAGTCCGAGCGACTCGGAAAACTAGCGCTTGGAGAACTGCGGGCGCTTGCGGGCCTTCTTCAGACCGTACTTCTTGCGCTCCACCATACGGGCGTCGCGGGTGAGGAAGCCGGCCTTCTTCAGCTCGGCGCGGTAGTCGCCAGCCTCCAGCAGGGCGCGGGAGATGCCGTGGCGCAGGGCGCCGGCCTGACCGGACACGCCGCCGCCGGTGATGTTGGCGATCACGTCGAAGTGACCCTGGGTGTCGGTCACCTTGAAGGGGGTCTTCGCGTAGTTGAGCAGCGCCTCGCGGCCGAAGTACTCCTCGCCATCGCGGCCGTTGACGGTCACCTT
>JAAWAY010000130.1 GCA_022792415.1 Eggerthellaceae bacterium | reverse complement strand
GCGCGCCTGTTCATGCAGAAGCTGCGCCAGATCTACCTGGCCATCGGCATCTCCGACTGCTCCATGGAGGAGGGCTCCCTGCGCTGCGACGGCAACGTGTCGCTGCGCCGTCGCGGCACCACGGGCCTGGGCACGAAGACCGAGCTCAAGAACATGAACTCGTTCAAGAACCTCCACGACGGCCTGGCCTACGAGATCTGCCGCCAGGCCGAGGTGCTCGAGCAGGGCGGCGTCATCTACCAGGAGACGCGCCACTGGGACCCCTCGGCCAAGCGCACCATCGTCATGCGCGTCAAGGAGACGGCCGACGACTACCGGCTGTTCCCCGAGCCCGACCTGGCGCCCTACGACCTGTCCGACGAGTTCATCGAGGCCGTGCGCGCCAAGCTGCCCGAGCTGCCCCACGAGAAGGCGGCCCGCTACGCCGCGTTGTTCGGGCTGTCCGCCTACGACGCGCGCCACCTGGTGGAGCACCGCGCGACGGCGGACTTCTTCGACGAGTGCATGGCGCTGGCGGCTGCCGAGGCCGACGGCTCCAAGTTCGCCAAGCCCCTGGCCAACCTGGTCATCAACGACGTGACGGGCTATGTCAACACCCACGACGGCTCCGACGGGCAGCCTTCCGGATTCGACGGCGTGTTCGCGCGCCTCACGCCGGCGCGCGCCTGCGAGCTGGTGGGCCTGGTGGCCGAGGACGCCATCTCGTCCAAGCAGGCCAAGGAGGTGTTCGCCGCCGTCATCGCCGACGACGCCGACCCGTCCGCGATCGTGGAGCAGCGCGGCATGCGTCAGGTGTCCGACACCGGCGCCATCGAGGCCGTGGTGGACGAGGTGCTGGCCGCCAACCCCGACAAGGTGGAGCAGTACCGCGGCGGCAAGACCGGCCTCATCGGCTTCTTCGTGGGTCAGTGCATGAAGGCCATGAAGGGACAGGGCAACCCCAAGGTCATCAACGAGCTGCTCGAGCAGAAGCTGGGGTAGCGCGACGGGGCGGAAGCGTGCCTTCTGCGACGGCGCCCGCCCGACCTGGCGGGCGCCGTCGCGCCGAGGCGGGATCGCCCCGTCCCGCGCGTAACGGTTGGGCCACGGCCGGCGCTTCTGGGAAAAGATGATGTCGCCGGTGATAGCATGGGGCGAAACCGAAGCGGGGCGCAGGGGCGCCCCCGTCCCAGGGGGAGGTTTCACCATGGCAAGCGAGCCGAGCGGCCGCCGCGCGGGAGACTGGACGCACAAGTCCCAGCGCACCCACGACCAGGCCAACACCATCATCAAGGACCCGGGTGCCAAGAAGTGGTACCAGGACACGTTCTGGATCATCTTCTTCCTGGTCATCCTGTGGCCGGTGGGCGTCGTGCTGATGTGGCGCTCCGACTGGCACATCGCCGTGAAGGTGATCGTGAGCGTGCTGCTGGCCGGCGTGGTGTACCTGTCGTTCTCCATGTGGTCGGCCGTCCAGGCCAGCATGGGGGCATAGCGCCCCGAAGGCGGCTCCCGGGGGTCGCGTGCTTGCCGCCACCGTGCCTCTCATGACGAAAAAACCACTATACGCGGGGGTTTCTCGCATAATTTAGCCTATCAAACTTGACATGAAGTTAACTCCATATGATGTAATAGGCATGCCCCCTAGGGGGTTGGTTCCACCTGCACTGCGAGGAGCTCTAGGCACTATGAAGATCGCTGAAGTAAGTAAACGCTATGGGGTCTCCGCTGACACGCTCCGCTACTACGAGCGCATCGGCATCCTCCAAGACATCCCCCGTAATTCCAGCGGCATCCGCGACTACACCGAGGCGAACTGCAAGACCGTCGAGTTCGTGAAGTGCATGCGTGATGCCGGCATGTCCATCGAGTCGCTCACCGAGTACATGGACCTGTTCTACCGCGGCGACGAGACGATGGAGCGCCGCAAGGCCATCCTCCGCGATCAGCGGGAGGACATCCGCCGCCGCATCGCCGACCTCGAGGACGCCCTCAGCCGCCTCGACTACAAGATCGAGCACTACGAGGACGTCATGGAGCACGAGCGCGACATCCTGAAGTAGCCGCGCTCGCCCCTGTTCCGGGGCCTCATCTGACGAGCATGCAGCCGCCCGGCCACGGGTCGCGCACCTGCGCGGCCACGGTGGTCGGGCGACTTTTGCGTGCGGCGCCCTCTGCCGCTGCGGCCGCTGGTGGAGAGCATGCCTTGACTTGAACTAAACTATAAGTGATGTAATGGGAACTCCGCGCGCGTTGGCGCGCGACGGGGCGGCGCGGGGCGCGGCTCCCGCGTAGCGCAAGACGTGCCCGCGCAACGCGGGGCATGCCCGGGCGGCGCAGGTCGCGAAACCCGGGCCGCGCGGAACGCGACCGGGCGGCATGCCACGCGACATGGCCACTGATGGAGAGGAGCATCGATGGACGAGGCGGAGCTGAGACGGCTTCTGGAGGCGGTGGCCACCGGGGCCGTGGGCGCCGACGACGCGCTCGCACGCTGCAAGACGGCTCCCTTCGAGGACCTGGGCTACGCGATGGTCGACACCCATCGCGGCATCCGACAGGGCGTGGCCGAGGTGGTCTACGGCGAGGGCAAGACGGCCGGCCAGATCGCGGGCATCGTGCGCGCCCTCGTGGCATCGGGCCAGCCCCGCGTCCTCGTCACGCGGCTCGATGAGGCGAAGGCGGCGGAGGCGTCGGCCCTGCTGGTGGATGAGGCGGGGGAGGGGCTTGCCCTGGCCTACCACGCGCAGGCCCGGCTCGGCATCGTCGGGGGGCTGCCCGAGCCCGACGGCGCCGGTGAGGTGCTCGTGGCGGCCGCCGGCACGAGCGACGTGCCCGTGGCCGAGGAGGCCGCCCTCACGGCCGAGTTCCTGGGCAACCGCGTCACGCGCCTCTACGACGTGGGCGTCGCCGGCATCCACCGGCTGCTCGCCCACGCCGACGACCTCGCCCGGGCCCGCGTGGTGGTGGCGGTGGCCGGTATGGAGGGCGCGCTCGCCTCGGTGGTGGGCGGCCTCGTGTCGTGCCCGGTCATCGCGGTGCCGACGAGCGTGGGCTACGGGGCGTCGTTCGGCGGGGTGACGGCCCTGCTGGCCATGCTCAACTCCTGCGCGAGCGGCGTGTCGGTGGTCAACATCGACAACGGGTTCGGGGCGGCTTACCAGGCGAGCCTCATCAACCACCTGCCGTAGCGGGCGGTCGGCTCCCCCGGCGCGAGTGTTTCACGTGAAACACTTGTTTGCTGTTCAATTGGGTGATAGTGGCGGAAGGATCGTGGACATGGGAAAGATGCTGTACCTCGAGACGACGTCGGGCATCAGCGGCGACATGGTGGTGGCCGCGCTGCTCGACGCGGGCGCGAGCGAGCGGGCCGTGAGGGACGCGCTCGCGAGCCTTCCCGTGGACGGGTTCGAGGCGCGCGTCAGCCGGGTGATCAAGTCGGGCCTGGACGTGTGCGACTTCGACGTCGTGCTGGACGCCGCCCACGAGAACCACGACCACGACATGGCGTACCTCCACGGGCATGACCACACAGATGCCGTTGGCCGCGGGGCTGAGGGGTCGTCGCGCGACCACGTGCACGCCCACGGGCACACTCACGCCCACGACCACGCCCACGCCCACGCCCACGAGCACCGCGGCATGGCCGAGATCGAGGCCATCCTGGCGGCCGCGACCCTCACCGACGGCGCCCGCGCCCTCGCCCGGCGCGCCTTCGCGCTCATTGCCGAGGCCGAGGCGGCCGCCCATGGGCTGCCGGTCGACCAGGTCCACTTCCACGAGGTGGGCGCCGTCGACTCCATCGCCGACATCGTCGCGGCGGCGGTCGCCTTCGACGACCTGACCTCCCAGGGCGTCTCCGACGTGGTGGTCACGGAGCTCTGCGACGGGCGGGGGACGGTACGCTGCCAGCACGGCATCATCCCGGTGCCCGCGCCCGCGGTGGTCAACATAGCCCGGGCGGGCGGGATCCCCCTGCGGGTGGGCATCGCCGACGGCGAGCTGGTCACGCCCACCGGCGCCGCCCTGGCGGCCGCGGCGCGCACGCGCGGCGAACTGCCTGAGCGGTTCTCCGTGCTCGCGGTGGGCATGGGCGCCGGCAAGCGCGCCTACGACACGCCGGGCTTCCTGCGAGCCCTCGTCATCGAAGGGGAGTGAGGCGGCTATGAGGCATCGCGTGACGGTCACCGTGCTCGAGACCACGGTGAATGAGAACCTGCAGAGGGAGTACCTGGCCGACCCCGACAGCGGGCGCTGCCCGTGCTTCAAGCCGGGGGACGTCTACGACTTCTGGCGGGAGGCCGACCGCGACGACTTCTACAAGTTCGGGCGCGGGTGCGGCATGCGCGCGGGCGACGACGACCTGGACTTCCCCTGCGCGGAGGCCTGGGACTGCATCAGCCGCTACGTCTACGCGGGCCTGCAGGGCGGCGCGTTCATGCACCGCTGGACGCGCGACGACCGCGTCATGATCGCTTGCTGCAACGACGGCACGCGCCCCGTGATCTTCAAGCTGGAGCGCATCGACGTTCCCGAGGATGCCGCCGACGAGGCCTACCTGCGCGACCACGACTTCACGTCGGGCAAGGATGACGCCTACACGGGGTAGCCCGCGCCTTTTCAGCCAAAATCGACGCGCGGGCGACAAGAGCGCCAGCTGCAAGGAGACCATTCGATTCCGCGGGGCGCTGTTTTCCCAGCTCGGCGTTATCTGCAACTAACTTCTCGCGCCGCTCGGCCTCCTGCGAGTCCCCATCTCCCTGCGATCGTGTCGTCAGCGCGCCAAAATCGGATAAAACACGCCGAGATTTGGTGCGGCACCACGCGTGCGACGAATCGCCGCGCCGCGTACCCGACGGATCGTCCCTTTCTGGCGAAGCCTGCGCGCCCGGTGGATCGCCGCTTGCCCCAATATCGTTCGCTTCTGTTGCTTTATTACTCTACTGTGATAAAGTATCCATCGCAAGCGGGGTCACCCGCGGACGTCTGCCGTCGGGCCGCGCCCATGCGGAGATTCGCGCCTATCGCGGCGCGCGCCTCCCACGACGGCCGCGCGGGGGCTACCATAGGCAGGCTGAGGCACCACGAGAGGGAAGGTATCGTTGAACATCGTCACCCCATCCGGATTCCGGGACGTCCTGGCCGAGGAGGCCGCCTGCCGCGAGCGCATCACCCGCGCGGTGCAGGACCTCTTCGCGTCGCAGGGCTACCTGCCCGTCGAGACCCCCACGCTGGAAGTGCTCGGCGTCATGGAGGCCGGCGGGCGCATCCCGTCCGCCCCGTTCAAGTTCTTCGACTCGCGCGGCGACCTGCTGGCGATGAGGCCGGACGTCACGCTGCAGGTGGCCCGCATGGGCGCCACGCGCCTGGCCTCCGACCCCGGGCCGCTGCGGTTCCGCTACACCCAGCGCGTGTTCCGCGAGGCGGAGTCCGACGCGCGCGAGGGCGCCCGCGAGCTCACGCAGATGGGCGTCGAGTGCCTGGGCGAGCAGGGCCCGCAGGCGGACGCCGAGATCATCGGCCTGTTCGCCGAGGCGCTGGCCGTCGCCGGCGTCGAGGAGTTCTCGCTGGCCGTGGCCACCGTGGCGCCCCTGCGCGCGCTGCTCGACCGCTCGGGCGCGCCCGAGGCGTGGCGCGCGGCCGTCCTGGAGGCCTATCACGCGTCCAACTTCGTGGAGCTCGACCGGCTGACCGCGCTCGACGCGGCGGGGCTGCCCGGCGGCGTGGCCGGCGTCGCGCCCGCCTACGCGGCCGCCATCCGCGACCTGCCGCGCATCCGCGGCGGCCGCGAGGCCATCGAGGCGGCCCGCGCGCTCACGGCGCCGCTGGGCTGCGCCGAGGGGCTGGACGACTTCGAGCGCATCTACGACCTGCTGGCCGCGTCCGACCGGGCGCGCCGGGTGCTCGTGGACTTCTCGGCCATGAGCTCGTTCGACTACTACACGGGCATCGTGTTCGCCGCCTACTCGCCGCTGCTGGGCACCCCGCTGGGCACGGGCGGGCGCTACGACCGCCTGACCGGGGCCTTCGGGTGCGAGCGCCCGGCCGCCGGCTTCGCGTTCTTCCTCGAGCAGGCCATGGCCGCCGCCCCGGCCGCGCACCCCGCGCCGGCGCCCTCCGAGCGGCCCCTGCGCGTGGCCGTGCCCAAGGGCGCGCTCAACGCCGACGCCATCGACGCTTTGGCCGCCGCCGGGCTGGACGTGACGGGCCTGGCCGACCCGGGCCGCTCGCTCGTCATCTCGAACCCTGGCGTCGACTACATCATCGTGCGTCCCTCCGACGCGCCCGCCTTCGTGGCTCTGGGCGCCGCCGACTGCGGCATCTGCGGCAAGGACTCGCTTCTGGAGGCGACCCCCGACGTGGTGGAGCTGGCCGACTTGCGCTTCGGGGAGTGCCGCTTCGTCGTGGCCGAGCCCGTGGGCGCCGCCGACGCCGTGGCCGACCGCTACCGGCGCCTCGGCTCCATCCGCGTGGCCACCAAGTACCCGCGCATCACGCGCGCCCACTACGCCGAGACGGGCGTGCAGGTGGAGATCGTCTACCTGCACGGCAACATCGAGCTGGCCCCGCTCACCGGCCTGGCCGAGCGCATCGTGGACATCACGGCCACCGGTACCACCCTGCGCGAGAACAACCTGGAGGTGGTGGAGGAGGTGCTCCAGTCCACGGCGCGCTTCTTCGCCAACCCCTGCGCCTTCCGCACCGACGACCGCATCACGGCGCTGGCCCAGGCCCTGGCCGACCACGCCGCCCGCGCCAGCTACGAGCCCATCGCCGGCTCGTCCCAGCCCGGCGGCCCCGGCTCGCCCGGCCGCTGACGCCCCGGCGTCCGCCCGATCCGCCCGCACCGACCCGACACGACCCGCAACGACAAGGAGACCCCATGCGCCGCGTCACCCTCAAGGAGAACGAAGACCTCACCCGCGCCGACCTCAACCGCACCGGCGCCTTCAACGCCCAGGCCCTGGAGTCGGCCACGGCCATCGTCGAGGACGTGCGCACGCGCGGCGACGCCGCCCTGCGTGAGCTCACCGAGCGCCTCGACGGCGTGGCCCTCACGTCGTTCCGCGTGCCGCAGGAGGCCATCGACGGCGCCGAGGAGCGCGTCGACGCGCAGGTGCTGGACGCCCTGCGCCATGCCGCCGCCCAGATCCGCGAGTTCCACGAGCGCCAGGTGCAGCAGAGCTGGTTCTTCGCCCGCGAGGACGGCGCCATCGTCGGGGCCAAGGTGACGCCGCTGGAGTCGGTGGGCGTCTACGCCCCGGGCGGGCGCGCCCTGTATCCCTCGTCGCTGCTCATGAACGCGCTGCCGGCGCAGGTGGCCGGCGTGGAGCGCATCGTGTGCGTCACGCCCCCCACCAAGGACGGCACGCTGGACGCGGCCATGCTCGCCGCGTGCAAGATAGCCGGCGTCACCGAGGTGTACACGCTCGGCGGCGCCCAGGCGGTGGCGGCCCTGGCCTACGGCACGGAGTCCATCGCGCCCGTCGACAAGATCACCGGCCCGGGCAACGCCTACGTGGCGGCGGCCAAGAAGGTGGTGTCGGGCGATGTGGGCATCGACATGATCGCCGGCCCGTCGGAGGTGTGCGTGGTGGCCGACGAGACGGCCGATCCGTCCCTCGTGGCCATCGACCTCATGGCCCAGGCCGAGCACGACCCGCTGGCCGCCTGCTACCTGGTGACGTTCTCGGCCGACTACGCCGACGAGGTGGAGGCCGCCATCGAGCGGCACATGGCCTCGTCCACCCGCGCCGACATCACCACCGCGTCCCTGCGCGACCAGGGCCTCATCGTCATCTGCCAGAGCGTCGATCAGGCCGTGCGCGCCGTCAACGTCATCGCGCCCGAGCACCTGGAGCTGCACCTGCGCGACGCCATGGACCTGGTGGGCTCCATCCGCAACGCCGGCGCCATCTTCCTGGGGGAGTGGACGCCCGAGGCCGTGGGCGACTACGTGGCCGGCCCCAACCACACGCTGCCCACCGGGGGGACCGCCCGCTACGCGTCGCCCCTGTCCGTGGACGAGTTCGTCAAGAAGTCGTCCATCATCCAGTACACGCCCAAGGCGCTCGCCAACGACGCGCGCGCCGTCGTGTCCATCGCGCGCCACGAGGGGCTGTGGGCCCACGCCGAGTCGGTGGCCCAGCGCCTGCGCCTGCTCGACGACGCGGGCATGGACGGCGTGCCGAAGGTGGGCGGCTCCGATGCGTAGCGTGCGCCCGGCCGCCCCGCAGCTGGCGGGGATGGAGCCCTACGACCCCAAGTACCTGCCGGCCGACGCGTTTCTGTCGGCCAACGAGAACCCGCGCGACGTGGAGGACGCCCTGCGCTCGGAGGTCATGCGCGCCCTCAAGCGCACCGCGCTCAACCGCTACCCCGACCCGCTCGCCAACGACCTGCGCGACCTCATCGCCGAGGCCAACGGGCTCGACCGCGACCAGGTGCTCATCGGCAACGGCGGCGACGAGCTGCTGTTCGACCTGGCGCTGGCGTGGGGCGGCCCGGGACGGACGTTCCTCAACCTGCCGCCCACGTTCTCGGTGTACGAGGCCAACGCGCGCCTGACCAACACGGCCGTCGCGGAGGTGGCTCGCCGCGCCGACTTCTCCATCGACGAGGAGGCGGTGCTCGCGCGCGTGGCCGAGGGCGACATCGACTTCACCATCATCACGAGCCCCAACAACCCCACGGGCCTGCGGGCCCCGGAGGACTTCGTCGAGCGGCTGCTGGACGCCACCGACGCGCTCGTCATGGTGGACGAGGCGTACTTCGAGTTCTCGCGGCGCACCGTGCGCCCGCTTCTGGACGCGCACCCCAACCTCATCATCCTGCGGACGTTCTCCAAGGCGTTCTCGCTGGCGGGCGTGCGCGTGGGCTACGTGATGGGGCATGCCGACGTCATCCGCGAGCTCGTCAAGGTGCGCCAGCCCTACTCGGTGGACGCGCTGTCCCAGGCCGTCGCGCGCGTGGTGTTCGAGAACCGCGCTAGCTTCGAGCCGGCCATCCAGGCCATCATCGACGAGCGCGGCCGCCTGGCCGACGCCCTGCGCCACATCCCCGGCGTCACGTCGTTCCCGTCGGACGCCAACTACCTCCTGTTCCGCCTGGACGGCGCCGACGCCGCCTGGGCCTATCTCTACGAGCGCGGCATCCTCGTGCGCGACTTCAGCCACGCGCCGCTTCTGGAGGGCTGCCTGCGCGTGAGCGTGGGCACGCCCGAGCAGAACGACGCGTTTCTGGCGGCGCTGCGATCCTTCGTCGCGGAAAGGCAGGCGAGATGACCGGAAGAAGCGCGCGCGTCGAGCGCGCCACCAAGGAGACGAGCATCGTCGTGGAGCTCGACCTGGACGGCACGGGCCAGGTGGACGCGCAGACGGGGGTCGGGTTCTTCGACCACATGCTGTGCGCGCTGGGACGCCACGGGCTCATGGACCTGACCGTGCGGGCCGACGGCGACGTGGACGTGGACGCCCACCACACCGTGGAGGACACGGGCATCGTCATCGGGCAGGCCCTGGCGCGGGCCCTCGGCGACAAGCGCGGCGTCACGCGCTTCGGGTCGTCGCTTCTGCCCATGGACGAGGCGCTCGTGCTGGCGGCCGTGGACCTGTCGGGCCGCGGCCAGCTGCACTGGGACGTCGACCTGCCCTTCGGCATGGTGGGGGCCTTCGACACCCAGCTGGCCAAGGAGTTCTTCATCGCGCTGGCCACCAACGCCGGGGCCACGCTGCACGTGCGCGAGCTGGCGGGGGAGAACGCCCACCACGTCATCGAGGCGTCCTTCAAGGCCGTGGGGCGCGCGCTTCGCCAGGCCTGCGAGCCCGACCCGCGCATGGCCGGCCAGCTGCCCACCACCAAGGGGGCGCTGTGAGGGCCGTCATCGTCGACTACCACAAGGGCAACCTGCGCTCGGTGGAGCGCGGCCTGGCCGGGGCCGGGATGGAGGCGCGCGTGACCGACGACGCGTCTGCCGTGGCCGCCGCCGACGTGGTGGTGTTGCCCGGCGTGGGCGCCTTCGCCGACGCCGCCACCACCTTGACCGAGCTGGGCCTGGACGACGCCGTGCGCCGCGCCGTGGACGGCGGGGCGGCGTTCCTGGGCATCTGCCTGGGGATGCACCTCATGTTCGAGGCGGGGGAGGAGCACGCCCCCGAGGGCGGCCCGCTGCCCCGCGGGCTGGGGCTCATCCCCGGTACCGTGGCGGCCCTGCCGCGCCGCGACGCCGCCGGGCGCGCCTACAAGGTACCCCACGTCGGGTGGAACTCCGTGGAGCACGACGGCGCGGCGCTGTTCGAGGGCATCCCGTCGGGCGAGCACTTCTACTTCACCCACAGCTTCGCCGCCCCCGACGGGCCCGCCACCATCGGCACCACCGTGCACGCCGCGCCGTTCACGAGCGCCGTGCAGGTGCCCGGCCGCCCCGTGTGGGGCGTGCAGTTCCACCCCGAGAAGAGCTCGGACGCCGGCGCGCGGCTGCTGCGCACCTTCGTCCGCCTGGCGTCGGACGCCCGCTGACGTCCGCCGCGCCACCGCCACCGCCATCGCGCCCGGGCCCGTGCCCGCGCGCCCGAGAGGAGCCGCCATGTACCTTCTGCCCGCCATCGACATCCTGGGCGGCCGCGCCGTGCGCCTGGCCAAGGGCGACTACGCCCAGGTCACCACGTACGCCGACGACCCGGGCCTGCAGGCCCAGCTGTTCGAGGAGGACGGCGCCGCGTGGATCCACGTCGTCGACCTGGACGGCGCCAAGTCCGGCCGCCCCGACAACCTGGCCGTGGTGGAGCGCATCCTCAAGCTGACCAAGCTCAAGGTGGAGGTGGGCGGCGGCGTGCGCAGCCTCGAGACGGCCGAGCGCCTGCTCGACGCGGGCGCCACCCGCGTCATCCTGGGCACCGCGCTCGTGCGCGACCCCGACTTCGCCCAGGCGGCCGTGGAGCGGTTCGGGGCCGACGCGCTGGTGGCCGGCATCGACGCCAAGGGCGGCGAGGCGGCCGTGACCGGCTGGACGGAGGGATCGGGCGTGGCTGCCGCCGACCTGGCGCGCCGCATGGCGGGGCTGGGCTACGAGCACCTGGTGTTCACCGACATCGCGCGCGACGGCATGCAGACGGGCGTCGACCCGGCGGCCTACGCGGCCATGGCCGAGGCGTTCGGCAACCCGGTCATCGTGTCGGGCGGCATCGCCACGGCCGCCGACATCCTGGCGCTGCGCCCCATCGCCGACGCGGTGGAGGGCGTCATCGCCGGGCGCGCCGTCTACGAGGGCACGCTCAGCGTGGCCGACGGCGTGGCCGCCTGCGCCGGCACGCTCGCGTTGTCCGACCAGCTCGCCGCCGAGGAGCGCCCGCTCACGCTTCAGGACCTGGAGGGCTAGGCCATGCTCACCAAGCGCGTCATCCCCTGCATGGACGTCAAGGACGGCCGCGTGGTCAAGGGCGTCAACTTCGTGAACCTGCGCGACGCGGGCGACCCCATCGAGCTGGCCCAGCGCTACGACGAGCAGGGCGCCGACGAGGTCATCTTCCTGGACATCACGGCCACCTCCGACGACCGCGCCACCACCGTCGAGCTGGCCGGCCGCGCCAGCGACGAGCTGCACCTGCCCTACTGCGTGGGGGGCGGCTTCCGCAGCGTGGCCGACATCCGGCGCATGATCGCGGCCGGGGCGGACAAGGTGTCCGTCAACTCGGCTGCCGTGGCCGACCCCTCGCTCATCACCGCCGCGGCCGCCGCCTTCGGCACCCAGGCCATCCTGTGCGCCATCGACGCCAAGGCCGTGGCCGGCAACCCCAACAAGTGGGAGGTCTACGTGGCGGGCGGCCGCAAGGCGACCGGCATCGACGCCGTGGCGTGGGCGGTCGAGGCCACCCGGCGCGGCGCGGGCGAGATCCTGCTCACGTCCATGGACCGCGACGGCAGCCGCGACGGGTTCGACTGCGCGCTCACCCGCGCCGTGGCCCGCGCCGTGGACGTGCCCGTCATCGCGAGCGGCGGCGTGGGGAAGCTGGAGCACTTCGCCCAGGGCATCCTGGAGGGCGAGGCCGACGCGGTGCTCGCCGCCAGCGTGTTCCACTTCGGGGAGCTGACGGTGCGCCAGGTCAAGGAGGACATGCGCGCCCACGGCATCCCCGTGAGGCTGTAGGGAGGGGCGGCCGTGGATCTTTCCGAGCTGACGTACAACGAGGCGGGCCTCATCCCGTGCATCGTGCAGGACGCCGACACGGGCGAGGTGCTCATGATGGCGTGGATGAGCGCCGAGTCGCTTTCCCTCACGCTCGAGCGCGGCGAGACGGTGTTCTGGAGCCGCAGCCGCCAGGAGCTGTGGCACAAGGGCGCCACGTCGGGAAACACGCAGCGCGTGGTCGATATGCGCTACGACTGCGACGCCGATGCGCTGCTGGCCCTCGTGCACCCGGCGGGCCCCGCCTGCCACACCGGCGCGCGCACCTGCTTCTACCGCTCCCTCATGGCGGGGGAGTAGGAGGCCGACGTCGGGCCGGGCGCGGGGGCGGGGGCGGAGCCGAGGTCAAGCCAAAGGAGGAGCGAGACCTTGGCTCGCGACGACGACGCGTCGAGGCGCAGCCCCCGCGCCCGCGCCCGGCCCGACGCCGCCGCGAGCTGAGACCCCGCCGCTCCTTCGGCTTCATTCCGGCGCAGCCCCCGCGCCCCGCGCCCGCCGGGACACCAGCCAGTTTCCCCGCTTGAAACCGCCGGGGGGTTACGCTACCATGGGCCTGTCGAACCAATCCCCCACGCAAACGCAGCCTGACGCCCGCCTCGGCGCGTCGTCGCGCTTGCCGTCGGCGGGTGAACCCTTATGCCACGCATATTCCCCCGACCAGTCCCTGGACCGTCATGCGCCCCGGGCGCATTGCGTCATAGCCCACCGAACCATGAGGAGGACACCTTGAAGTTCTTTCTGGACACGGCCGACCTCGCCGAGATAGAGGAGGCGGCCAGCTGGGGCGCGCTCGCGGGCGTCACCACCAATCCCACGCTCTACGCCCGCATCGGCGGCAAGCTCGCCGACTTCCACGCCCACATCGGCCGCATCTGCGAGATCGTCGGCCCCGACTGCCCGGTCTCGGCCGAGTCCGTGGCCAGGACCCGCGACGAGATCGTCGCCGACGGCCTCGAGCTGGCCGCCATCGCGCCCAACGTCGTCGTCAAGATCCCCACCATGGTGGAGGGCCTGGCCGCCACCCACACGCTGGCCGAGCGCGGCGTGCCCGTCAACATGACGCTGTGCTTCACCGTGCCCCAGGCGCTGCTGGCCGCCCGCGCCGGCGCGCGCTACATCAGCCCCTTCGTCGGGCGCTT
>JAAWAY010000007.1 GCA_022792415.1 Eggerthellaceae bacterium | reverse complement strand
GCCCAGATCAGGATGCTGTTCCGCGAGCTGGCCGACACCGCCGAGCAGGTGGAGCGCATCCTGGCCGACGACGCGGCCATCCAGCAGGCGGCGCTGGCCTGCAAGGACGCGTCGAGCGCGCTGTTCATCGGGCGCGGCATGGGCGCGGCCATCAGCTACGAGGGCGCGCTCAAGCTCAAGGAGATCAGCTACCTGCACGCCGAGGCCTACGCCGCCGGCGAGATGAAGCACGGGCCCATCGCGCTCATCGACGAGGGGTTCCCCGTCATCGCCATCGCCACGAAGGGCCCCGTCTACGACAAGGTGGTGTCCAACCTGCAGGAGGCGCGGGCGCGCGGGGCCATGGTGGTGGCCGTGGCCACCGAGGGAGACGAGGACATCCGCGCCCACGCCGACCACGTCATCTACATCCCCAAGGTACGCGACGCGTTCAGCGCCATCACCGCGAGCGTGCCGCTGCAGCTGTTCGCCCGGGCCATCGCGGTGGCCCGCGGCTGCGACGTGGACCAACCGCGCAACCTGGCGAAGTCGGTGACGGTGGAGTAGGATGGCCGAGGCGGGCGGGCCGGCGCGCGAGGACGGCGCCGACGCATGGCCGGGCGCCCGGATGGGACGCCCCGGCAACGCGGCCGCCCCGGCGGATAAGGAGGAGGGCCATGGTCCAGAGCAAGCGATCGCGCGAGATAGTGGAGGGCGCCCTCGGGCTGCCCATGGCGTCCGACCAGGTGGGCCTGGGCGTCGACATCGTCGAGATCGAGCGGGTGCGCGCCATCCTGCGCCGCAGCCCCGCGTTCGCGGCGCGCGCGTTCTCGGAGGAGGAGCGCGCCTACTGCGACGCCAAGGCCAACCCCGAGGCCCACTACGCCACCCGGTTCGCGGCCAAGGAGGCCGTGCTCAAGGCGCTCGGGACCGGCTTCTCGGACGGCATCGGCCCGCGCGACGTGGAGGTGCGGCGCACGAAGAAGGGCAAGCCCTACGTGGTGCTGTCGGGCCGCGCCCGCGCCGCCGCCCTCGAGCAGGGCGTGCGCGAGGTGCCCATCTCGCTGTCGTTCACGCACGCCGAGGCCGTGGCCTGCGCCATGGCCATCACCGAGGATGCCGTGACGGCCGCCAAGAAGCGCGAGGATCCGATGGAGGAGCTGGCCAAGCAGTTCAAGGACGCGCGCAGCCTGCTCGACGAGCTGCCGGCGACGAGGGCGGCGGCCGGGGAAGCGGACCCTGCGCCGGCGCCCGGCGGGGACGCGTGATGGGCGCCGTCGAGGAGTGGGACGACGCCCGGCTGGCGGCGCTTCTGCCCTGGCCGGCCCCGGACGCCAACAAGTACACGCGCGGCGTGCTGGCCGTGGTGGGCGGGTGCGCCCGCTACCCCGGCGCCGCCCTGCTGTGCGCAGGGGCCGCCCAGCGCGCAGGCGCGGGCTACGTCCGCCTTGCGGCGTCACGCGAGGCCGTGGAGGCCGCCCACGCGTGGCGCCCCTCGCTGGTGGCCGAGCCGTGGGACGCGTGGTCGCCCGCCGACCTGCCCGCGCCGCGCCCCGGGCACCCCGCCGCGGCGGTGGTGGGCCCCGGGTTGGACGGCGCCGACGCGCAGTGCGCCCGCCTCGCGGCAGCCGTCCTGCGCGGGGCAGAGGCCCCCGTGCTCGCCGACGGGGGCGCGCTCACGGCGCTCGCGACGGGGGAGGGCCGCCAGTTGGCCGCCGAGCGGGCGCGTGATGGTCGCCCCCTGGTGGTGACGCCCCACGCGGGGGAGGCCGCCCGCCTCGCCCGAGGCGCCCGCCTGGACGAGGCCCCCGACGACCCCGCCGCCCTGTCCGCGGCGCTCGCGCGGGCCTACCGCTGCACCTGCGTCCTGAAGGGGGCCGTCACGTACGTGTCGGACGGCGCGCGCGTGGTGCGCGTGGCGCGGGGCACCGCGGTGCTCGCCAAGGCGGGCACGGGCGACGTGCTCGCGGGCGTCATCGGCGCGCTTCTGGCCCAGGGCGCGGCCCCTCTGGAGGCGGGGGTGCTGGGCGCGGCGCTCCACGCCGAGGCGGGGCGCGCGGCCGAGGAGCGGCTCACGGCCATCTGCGCCACGCCCGAGGACGTGGCCGAGGCGCTGCCCGAGGCGGTGCGCCGCATCGCCGGGGCGTAGGCGGTCCTGCGGCGCGCCCTTCCCCCGCTTCCCAACGTCGTTGCCACGTGCGCCTCACCGTTCGTTGACGCCTCGGGCGCCCCAGGTGCGACCGCGCTCCAACGTCACAGAATGACCACCAGAAGGGCATTCATACGACGTAAGGAGCGTGATCTTCATGGATGCAACCAACAAGCGCGACTGGGGCATGTTCGCGGCGGGCATCGCCCTCATCATCGCGGGATTCATCTTCCTTCTGGCCCCGGGCCTGACGCTGGTGAGCATCGCCGCCGTGGCGGGCGTGATGTTTCTGGTGGTGGGCGCGTTCGACGTGTACTACTACGCGCGCTACCGCAAGGTGATGGACTACACGGGCTGGATGCTGGCCTCGGCCATCTGCGACATCATCCTGGGCATCATGTTCCTCGTTAACCCCATCATCGCCGCCGAGGTCATCCCCTGGGTGGCCGGCGCGTTCATGGCCGCCTACGGCATCTTCGAGATCGTGGCCGGCGTGCAGCTGCGCGGCGTCGTCAGCTGGGGCTGGCTCATCGCGGGCGGCATCGTGAGCATCCTGTGCGGCGTGTGCTTCTTCATCTGGCCCGCGTCGTTCGCCATCTTCCTGGCGTTCTTCCTGATGATGCGCGGCGTCACCCTGGCGGTGGCGGGCGCGACCCCGCACATGGTCATCAGCGACACCACGGCGCACCATCACGCCGCGTAGGCCGCGCGCCGCGGAGCAGCGCCACCGGCGCGCCGCGAGCGTGGTACCATGATCCGATGAGATTCGGCCGAGGGGCCCGGGCACTCCGGGCCCCTCTCATGCCCGGTGGCGGAACGAGGAAGGACGCGTCATGGAACACGATCAGGGCTCCCTCTTGGACGAGAAGGCGCTGGCGCAGGCCGCCACCGACCCGGCGGCGCGCGTCGAGGCGCTGCGGCGCGAGATCGAGCACAACTCCTACCTCTACTACGCGCTCGACGCGCCCGTGCTCTCCGACGCCGCCTTCGACTCGCTCATGCGCGAGCTGCGCGAGCTGGAGGCCGCCCATCCCGAGCTCATCGACCCGTCGTCGCCCACCCAGCGCGTCGGCGGCTACGTGGGCGAGCAGTTCGCGCCCGTGCGCCACGCCCAGCGCATGTACTCGCTGGACAACGCCATGGACCTCGACGAGCTGGACGCGTGGATGCAGCGCGTCGTCGACGACTTCGGCCACTTCCCTCCCATGGACTGCGAGCTGAAGATCGACGGCAGCTCCATCGCGCTCACCTACGAGGACGGGGTGCTGACGCGCGCCGCCACCCGCGGTGACGGCACCACCGGCGAGGACGTGACCGCCAACATGCGCACCGTGAAGGACGTCCCGCTGCGCCTGCGCCCCGAGGCCCTGGGCGCGGTGGTCGACCCGACGCGCCCGCTCGAGCTGCGCGGCGAGGTGTACTTGTCCAAGGCCAGCTTCGAGCGACTCAACCTGGCGGCCGAGGCCAACGGCAAGGCGCCGTTCGCCAACCCGCGCAACGCCGCGGCCGGCAGCCTGCGCCAGAAGGACCCCACGATCACCCGGGGCCGCGAGCTGTCCACGTTCATGTACGCCATCGCCGAGGACGACGCCCTGCGCGTGCCGGGGCAGGCCGAGCTTCTGGCGTGGCTGCGCGAGGCCGGGTTCCACGTGAACCCCGACGTGGCCCTGTGCGAGAGCGCCGAGGAGGTGCGCGCGTTCTGCGAGCGGGCTCTCGAGCAGCGCGAGTCGCTGCCCTACGAGATAGACGGCGTGGTGGTGAAGGTGAACGCCTTCGCCCAGCAGCAGGCCCTCGGGTTCACGGCGCGCGCCCCGCGCTGGGCCATCGCGTTCAAGTTCCCGCCCGAGGAGAAGACGACGCTTCTGCGCGACATCACCGTGCAGGTGGGCCGCACCGGTGCGCTCACCCCCGTGGCCGAGCTGGCGCCCGTGGTGGTGGCCGGCTCCACCGTCGCCCGCGCCACGCTGCACAACCTGGACGAGGTGCACCGCAAGGACGTCCGCGTGGGCGACACCGTGGTGGTGCGCAAGGCCGGCGACGTCATCCCCGAGGTGCTCGGCCCCGTCCTGTCGCTGCGGCCTGACGACGCGGCGCCCTGGTCGATGCCCGACGTGTGCCCCAGCTGCGGCTCGCCCGTCATCCGCGAGGAGGGCGAGGTGGCGTTCCGCTGCATCTCCATCGACTGCCCGGCCCAGGCCCAGGAGCGCCTGCTGCACTGGGCCAGCCGCGGGGCCCTCGACATCGACGGGATGGGGGAGGAGATCGTCTCGCGCCTGGTGGAAGTGGGCCGTCTGACCGACGTGGCCGACTACTACTCGCTCGACGAGGCGGAGCTGTCGCTTCTGGACATGGGCCGCGTCAACAAGGAGGGCGCGCCCATCCGCCTGGGCGCCACCATCGCCGCCAAGCTGGTGGCCGCCATCGAGGCCAGCCGTACCCGCCCGTTCGCGCGCGTGCTGTTCGGCCTGGGCATCCGCCACGTGGGCAAGACCATCGCCGAGGCCCTAGCCGGCGCGTTCCCCTCGATCGACGCCCTGGCCGCGGCCACCGAGGAGGAGCTGGCCGCCGTGGAGGGCATCGGCCCCAAGATCGCCCGCAGCGTGTACGTGTTCTTGCGCGTGCCCGAGAACGTGGCCGTCATCGACCGGCTGCGCCGCGCCGGCGTCACGCTGGCCGACGAGGCGACGGGCGAGGAGCGCCCCCAGACGCTGGCCGGGCTCACGTTCGTGCTGACGGGCTCGCTTTCGGGCATGACGCGCGACGAGGCCGGCGCCGCCCTGAAGGCGCTCGGCGCCAAGGTGGCGGGCAGCGTGTCCAAGAAGACGAGCTACGTGGTGGCGGGCGAGGCCGCCGGGTCCAAGTACGACAAGGCCGTCGCCCTGGGCGTGCCCGTGCTCGACGAGGCCCAGCTCGCGCGCATCCTCGAGACGGGCGAGCCCCCCGCGCCCGAGGAATAGCGTCGCGGCATCTCGCCGCCGCACGTCCTGCCGCCGTTTTGCTGCGCGTCCAGCTCGCTGCTCAACGTCTGCTGTCCGAGTCGTGCGAAGCCGGCTCCGTTTCTGCGCGTTTTTTGCGGTTGGGACTGCGGCAGCCCAGTTGGACGTGCCTCCGCGGGGAGGAGGCGCAGGTGTACAGCAAGGAGGAGAGGGAGCTGGTGCTCGCGGACTTCCACGCGAGCGGCCTGACGGCCCGGAGGTTC
>JAAWAY010000129.1 GCA_022792415.1 Eggerthellaceae bacterium | reverse complement strand
CGTCCACGCCAGCGGACACACCACGTTGACGTTGATGCCGTCGGGGCCCCACTCGGTGGCGGCCACACGGCTCATGCCGCGGATGCCCTCCTTGGCGGCGGCGTAGGCGCACTGGCCGTAGTTACCGAACAGGCCGGCGCCGCTGGCGAAGTTGATGACCGAGCCCTTCGTCTCCTTCAGGTGCGGGTAGCAGGCCTGCATGTAGTAGAACGTGGCGTAGAGACCCGAGTAGATGGCCAGGTCGAACTGGTCGGTGGTGTGGTCGGCCAGCGTGACGCCCGACGCGGAGGCCTGGGCGTTGTTCACGAGCACGTCGATGCGGCCGAACTGCTCCATGGCCTGGTCGACGACGTTCTGCACGACGGCCTTGTTGTCGGCGCCGGCGTTGACGTCGGCCTGCACGCACAGGACCTTGATGCCGTACTCGGCCTCGAGGCGCTCCTTGGCGTCCTCGAGCTTCTTCACGTTGCGGCCGGTGATGACCAGGTTGGCGCCCTCCTTGGCGTACGCCGTGGCGATGCCGTAGCCGATGGAGCCGGCGGAGCCGTCCTTGAGCGCCGCGAAGCCGGCGCCGGTGATGATGGCGGTCTTGCCCTCAAGAAAACCCATGGTTCCTCTTTCCTCTGAGCGGGGCGCGTGCCCCTCGGGAACATACGCGTGCCACTTTATCAGAAGCGCGGGTCGCCCAAGGTCGCGAGGGGCGCTACTCCACGGGGACGGCGTCCACGAACACGCCGGTGTGCGGGTAGTAGGTGAGCAGCACCGCCGCGGCGCCGTCCGATGAGCCCCACGACGCCGAGGACCGGCTGCCGTAGAGGGCGCCGAGCGCCGTCTCACCAGCGCGGGGGCGCGCGGCATCTGGCGCGACGAGCGCCTCCTTGGGGACGACGTTGCGCGTGTCGGGGTAGGGCGAGGCCACGGCTACTCCCCGGCCGAGTCCGCTCCACCGGCGGGCGCGGACGCGGAGGCGGCGGGAGCCGGGTCGGGGGCCGATGCGCCGCCCGGCGCGCCGGCGACGGGGTCCCACAGCGGGCCGCCGCGGCGGATGAGCGCCTGGCCCAGACGGATGAACTCGGCCTGGTCGAGCGTCTCGCCCCGGCGACGCGGGTCGATGCCGGCCTCCTCGAACACCTGGCGCAGCGCCTCGGCGGCCGCCCCGGCGTCCACCCCGCGGCTGGCGAAGGCGGTGCGCGCCGAGTTGGCCAGCGTCTTGCGGCGGCTGGCGAAGGCGGCGTCGGCCATGGCGCAGGAAGCCGCCACGACCTCGGGCGTGAGGGGGATGCCCGCGTCGTCGACGGGCAGCCGGCGGTCGAGGCGCAGGACGGCGCTCTCCACGCGCGGCGGCGGGAAGAAGTTGCCCGGCCCCACGGCGAACCGGCCGGCGGGCTGGGCGTACATCCCCAGCTTCACCGTGTAGGCGCCGTAGTTCTTCGACCCCGGCTGGGCGGCCATGCGGTCGGCCACCTCGCGCTGCACCATGACGGTGGCGCTGTCGATCGAGGGGAAGCGCTGGAAGTAGGCCAGCACTACGGTGGCGGCCACGGCGTAGGGCAGGTTGGCCACCAGTTTGCTGGGCGACCCGCCCGGGAACGTCGGCGCGCAGCCGGCGCCCTCCAGGTCCGCGACGGTCAGGTCGAGCGCGTCCTTGTGGATGAGGGCGAAGTTCTCCTTCCACGGGTCGAGCGTCTGGCCCAGCACGGCGGGCAGGTCGGGGTCGCGCTCCACCGACACGACGCGCGCGGCGTTCTTCAGCAGGGGGATGGTGAGCGTGCCCAGGCCCGGCCCCACCTCCAAGACGACGTCCTCGTCCGTGACGGCGGCCAGGTCGATGATCTTGCGCAGGATGCCGTCGTTGACGAGGAAGTTCTGCCCCAGCGAGTGCTTAGCGGCCAGGCCGTGGTCCTCCAGCACCTGGCGCGTGGCGGCCACCGACGACAGCGGCGACATCCTATCCACGGCGCGCGCCCCCGCCCCTGGGCCCCTTGCCCTTGCGGGCGCCGCCCTGCTTGCCGCCCTTGCCGCCCCGGGCGTCCTTGGAGTCACCTCGCCCGCGGCCCGCGCGGCCGGCGGGCGCGGGGTCGTTGGCCAGGTGCGGCTGGGGGTCGTCGAGCGCCAAGCGCGGGCGCTCGCGGGGCGCGTCGGCCACGGGGGTGGGCGCGGGCGCGGCGGCCTCCAGATCGTCGTCCGCGTCAACCGCCACCTCGTACTCGTCGGCCTCGTCGGTGATCTCGCCGTCGGAGGTGATCCGGCCCACCCAGTCGAGCACGAGCTCCAGCCGGAAGCCGGCCACGGCCAGCGCCGAGCGCACCGTCCCCACCAGGGGCTCGAAGCCGTGCGGGTCGCCGCCCTCCCCCACCACATGCAGCACCGCGGGGCGCGCGGGCTGGCGGCGGGCGTCGGACCAGTAGTAGGGCTGCAGGCGGTCGAGCAGGGCCTTCAGCTGCGCGGGCGCGCTGGCGAAGTACACGGGCGACACGACGATGAGCTCGTCGGCCGCGTCCAGGTGCTTGCGCACCTCGGCCATGTCGTCGTCGATGACGCACTGGTGCAGCCCGGCGTCGCTGGCCGCGGCCGCGGCGCAGGGAGAGAGCGGGTCACCCTCGGCCGGCGGCGCGGGCGGCTCGGGGCGCTCGGCGCGGCAGGCGTCGCAGCCCGTGCAGGGCGCCACGGACGTGCTGGCCACCGACACGATGGACACGCCGTCGCCCGGGCACTCGTCGATGCAGACGTTGAACAGCTCGTCGGCCAGGTGGGCGCTGCGCCCGTCCGGACGCGGCGATCCCGCGATGATGAGGCGGTGCATCTAGCGCCCCCCTTCCTGCCAGGGCGTCGGCGCACGGTCGAGCAGCGCCAGCGCGTTGCGGTACGTCTGGGCCAGCAGCTCCCAGCGGGCCGGGTCGTCCTCGCCCGCGGCCCCGCGCACGTCCGCCAGCCGCGCCGCCGTGAACACGACGTGCTCGGGGCCGCAGGCCGTGCCGCGCAGGGGCTCGGGCGTCATGTAGGGGGCGTCCGTCTCCAGGAGCAGCCGGTCGGCCGGCACCAGGCGCGCGGCCTCGCGCACCTCGTCGGCCTTCTTGAACGTGAGCGCGCCGCCGAAGGCGATGTAGCAGTCCGCGTCCACCCAGCGGGCCAGCTCGGCGGCGTCCAGGTTGAAGCAGTGCACCAGCGTGCCGGCCTCGGGGAAGCCCTCCTCGCGCAGCAGGGCGTAGGCGTCGTCATGCGCCTCGCGCAGGTGCAGGATGACGGGCAGCCCGGCCTCCTTGGCCACGCGCACCTGGCGGCGGAAGGCCTCCAGCTGGGCGTCGCGCGGCGACAGGTCGTAGTGGTAGTCCAGCCCGATCTCGCCCACCGCGCTCACGCGCGGGTCGCGCAGACGCTCACGCAGGCGCTGCTCCAGGGCGTCGTCGTAGTGCTTGGCGTTGTGGGGGTGGCACCCCGTCGCGATGCGCACGCGCGGCACGCTGGGCCGGGGCGCCGAGCACATCGCGCGCTGCTCCATGCCCAGCGCGTGCTGGATGGCCTCCACCTGCCACGCCTGCAGCCCGTCGAACGTCTCGTCGCCGTCCTCCCAGATGTCGACGATGGTCTCGACGAACTCCACGTTGTGCATCCCCGCCCGCGCCAGTGACAGCGCCGGGTCGGCCAGAAGCTGCAGGTGGGCGTGCGAGTCGGCGATGGCCGCGGCCATCACGGGGGCCTCCACCACCTCCCAGGCGCCGTTGCGGCGGCGCCGGTGGAACGCGGCGTCCCTGAACAGGGGGTCGTCCTCGCCGGGACGCGCCACGGCTACTCCATCTCCAGGTCGATGGCGTCGGCGTCCAGGCGCGGGAACAGCGGGTCGCCCGTCTCCACCAGGTTGCCCGCCGGCAGCTGGCCCCACGCACTCGCGGCCTCAATGTCGGTGACGGCCGTGATGTCGCCCAGGTTGAGGCGGCGGAACACCTCGGCCGACGTGGTGGGCGCGAACGGCGCGAAGTACAGCGCCAGGATGCGGATGGCCTCCAGCAGGTTGTACATGACGAAGGCCAGCTCATCGGCCTTCTCGGGATCCTTCGCCAGGCGGAAGGGCTCCGTCTCCTCGATGTAGCGGTTGGCCCGGGCGGCCAGGCGCTGGGCCGCGGCCACGGCGCCGGTGAAGTCCACGGCCGCCATGGCGGGGTCGAACGCCGCGTAGAGCCCGGCGGCCTCGTCGCGCAGCGGGTTGTCCGCGCCGGCCATCGACGCCGGCACCTCGGGTACGAGCGCGTCGAAGTACTTCTTCGTCATGTTGAACACGCGCGACACCAGGTTGCCCCACGTGTTGGCCAGCTCGTTGTTGTACACCTGCACCATGCGCTCCAGCGAGATGGAGCCGTCGTGGCCGAACTGCACGTCGCTCATGAAGTAATAGCGGTAGGCGTCCACGCCGAACACGCGCACCAGGTCGGCCGGGCGCACGGCGTTGCCCTTGGACTTGGACATCTTCTCGCCCTTGGTCAGCAAGAACCCGTGGCCGAACACCGTGTGGGTGACGGGCAGGCCCGCGGCCATGAGCATGGCCGGCCAGATGACGCAGTGGAAGCGGATGATGTCCTTGCCCACGAAGTGGTACTGCATGGGCCAAGCCGCGTCGAACTCGCCGGGGCGGTCGGGGTCGGCGTAGCCGATGCCCGTGAGGTAGGCCAGCAGGGCGTCGGCCCACACGTAGGCCACGTGCCCCTCGTCGAACGGCAGCGGGATGCCCCAGTCGAACGTGGAGCGGCTGATGGAGAGGTCCTTCAGGCCGCGGCTCACGAACGACACGATCTCGTTGCGGCGCGACTCCGGACGGATGAACTCGGGATGCTCCTCGTAGAAGGCCAGAAGCGGCTCCTGAAACTCCGACAGCTTGAAGAACCAGTTCTCCTCGCCCGAGGCCATCAGCTGGACGGGGCGCTTGCAGTCGGGGCACACGAACGTGCCGTCCTCGTCCTTCTCCAGGTCGCTCTCGGCGTAGTACGTCTCCTCGTGCACGCAGTACCAGCCCTCGTAGGCGCCCTTGTACAGCCAGCCGCGGTCGTAGAGGTCGGTCCAGAACTTCTGCACGGTGCGCGCCTGGCGCGGCTCGGTGGTGCGCACGAAGTCGGTGTAGGTGATGCCCAGCATGTCCCACGCCTCGCGGAACGCCGGCTCCATGGAGTCGCACCAGGCCTGGGGCGTCATGCCGTGCTCGGCGGCCACGTCGGCCACCTTCTGGCCGTGCTCGTCCATGCCGGTGACGAAGGCCACCTCGCGCCCGTTCATGCGCTGGTAGCGCGCCACGGTGTCGGCGGCGATGGTGGTGTAGGCCGTGCCCAGGTGCGGGGCGGCGTTGACGTAGTAGATGGGCGTGGTGAACGCGTAGGTTCCCTTCGACATGGGGCGGCTCCTCTTCCCGGGGACGGCGGCTGATGGCGCGCGCCGGCCCGCTTGCAGACGTCCCGCTATCTTACCACGGCCGCGACCGCCCGAGCGGGCCGCCCGCCTACGCCTCGGCGGCCGCGGCTCATGCGAGGAGGGATGCGTATCGGGGCTGGGGCGCGGGCCCCGATGCGGGCCCGAAACGGGGTCGGTCAGTCCAGGAGCCCGATTTTGGCGAGAAAAGCCAGTTTTGCGCGGTTCCAGGCACCCCGCAGCGGCGTCGGCGGCCTCAACGGGGCTTGAGAGCAAGCCCGGGCAAATGACCACCTGGGGAAACGCCGCGGGAAGACGGAACGCCCGGAGGCGCTGCCCTGGGACGAGCGCGCAGAACCGTCTTTTCTCGCCAAAAGCACCCGGAAACACTGACGGCACCACCTGATGGCGGTGCCGGGGCGGGGCGGCTCATGAAAACGCCCGCGGAGCCAGGAGGCTCCGCGGGCGCGGGAGGGTGGTAGGGCGGTGGGGCCTACAGGTCGTCCTCGTCGTCGACGACCTCGATGTGGTCGTGCTCGGAGATGTCGCTGACCGGCTTCTCCAGTCCCTCGATGACCAGGTTGTTCTTCTCGGCGTAGTCCCACAGCGCCGCGTGGATGGCCTCCTCGGCCAGAAGCGAGCAGTGCACCTTCACCGGCGGCAGGCCGTCGAGGGCCTCCATGACCGCCTTGTTGGTGACCTCGAGGGCCTCCTGCACCGTCTTGCCCTTGACCAGCTCGGTGGCCATGGAGCTGGTGGCGATGGCGGCGCCGCAGCCGAAGGTCTTGAACTTGGCGTCGCGGATGATGTTGTCGTCGTCGATGTCCAGGTAGATGCGCATGATATCGCCGCACACCGCGTTGCCCACGGTGCCGCAGCCGCTGGCGTTCTCGATCTCGCCGACGTTGCGCGGGTTGGTGAAGTGG
>JAAWAY010000230.1 GCA_022792415.1 Eggerthellaceae bacterium | reverse complement strand
TCTGCGCGTTTTTTGCGGTTGGGACTGCGGCAGCCCAGTTGGACGTGCCTCCGCGGGGAGGAGGCGCAGGTGTACAGCAAGGAGGAGAGGGAGCTGGTGCTCGCGGACTTCCACGCGAGCGGCCTGACGGCCCGGAGGTTCGCGACGCTGCCCGGCAGCCCGTGCGCCGAGTCCATCGGGCGCTGGCTCAGGCAGGAGGAGGCCGGCCTGCTGGACGTGCCGGCCCGGGAGGTGCGCGGCCGCGCCGAGCGGCCCAAGCACCGGCGCTACCCCGAGGAGACCAGGCGGGAGGCGCTCAGGCTCTACGCCCGGGGCATGAGGGCCTGCGACGTGGCGCGCCGGCTCGGCCTCTCGTCCGACGCGATCGTGCACTCGTGGGCGCGCGGGGCCGGGTGCGGGCGGGGCCGCGCCGGCGCTACAATGCCCCCGAGGGAGGCGGTGCCGATGGACGAGGACGCGAGGGCGGAGATCGAGCGGCTCAGGGCCGAGCTCGAGGCGTCGAGGATGCACGAGCGGGTGCTCTTGGAGCTGATGCGCGACCCAAAAGCGGGGAGCCCGGAGAGACTCTCCAACAAGCAGAAGACCGCGTTGGGCGAGAGGCTGCGGAGGGACTTCGGGTACTCCCAGAGGCAGGTGGCGACGTACTTCGGTATGCCGAGGAGTACGTACGCCTACGACTTGGGGGCGATATCGAGGGATACCGCTAGGGCCGAGCTCGTGGCCGCCAACGTGCGGCGCGCCTTCGAGGAGAGCGGGCGGGTCTACGGCTACCGCAGGGTCAAGGCCCTGATGGGGGCGTGGGAGGAGCCCTTCCTCGCCTCGGAGCGCGAGGTGCGCCGCGCCATGCGCGAGGGCGGCATGGAGGCGCGCAGGACGCGCAGGCGCCGCAGGTGGTCCTCCTACGCCGGCGAGCCCGACGAGCGGCCGGCCAACGTGCCCCTGCGCGGCGACGGCACCCACGACTTCTCGGCGCGCCGCCCCGGCGAGATGGTCGTCACCGACGTCACCGAGTTCGCGGTCGGGCGCAGGAAGGTGTACCTCTCGCCCGTGCTCGACTGCTTCGACGGGCTGCCGGCCGCCTGGTCGACGTCGACCCGCCCCGACTCGGCGCTGTGCGACTCGTCGCTGGAGGGGTACCTGGCGACGCTGGGGGACCCGGCCGGCCTGGTGTGCCACACCGACGGCGGCGGATGCTACCGCGCGGCGTCCTGGAAGAGGATCTGCGCCGAGGCCGGCGTCGTCCGCTCGATGTCGCGCAGGGGGAGAAGCCCGGACAACGCCCGCGCGGAGGGCTTCTTCGGGACGCTCAAGGAGGAGTTCTACAACGGGCGTGACTGGGACGGGGTCAGCGTCGAGGAGTTCACGAGGCAGCTCGACGCCTACATCGAGTGGTACCGGGACGGCAGGCTCAAGGCGTTCGAGGAGGACGGCAGGGTGGTGTACGATACGATCATGGGCCGCAGGAGGCGGCTCGGATACGCGGCCTAGGCATGTCCAAGAATCTGCCGCAGTCCCGTTTGACGACGC
>JAAWAY010000128.1 GCA_022792415.1 Eggerthellaceae bacterium | reverse complement strand
GGTGAGGTATACCACATGAATTCTTGCTGCGAGGGTGCTCCCTCCGCCCTCGTCCCCTTCCCGCCTGCGCGCCCCCTCGTGCTACAATGGCCCCTGCATTGGCATTGATGGCAGCGCCGGCAGGCGCGGGCGGTTCTCAGGATGAGGCCACCTTGGGGGAATGCGGGTGAGAATCCCGCGCTATGCCAGTAACCGTAAACGCCGGGAGGGGCTGTCTCGCAGGGGCGAGGCCACGGGCGCGTGGCGCCTTTCCGCAGCGGCAGAGTCGGAACACCCATCCATCGCACGACGCCCTGGAAAGCGAGGTTCCGACTATGGTTGGACGCACGTCCGCGCCGCCGTCCGGCGCATCCCCCCTCACCCGCCTGGTATCCCTGCTCATCGCCGTGGTGCTGAGCGTGGGCCTCATGCCCGCCGTGCCGGCATGGGCCGACGACGCCGCGCCCGCGGCTGACCAGCCCACCGTCACGCTGACGGTGCTGGCGGGCACCACCACCGATTACAACACCAACACCACTACCTACACCACCTGGGTCAACAAGCAGTACGCCTTCGACGAGGGCGACACGCTGGAGGACCTGCTCAACGACGCCGTGGCGGCCGGCGACCTCAAGGCCTACACGGCGCCTGAGTCCACCACCTACGGCGGCAAGTACATCGAGTCCATCACGTCCCAGAAGGGCGTCCAGCTGAAGAACTGGAACAACGCCGATTTCTCGGTCAGCCTGTACTGGGCGTACTACCAGAACGGCGACTACGGCCAGGGCGACTGCGCCATCGACCACGTGAAGCTGACCGACGGCGCGGCCTACCAGTTCGCGTGGTCGTCGTTCACCCAGGCGGGTGCGCCCGAGTGGACGTCGTACTACCAGGACAACGCGGTGGACGGCGCGCAGGCCGACGCCATCACCCTCACGGTGACGGCCGGCTCGAAGACCGATTACTCCACGGGGGACACCTCCACGGTGACCTGGGTCAACAAGGCCTACTCGCGCGCTGACGTGCTGGCGGCGGCCAAGGCGGCCCTGCCTGCGGGATCTCCCGAGCCCGCGGCCGATGACCTCACCGTGGCCGACCTGCTCAACACCGCCGTGGCGGCCGGCGACCTCAAGGCTTACGCGGCGCCCGAGTCCAGCTACGGTGGGCGCTACATAGACGCCATCACGTCCAAGGCCGGGGTCGAGCTGAAGAAGTGGAACAACGACGACTCATCGCTGAGCCTGTACTGGGCGTACTTCCAGGACGGCGGCTACGGCCAGGGCGACTGCGCCATCGACCACGTGAAGCTGACCGACGGCGCGGCCTACCAGTTCGCGTGGGACGGCTTCACCAGCGCCGTGGCGCCCGCGGACGCGGCGGCCTGGGGCGCCTACTACCGCGACAATCCCGCCACCCCGGTCGCCCCGGGAGCGGGTGACGACAAGCCGGCTGAGGGGGACAAGCCCGCCACCGGCGACGACGTCACGCCTCCGGCTGACGAGCACCCTGCCACCGGCGTGAGCCAGCAGGCCATCGGCTCGCTCATGAGCGCCATCGCCGCCTCCTACCAGGGGACGTCGGAGCCGTGGCCCGTGATGGACCTGGCGGCGCTGGGCATGGCCGACCAGGCGGATCTCGATGCGTTCTACGCGGACGCCCTGGCCGCGGCCAAGGACCCGGGGTTCGACCCCACCGCCCTCCAGCGCTCCATCATCGCGCTCACGGCCGCGGGTTATGACGCCACCGCGCTTCCCGACGGCGACGGCACGTTCGACGCCGTGGCCGCCCTGGGTCAGCGCGTGTCGGGCGCCACGGTCATCAACGCGCGCATGGCGGCGCTGTGGGCCTACGCGAGCGGCGACTACGCCGTGCCGGCCGACGCCACCCTGTCCCAGGACGCGCTGCTGGCCTCCGTGCTGGCCGACCAGCTGCCCGACGGCGGCTTCACGCTCAGCGGCACGAAGGCCACGTCCGACATGACGGCCATGGCCATCGCCGCCCTGGCCCCGTATCGCGATGACCCGCAGGTGGCGGCTGCCCTCGACCGGGCGGTGACGGCCCTGCACGCCCTGCAGCTGCCCGACGGCGGCTTCGCCGACAACGAGGGGCTGCCCAACGCCTGCTCCACGGCCTTCTCCGTCATCGCGCTGTGCGCGGCGGGCATCGACCCGGCCACCCAGTGGGCGGTCGAGGGAGGCGCCACGCCGCTGTCGGCGCTGCTGTCCTACGGCCTGGACGACCTGTCCGGGTTCGCCTTCGAGGCGGACGGCGATCGAGACGAGAACGCCACCGAGCAGGGATTCCGCGCGCTCGTGGCCTACCGCGGCCTCGTGGCGGCCCGCGAGCGTGACGGGGCGCAGGCGACTTACGACCTGTACGCCCAGGCGCGCGAGGGCATCGCGCGCATCCCGGGGGATGAGGGCGCCTCGACCCCCGATGAGGGCGCGGACGCGGGGGACGGCGCTGCGGACCAGCCGGCTCGCGGCGGCCAGCTCGCGCCCACGGGCGATGACGGCGCCGCGGCTGCCGTCGCGTCGTCGGCCCTGGCGCTCGGCGCGCTGGCGTGCCTGCTGGCGGCCCGGAAACGCATGGCTGACGGAAGCGCGCGCGACCTCGTCGGCACGCGCACGCTGCGCTAGCATAGGAGAAAACACCCAGGGGGCGCTGCGGCGCCCCCTCTCGCACGTACGCAGGTATTCAGGAGACACCCATGACTGACGATCTGAAGCAGGCCGCCCCCGACGCCGAGGCCCCGGCTCCCACGGAGACCGCCCCCGCGAAGGACGTGACCGCTGCGTCGGCCGCCGCTTCCGCGTCCGGGCCAGAGACCGCCGCCCCAGACGGGGACACCAGCCCCGCCCCGCGCCGCCGGCACGTGCCCCGGGTGGTGGCCGTGGTGTGCGCCGTCTGCGTCATTCTCCTGGCTGCCGGCGGCTTCGCGCTGGGGGCCATCTTCGACGACGATGCCGAGGCCGACCCCTGGGCCACCACCACTATCCCCATGAGCGAGATCCGCCAGGCCGGGTCGCTGGAGGCCTACCTGGCCCCCGCCCCGGACGAGGCGGATCCGGCGGCGGATGCCCCGGCCGAGGACGCACCTGATGCCGCGCCCGATGACACCGCGGCCGCCCAGGAACCCGAGCAGCCCGCGGCGGGGGAGAGCGCCCCGAGCACGCCGGACGCCGGCGATGCCGGTCAGGGCGGCGCGTCGGGTGCCACCTCGGCCCCCGAGCAGCCGAGCACGCCGTCGCAGGGCGGTTCGACGGCGGGCTCCGCCACCCCTGACCCGACGCCCCAGCCCGACCCCAAGCCCGAGCAGCCGTCCACCATCGCGGTGACGGTGTCCGTGGACGGGTCGGCCGCCTCGTCGTCGGGCTATAACGTGTCGGCCGCCGCGCGCACGGTGTCGCTGCCCAAGGGGGCGACCGCCTACGACGCGCTCAAGGCCACGGGCCTGTCCGTGAGCGGGTCGTCCAGTTACGTGAAGGGCATCGGCGGCCTGTCCGAGTTCGCCTGCGGTGCCAGCAGCGGGTGGCTCTACTCCGTCAACGGCACGTTCCCCTCCAAGTCGGCGGGGTCGTACACCCTGAGCGAGGGCGACGTGGTGCGCTGGGTGTACACGGTCGACGGCACGAAGGCGCCGTAGCCCCTGCCCCTACAGGCAGCACACGGCGGCGGGCAGGGTGGGGCCGCACAGCATGCTGCCCCAGCACAGGCAGCAGCACAGGTTGGACGGGTCGATGAAGCTGGACGAGAAGCCCCTCTCCTGGCCCTGCTGCTGGTAGGCGGTGGCGCGCTGGGTGAAGCTGCGCTCGGCGGCCGCGTAGTCGGCGTTGCCCGGATCCATCTGGCGTGCGCGGCGGATGTAGCCCAGGGCGGGGCTCAGCTGGCCCGCGCCGTGGCTGGCCAGGGCCATGAGGTAGTACCAGCGCGCGTCGTGCTTCATGCGCGACACGCCCTTGAGCGCGGTGAGCGCCTCGTCGTAGCGGCTGGCGTTGATGGCGTCGATGGCCCGGCGCACCTCGGGGCCGTCCGAGGCCGACGCCTCGGGGTGGATGCGCGTGGGCGCGGCACCGCCGAACCCCACGTTGTTGAAGAAGTCCTGCAGGTCCTCCCAGTCCACCTCGACCCACTGGTAGCCCGTGGGGCCGCCCCCGCGCGGGCTGCCGTAGGATCCGGCGCCCGGCTGCTGCGGGCCTCCGGGCCGGTAGCCCGTGGCATAGGGGGCGCCGTAGGTCGCGGCGCGGCGGCGGGCGTCCTCCCGCGCGTACTTCTCGGGGTTGGTGATGCGGTCGTAGGCCTCGTTGACCTTGTTCATGCGCTCGGCGGCCTGCTCGTCGCCGGGGTTGAGGTCGGGATGGTTCTCCCGGGCCTTCTTGCGATAGGCCTTCTTCACCTCGTCGGGCGACGCGTCGCGGCTGACGCCGAGTATGTCGTACGGGTCTTCGGTCATGGGGCCTTCCTGGGTCGGCGGCGTCGGCGTGGCTCATGGGCGTGCCCTCGTCGGGCGGCTCAGCCGTCACCCGCCATGGTAGCGCCTTCGCTGTCGGGCGGGTACGTTCTGTTGAACTGCTGCCACACGCCGGCGTAGAGCACGCTGCGCATGAGGTGCAGGTCCTGTTCCAAGGGTAGCCGTTCGAACGTGTCCGTCGCCTCGCCGATGAGAATTGCAAGCAAAGTCCTCATGTTCTCCGCATCCGGGGCGGGGGAGGGGATGCCTGCATCGTCGGCTAGCTGCCGGTCGAGCTGCACGAGGGGGTTGTAGCTGCCTGACGCCGCGTCGTCGGCGTAGTCGACGGCCGCGTCCATCAGATACACGAACCGTCCCAGCTGCTGCCCGAAGCGCCGCATCTGGTCGGCCCAGATGCCCTGGTCGTGGGCGAACAGCTCGCCGAGCAGCGTGCCGAATTCCGCGGCCGCCGCGTCGGGTGGCGCGTCCGGGTCGGCCTCGATGGCGCTGATGGCCGCCATGGAGCGCTCGATGGCGGTGCACTCGCCAGGGATGCGGGAGCGGGCCTTGGCGTAGGCACCGGCCAGCAGGCGCTCGGCTGCCCGGGCGCGCAGGGCGTGGTCGTCGTGCCAGTCGTCTAGGCACTTGTGGTAGGCCAGGGCCACCGTCAGGTCGGCCGCGTAGTCGGCCCAGCGCGACCGCGCCCAGGGCATCACCTTGCCGCCGTGGGCGGCGCATCGCGCGGCGCCGGAGGTCTCGGGCGGCTCGTGCAGCGAGTTGCACAGCATGAGGTAAAACGTCAGATCGTAGGTGAGCGTCATGCGGCTGACCTGGCCGTACCGATCTCGCAGCGCATGGCACAGCCCGCAGTAGAGGCTCTTGTAGCGCGCCTGCTCGTCCTCGGAGACCGACCCCAGGCTGGCGACGACGAACCCGAACATGGCGCGCTAGCCCGCTTACGCGTACTCGTGCACGAGCGAGCCGCCGCAGCTGCTGCCGAAGCCGGCGGCGCAGCTGTAGCACACGGGGTGCGTGCGCAGCGCGCGGGCGGGCAGCGGGCCGTGGGCCAGGTCGGCCACCGTGGCGTCGCGCGTGGGGCCGTCGGGGTCGGCCGGGTCGACGGGCAGCTGGATGGGCAGCTCGAGCACGTGGTTGACCTCGCAGTCGTACAGGCGGCCGTCCACGTCGACGTTCACCTGGTCGCGGCACATCATGCGCTGGACGGCCAGCGCGTTGAAGTTGTCCACCAGCAGGCGCAGGTAGTCGTCGAAGAGGTTGGCGTCCAGCAGGTCGTGGGCGAAGCGGCCCAGCGGCCAGTTGTTGAACGCGAACAGGTTGTCGAAGGCGATGCCCTCGCGGCGCGCCAGCTCGTCGCGGTACAGGTCGGCCAGCAGATCCTGCGGCGGCGGCAGGAACGGCCCGCTCACGTTGTACACCAGGTCGATCGTGAGGGCGCGCTCTTCCGCCGTTTCCGCTGCGTCGTCCGCGGCCTCAGCCCGCGCGCCGGCCACGCCGTAGCCGCGCTCGTTGAGCTGGCGGATGACGCGCACGGCCCGCTCGAACACGCCGCGCCCGCGCTGGGCGTCGGCGGCCGACGAGTCGTAGTAGGGAAGCGACGCGGTGAGCGCCGCGCCCGTGCGCGCGTATAGGTCGATGAAGTGCGCGTATTCCGGCTGGTCGAGCAGCGTGAGGTTGGTACGCACGATGACGCGCCCGTCCTTGGCGTCCGCGCGCCGGCACGCCTCCTCCAGAAACCAGGGGAAGTCGGGGTTGAGCTCGGGCGATCCGCCCGTGATGTCCAGCGTCGAGAACCCGCCCGCGTCATAGGCGTCCAACACGGCCTGCAGCGTGGCGCGGTCCATGCGCTGGTCGCTGCGCGGCGAGCACTCCAGATAGCAGTGGCGGCACGCCAGGTTGCAGGCGTAGGTGATGTTCACCTGCAGCGTCGTGTTGCCCTCGGGCGCCGTCAGCACGGCCGGGGCGTCCACGCGCTCGTCGAACGACGGCGCGCCGATGCGCTCGAGCGCGTCGTCCAGGTACGCCAGGTCGACGGCCTTCTTTCCGCGGCGCGCGGCCACGGCGTCCTGGGCGCGGGCGAAGTCGAACTCGCCGCGGTGCGCCCCGCGCGGCTTGATGTCGAAGTGGCGCCCGTAGCGCGACTGGGCCAGCATCTCGGCCATGTTGCCGCTCACGGGCACGTCGCGCCCCTTGATGAGGCGGATCTCGTCGGTCAGGTCGAAGTAGCGCGGCATCTCGGGGATGGTGCCCAGGTAGCGGGCCGTCTGCCCCCAGTTCTCGTGGCGATCCTCCAGCCCCTGCGCCTTGATGGCGCGCACGGTGCGCGATGTGAACGCCATGAACCCGAGCTTCGTCTCGAGCGCCAGGTCGCTCACGTGGATGTCGTCGACGACGGTGCACAGCCAGCTGGCCCATCCCTGGCGCGCCATCATGCGGCGGAAGTCCTCCAGGTAGATGGCGCCGCCCAGGCACTCGCCGCGCAGGACGGGGTCGTTACGCAGCTCGTCGGGCATGCGGCGGTCGCAGAACACGTCGGAGAAGTACAGCTCGCCGCCCGGCTTGAGCACGCGGTAGATCTCGCTGAACACCTGCTCCTTGAACGGCGTGAGGTTGATGACGCAGTTGGACACCACCAGGTCCACCGACTCGTCGGCGATGCCCAGCTCGGCCAGATCCTCGATGTAACCGCAGCGGAACTCCACGTTGGACGCGTCGAACCCGAACCGCTCGGCCTGCTCCTGCTGGTAGCGGCGCGCCACCTCCAGCTGGCTCTCGGTCATGTCCACGCCGATGACGCGCCCGGTGGGGCCCACCAGCTTGGACAGCACGTACACGTCGCGCCCCACGCCGCAGCCCAGGTCCACCACCGTACAGCCCTCCAGCGCCGGGGGGATGGGGCTGCCGCAGCCGTAGAAGCGCTCCATGATCTCGTCGGCGATGAGCGGCATCACGTCCAGCACGTACTTGGGCGGCGCATCGGTGGTGCAGCAGGCCGCGTTGGTCTTGAGGTCGTCCGACCCGGACAGGATGCGGCCGTAGTACTCGCGTATCTGGTCGTGCACGGAAAGCGACGAGTCGGGCACCTGCGACGCGTCCAGCGAGGGCACGAGCGAGGCGTGCGCCACGGTGTGGGTGGAGGTATCAGTCACGGCAATCTCTCCGTCTCTTCGTTTGCTTCACGTGGTTACCTGGTCGGTAGGCTCGGGACCTCGGGCGGGGCGGGGGCTTCGGTCGCCTCCTCGCTGCGAATTCATGTGGTGAGGTATACCACAT
>JAAWAY010000127.1 GCA_022792415.1 Eggerthellaceae bacterium | reverse complement strand
CGTGGAGCCGCCGTTCTTCATGGTCTGGCCCAGCTTGATGCCGCCGGGGTTGTCCAGGTTGCCGCAGATGGCGAAGATGCCCCAGATGGCATGGCAGATCTGCAGGGTGTTGGGGTTCTGGTCGGTCTTGAGGCCCACCGACGCGGTCGAGGGCTTCTGGGCCAGCATGCGGGCGGCGCGGTAGATGTCGTCCACCGGCACCTCGCAGATCTCGGCGGCCATCTCGGGGGTCATGGTCTTGCAGCGCTCGGCGTACTCGTCGAAGCCGTAGGTCCACTTCTCCACGAAGTCATGGTCGTAGAGGTCCTCGTTGATGATGACGCAGTTGAGCGCCATGGCCAGGGCGGCGTCGGTGCCGGGACGGATCTGGAAGTGGATCTCGGCATGGCGGGCCAGCCAGTTGGCGCGCGGGTCGACGACGATGGTCTTCATGCCGCGCTTCATCATGTCGACCGTGCTGTGGCCGAACAGACCGTCGGGGTTGGACCACAGCGGGTCACGGCCCCAGATGAGCATGTACTTGGGCAGCTCGTAGCGCGGGTCGTCGTAGCGGTCCGTGAAGCCGAAGGCGCCGTCGTACTCGACGTAGGCGCAGCCCAGCAGCCAGTCCATGGCGGTCTGACGCGGGATGACGCAGGACCAGCCGCCGTTGGCGTGGATGGCCGTGCGGCTGTGGAACACCTCGTTGCAGGTCTGGAACTGGTACGCCGATGCCTCGCGGCCGGTGCCGGTCCACACGGACACGGTGTCGGGGCCGTACTTGGCGGTCAGCTCATGGTACTTCTCGACGATGATGTCGTAGGCCTCGTCCCACGTGCAGCGCTCCCACTTGTCGGCCTGGCCGCGGTACTTGCGGTCGCGCTTCATGGGGTACAGCAGACGATCCTCATGATAGATATAGTCGGGCAGCGACAGGCAGCGCACGCACAGGCGGCCGCCCGTGATGGGCTGGTCGGGGTCACCCTCAACGTTGACGACCTTGCCGTCCTTGACGAACACGCGCAGGCCGCAGCCGACGCCATGGCAGCCCGGGGGCGACCACTGGGCGGTGCGGAACACCTTGGTGCCGTCTTCGAGTTCCTGGACACGAGGCGCTTCAGACACTTGGTTGAGCGTACTCATATACCAACTCCTCTCCTCATCTTACAACTCTCCACTCCTGACGGCGTGAGGCCGGCCCGCAGGCCGCTCCCCTCGCCTCGTATCCCATTCTTCCCGCGGAAGGGCCGCTTGGCATCTGCTGATGAGGACGAATCACCCCCTGAGGCGAATCTATAACTTGGAGTATTAGACGGTTCCCACCTGGGATTTCGCTTCGATAAGGACTACGCGGACCTCGACCTGGGCAGCCAGCTCTAGGTTAGCGCCAACCTGAAATAAGAATCCCCGTTATTTCAGGTTATACTGTAACCTGAAATAACGGGGAGGTGCGCATGGGCACGTACGTCAGGCAGATATGGCTCAGCGAGGGCGCGGGGCGAACGCGGCGGGAACGGCGCAGCGGCGCCTACCACGCCTACATCCCCACCCCCCTGGCTGCCCTCCCCGCCGACATTCCCAGCGACGTGGCCGCCGATCTCAGCTGCGCCGAGGCTGCCCTCGTCCGGCTCAACGCCACGACGGGACCCCTGAGCGACACGGAGGGCATCGCGCGGTTGCTCCTGCGCGCGGAGGCGGTCTCGTCCTCATACATCGAAGGGCTGAGCGTCACGCCGCGGCGCCTCCTGCGCGCGGAGTTCGGCACGCGCACCGGACGGGAGGATGCCCACGACGCGGTGGCGAGCGAGATCCTCGGGAACATCCGCGCCATGGAACGGGCCATCGCCCTCGTCGACGAGGAAGGGGGCTTCTCCGTCGATCAGCTCCTCGACGTGCACCGCACGCTGACGACAGGCACGCGCATCGAGCGGCTGGGCGGCGTGATCCGCGCCTCCCAGAACTGGCTGGGCGGCAACCCCTGCAATCCCCTGGATGCCGAGTACGTGCCGCCTCCGCCCGATCAGGTGGAGCCCCTCCTGCACGACCTCATCACCTACATGAACCGTGACGACCTGCCTCCCATCGTGCAGGCCGCGCTGGCCCACGGGCAGTTCGAGACCATCCACCCCTTCGGGGACGGCAACGGCCGCACGGGACGGGCGCTCATCCACATGGTGCTCAGACGGCGCGGCGTCTGCCCGCGCATCATGCCTCCCCTCTCGCTGGCCCTGGCCACCTCATCGCAGGCGTATGCCACGGCACTCGCGGGCCTCCACGTCGACGACGGGGATCCCGATGGCGTCCGGCGGGGCCTGGGCGAGTGGCTCTCCTACTTTGCCGATGCGTGCCTGCGCGCCTGCGACGACACGCAGGCGTACGAGGAGCACGTCGCGACGCTGGAGGCATCCTGGCGGGAGCGCCTGGGATCGGTGCGAGGGGGCTCGGCCCTCGACGCGATGCTGCCCCTCCTGTGCGCGCTCCCCGTCTTCTCGGTGGACACCATGGCAGAGGCGACGCAGCGTTCCGTCACGGCCGTATCCCTGGCCACGAACCAGCTGGCGGATGCCGGCATCGTCGAGCCGACATCCGCCAGGTTGCGGGGCAGGGTGTTCGAGGTGCCCTCCATCATCGAGCAGTTCGGCGAGCTCGAGCGCGCGCTGCGCTCTTGAGGGCATCCGATCCGAACAGCGCGATCGGGCTACGCCAGCTTGGCGATGGTCACGTCGACGATGTTGCCGTCCACGATGCCGGCGGCGATGATGGCGTCGAGGTCCTCACGGCCCAGCAGCAGCTGGGGCTTGGGGTCGATGCCGCCCACCTTGACGGTGCGCAGGCCGGCCAGGCCCGTCCAGCCCTCGGTGTCGGTCATGCTGTTGTCGTCGTTGACCAGGGTCAGCGACACCTTCTGGTCCATGAGGCCCTTGGCCTGTAGGGCCGCCAGGGCGTCAGCGGGCATGGTCACCACGCCGCGCATCTCCTCTGCCTGGGTGTCGGAGATCACCGGCGCCAGGAAGAACGTCCCCGTGCCGTAGTACACGTCATCCATCACAACTGTCTCGCTCATCGTAGGCCTCCTAGCCATCGCGGTCGTCAGGCGCCGGTCGTCCCGGCACGTCCGGGCTCGGCCTGCGCCACCGCGCCTGCCCCGGGCCCTTGGCACGATCATGGCCCTTTCGGAGGCCGATGTAATCATCAGCGGGCGTACCAGGCGCAGATTTCATCCACCCTGGGTGAGATCTGGCTACGGCGCCCTGACGGGGGCGTTACGCGGGGGTGGCGCCCCGCGCGCCCTACGGAGCTCAGGATGAGGCGACTTCCCTAGTCCCGCGCGCCCTCGGGTGCATCACAGGCGAACGCCTCCACATGATCGATGAGCTCCTGGCGCGAGTGCACGCCCAGCTTGCTGTAGACGTTCTGGATGTGGGTGCGCACGGTGTTGACCGATACCACCAGCGCCTCGCTGATGTGGCGCACGTCGCGTCCGCGCACCAGCAGCACGAGCACCTCGCGCTCGCGCGGGGTGAGCTGGCAGTCGATGGCGATGATGGCGATGGCGCGGGACAGGGCCAGGCGCCGGGGCGACGAGTCGGCCTCCAAAAGCTCCTCCACGTAGCCGTCCGCGGCCTCCGCCTCGGCCGGCACGGTGGGCACGGGGCGCGGCACCTGGGCCAGGCGCGTGCGCTGGCGCCGATCGGTCACGAGGGCCGCGGCCAGGGCCAGCGCCAGGCACGCGGACACCGCCGCCAGGAACAGCGCCACGGCGCCGGCGGTCTGGGGCCACAGCAGGCCGGCGGTCACGGCGAGCGCGCCCACGGCGGCGCCCAGCGCGAAGGCCGCGCCGCGCCCCTGGCCGGCCAGCGCGTGGACGGCACGGCACAGCGGGCGCAGGGCGACGGGATCGGGCGTCGGCGCGCCCTCGGGATCAGGGGCGCTCATCGCCGGGGCGCCCCGGGGCCCGCCGCCGGGAAGGCGATGTCGTCGCTGCCGCAGGCGGCGCAGCGGTTGGTCGCCTCGCCGGGCTGCACCTCATGACCGCAGGCCCGGCACACGGGCACGAGCAGCTCCTCTTCCTGGTTGCACTTTCCGCAGCTGTTGCACACGTAGCAGCGTTCCACGGCTAGGCCTCCTCGGGAAGCACGGTGGCCGTCTGCACGAGCCATGCCATGGCACGCGCCCGCTTGGCCATGCTCAGCGCCAGCTTGTAGCGGCCGGAGCGTCGCAGGTCGTCCAGGCTGCCGGCCCCCTCGCCGAAGAAGCGCCGCCCCGCGTCCTCCACGTCCGCGTCGTCCACCGACATGCCGCGCCCGTCGAACAGCGCCTCCAGCGCGAAGCCCTGCTTGAGCCCCTCGCCCGACTGGATGAGCAGCTTCACGCTCAGCTCCTGCTCGTTGGTCTGCTCCTGCTCGTAGTAGTCGTCGACGGTCTTGCCCTGGCGCTCCAGGTCGGCCTCGAACTTGGCCATGAGGTTCTGGTAGGAGGCCTGGTAGAACGCGTCGGGGATATCGCCCACCAGACGCTTCTCCAGCTCGACGTTGGCCAGGTGCGCCACGGTGTCACGGTTGAGCGCGTCGATGTCGAAGGCCACGTCCTTGCGCGTCTCCTCGAAGAACCCGGCCACGTCGGCCACCGACGGGTAGTGCGCGCGCACCCAGTCGTCGGTGAGCTCCACCTCCACCTTGCGCTGCTGGCCCAGCACCGTCACCGTGGACAGGTAGCGGTCCACGTCGTCCTTCGAGATGGCACGCGGGCGCGGCACCGCGAACTCCACCGTGCGCGTCTCGCCCGGCTCCATGCCCACGATGCCATCCAGGAAGGGCTTGGGCATGGCGTCGGCCTCCAGGGTGAGGGTGCGGTGCTTGCCCGACAGGTGCGGGACGATCTTGTCCCCCTGCTGCGTGTCCATGTCTAGCAGCACGGTGTCCCCCATGGCCACGGGGCGCGCCTCGGCGTCCTCGTACACGGCGTAGCGGTCGAGCACCTCGGCCACGCGCGAGGCCACGGCCACGTCGGTCACCTCCAGCAGGTCGGCATGCACCGTGACCGGCTCGTAGGAGCTCAGCGTGATGCGGGGCTGCTCCACCACCGACAGCGAGACGGCATAGTCCTCGTCGGGGCTCGGGTACTCCAGCACGTGGATCTTCGGCGTGAGGGCCGGCGTGATGCCCAGCTCGCGCAGCGCCTCGCTCACGATGAGGTTGACGGCGAAATCCCGCTTGAGCTCACGGTAGGACTCAGGCGCCATGGTTCGGAGCACGGCGGCATCCACGTCGTCCCAGGCGGCATCCGCGGGCAGGCCCTTCGACCGGGCCACCGTCTCGTAGAAGTCGCCCAGTATCTGGCGCACCGCGCTCGCGGGGGCCGTCACGTTGACGGCGATGGCCCCCTTCTCGTCCGCGTCCTCCCTCTCCAGCGTAACGAACTCCATGACGCCTCTTCCCTTCTCGTCTTCCTAGCGCACCGCATCCATGAGCGCGCTCACGTCGTCCAGGTCCTCCAGGTGCTCCACGAGCCCCGCAATGCGCTCGATGTCGGCATCGGACAGCGGCTTGGCGCAGTACGACGCGCAGTCGCGGAACTTGCCCACCAGGTCGGGCCACTCCATGCGGTTCTGCGGATGGCCGTACACCACGTCCACGCGCTTGTCGTAGACCGTCCCGTCCGCCAGCTCCACGCGCACGCGCCCCGGCAGCATCGTCTTGGAGAACGTGCTCTCCAGGTCGGCGTCGTAGGCCGCGTCGGTCTTGGCGCACAGGTCGGCCAGCAGCGGGTCAGCCAGCGCCTCGGCGCTGAAGTCGCTGATCTCGATCTTGCGATAGGCCAGCGCCTGGGCCACCGTGAACGGCAGGCTCAGCTTGGCCTCGGGAATGGTCTTGGGTGCGCGGCGCAGCTCGATGGGATCGGCGCAGCGCTTGGCCTCGTCGGCGGCGTAGTACACGGTCACCTTGGCCACCTGCGTCGGATCCAGGTCGGCCTCGCGCGCTATCTGCAGCGCGGCGTCGACGCAGGAGTTGGTGAAGCGGCAGCACGGCCACGGCTTGATGGACACGCCCGTGCCCTCGAAGCGTTGGCCCATGTCGTCGAAGGCGCTCTCATCGCGCACCCCGTCGTAGTACATGTTGAAGAAGCCGCCCTTGCCGTCGAAGGTCTCCTTCAGGCCGGGCACGCCGCCCTGGGCCATGAGCGCGGCCAGCACGCCCGTCATGTTGGGGTACATGGCATAGAGCCCGCGCAGCGCACCTGGCTCGATGACGAGCTCCTTCGACCCGCCAGCGCGGTTGTAGGCCAGCCCCAGCGCGTTCTCCGTCTTGTCGACGTCGAGCCCCAGCAGCTTGGACGCGGCCACCGTGGCCGAGAACGACCCCAGCAACACGGGCAGCATCCACAGCAGCCCCTGATTGGCCTCGGGGTTGCTCACGGCAAACCCCATGCGGCAGATGACGTCATCGCCCAGCGCCACGGCGGTGATGAGGTCCTTGCCCGACGCCTTGGCGTACTCACCCGCCACCAGCGCCGCCGGCACCACCGACGCGCTCGGGTGCACGAAGGCGTCGTCGTGGGCGTCGTCGTAGTCGATGCTGTGGGCCAGCGCGCCGTTGCCCAGCGCCGCCAGCACGGGGTTCGTCTTGGCGTCCTGGGCGATGAGCGTGCACTCGGGCGCGCCGCCCAGGCGGCTCACCAGGCCCATCACCTCGCCTACGCCCTCGCCGGCGCCGGTGCCGGCCAGCATGCAGCCCAGCGTGTCGAGCACGGCCATCTTGGCCGCCAGCACGTCCTCGGCCGACAGGTCGTCGTACGTGGTGCCGACAACTGTCTGCGCGATGCGCGTTGCCAGATCCATGATCCCTCCTATCGCGACCCGGCCCCCGGGGACCCGGTTCGCCGCGTCGCCCTCATTGTCCACCCCTCTAGCAAGCGCGGCCAGCGTTACCGCCGGCCGCGCTTGCTACCTCGGTTCTACCCTACGCCGTGGGCGGCTTGGGGGCACCCGGAGCCGGGGGCTTCGGGGCGCCGGGAGCCGCGGGGGCGCCGGGGGCGGCACCCGGGGCGCCGGGCATGCTCGGCAGCTTGGGGGCGCTGGGCAGCTTGGCGCCGCACTGGTCGCAGACGTCGTTGTTGTAGTCGTTGGCCGCGCCGCACTCGGGGCAGTTCTTCTCCATGCTGATCTCAGCCGGTCTAAAACACATGGTCGGTACCTCTTTCTCTTGTCGTCCTCTACGCGCCTTCTGCGCGTTACTCAATGCATCGGGCGCGTATCAGGCGCCTTTTTCGCCTACTCCTCGACGGAGAAGATGACCACGCGGGGCTTGGTGACCTTCTTGGCCAGCTCCTCCACGGGGCCGTACTCCATGCACAGAGCCTGGCAGTGGTGCACGCACGCCGGCACCTTGCCCGCCTCCAGGCGGTCGTGGCACAGGTCGCAGCGCTGGGTGGGCAGCGGAACGAAGTCGAACTCCCACTTGTCGTCGTCGAGCTTCCAGGGGCCGATCTGGGACAGCTTGATGCCCCACTCGCCCTCCTCCAGGCCATGCTCGACCTTGCAGGCCATCTCACAGGTGTGGCAGCCGGTGCAGAACTCGTAATCAATCAGAAGACCCTGTTGTGCCATGAGTCTTTTCTCCTTTCCCTGGTGCGGCTATCCCTACGCCTTGTAGTGGTCGGCGAACTGCTGCTCGAAGGTCTCGCCGTAGCCCTCGGGGGCCGGGTACACCTTGCACAGCTGGGTCTTGTAGGAAGAGCCGTAGCCGCTGGGACCGAAGTCGCCCTGCACGGTGCAGCAGTTGATGTTGGACTCGAACACGCCGTAGAGCGAGGGCTCCTCGGGGTCGCGCTCAGGGAACCACCAGCCGTGCTCGGCGCTCACGACGCCCTTGAGCATGGTGTCGGTGACGTGCGCCACCTCGATGGCCTTGCCGTGCGAGTTCTCGATGACGCACCACTGGCCCTCCTTGATGCCGGCCGCAGCCGCATCGTCGGGATGGATGGCGAACATGGGCCACTTGTGGAACTCGCGCATCGACTTGAGCTGACGATGCTCGGAGTGGAAGTACTGCCAGCAGCGGCGGCCGG
>JAAWAY010000126.1 GCA_022792415.1 Eggerthellaceae bacterium | reverse complement strand
GGTGCCGATGCCCATGGTGTAGGCCTCGCGCGGGACGTCGTCGATGCAGTCGAACAGGCGGCTGTTGGCCTGGATGGTGGACTCCGTCAGCTGGACGCAGTGCGTGGCCACGGGGAAGTCGTCGGCCGGCTCGTTGAACCCGATGTGGCCGTTGTGGCCCAGGCCCAGCAGCTGGATATCGATGCCGCCCGCGTCCTCGATGGCGTCCTCGTAGGCGGCGCAGGCCGCGTCGGCGTCGGGGTCGAACCCGTCGGGCACGTGGGTGCGCTCCGGGTCGATGTTCACGTGGTTGAACAGGTTGTCGGCCATGAAGTAGTGGTAGCTCTGGTCGTGATCGTGCGCCAGGCCGCGGTACTCGTCCAGGTTGAACGTGGTGACGTCGGCGAAGCTCACCTTGCCCGCCTCGTAGTCGGCCACGAGGTCGGCGTACAGGCCGATGGGCGTGGAGCCGGTGGCCAGCCCCAGGACGCAGGACGGGTCGGCCTCGATGACGGCCTCGATCTCCTCGGCCGCGATGCGGCTCATGTCCTCATAGGTTTCGGCGACGATCAGTTCCATGGGCAGTCCTTCCTGACGGGATTCGTACGCTGCCTATCTTAGCGGTTCGTGCGGCCGGCGGGGGCGCCGTTCGCAGACTGGGGGAAACCTGCGGAACCTGCCGCGGCGCGCACAGGGCGGACGCGACGGGCACGGGCGCGGCCGGAGTGCGTCGAGAGCAACGGCAGGGCGAACGCGGGGCTAGAACAGCAGCTCGCCGCGCAGGACCACGTGGGCGAGGCGCCCGTCGGGGGCGATGACGCGCAGGTCGGCCGGAGCGCCCTCCACCAGGTCTTCCGCGGGGGCGGCGGCGCGGTAGGCCGCCTCGTCCAGGGCCGGGACGCGGGACAGAGCGGCCTCTGCCAGCGCCGCGAAGGGCCCGTCGGCGTAGCCGGGCGCCTCCACGAGCAGCGTCGTGACGCCCTGAGAGGCCGCCTCGCGGGCGGTTCGGGCCAAACCTGCCTCCCACTCCCCCACGGGCCACATCGCAGCCTGAGCGGCGTCCAGGGGCTCCACCAGGCCCGGCGCCACCTGGCAGCCGGTCACGTCGAGCACGTCGTCGTCGAAGATGGGCGGCTCGCCGCCGTCGCAGGGCGCCGGAGTCGCCGGGGCCGCCGCGTCGCGCACGACGACCTCCTCGATGAGCACGCCGTCCACCTGCACGTCCACGCGGCGCACCACGCCGTCCACCAGCGCCGTTCCTCCAGCTATGAGCATGGGTCTCCCCCTCTCGCGTTGCCACTGCGCCTCCAGCTTAGTGCGCGGGCGCCGACGACGGGAGGGAGGGCCCGCATTTGTCAGCGGGCAGAAACCAACGCGACGGCAGCCCGCATTCCGCGCCGATTCGGCAAGTCGGAGAACGCGAGATGCCAGCTCTCGGGGATTTGACGACGCCGAGGCCACGCCTTCCGCAAGCAGGCAGCGCAAAACCCCAGGTCGGCACCGAGCAAACGGGGTAAACGAGGCGAAAGAGAACGGAAATGGGCGCGAAATGACCCCGCGCGCGTCGTCAAACCCCCGATTCCGGGCATCTCGTCGCTCACGACGTGCCAGACGCCCACGGATCCGAACTTCAGCCGCATCCCGCGCCCTACGTCCAGAACTGCACCATCTCGATGACGTCCTGGTAGGCCCACGGGTAGATGTCGGAGTACCAGCCCGTCTCGGGCACGAAGCACAGAAGCCCGCTGTAGAGCACCGACAGCGCCACCAGCACGATGAGCACCTTCAGCAGCAGGTCGCGCGCCAGCGTCCCCGGCACCAGGTTCTCGTTGACGATGAACAGCAGCAGCACGACGGCCGCCAGGAACATGAAGCTGAAGTCGGCGAAGTAGCGCTGCAGGATGCCCGCCATCTCCGCGTCCAGCAGCGCCACGATGACGCCGGTCGCCAGCAGCACCATGATGACGCCCCAGATGGTGCGCGTCGATCGCTGGCGGTAGCGCAGGGTGAGGATGCGCCGCGCGAAGGGCAGCACCCACAGCACCGGCAGGCACGCCAGGATGCCGCCGAACGTCACCTCGCGGATGGTCTGCCCCATGTAGGTGGTGGCGAACGGCTCGGGCTGGATGAACGGGAACACGCCCGTCACGCAGGGAGGCTGCAGGAAGTACGCGAAGAACGCCGGGGCCAAGCGCCCCACGTTCATCCCGCGCTTGGTCATGTCGTTCACCGTCAGGTTGTAGTTGGCGCCGAAGTCGGTGGGCGACCCGAAGCGCGCGTAGTTGTAGCCCATGATGCCCGCCGCCACGATGACGTAGGGCGCCACCAGGCAGGCGAACTCGCGCGCGCCCGCGGGCGTGAACAGGCGGCGCTCGGTGATGTAGGCGCGCCAGAACAGCGGGAACGCCAGCAGCGACAGCGCCAGCAGCTGCGGGCGGCATCCCGCCACCAGTGCCATGCACAGCGACCCGGCGAAGAACCACGCGCAGGCGTGGCGCGACAGCCGGCCGCGCATCCAGCAGTACAGGCCCCATACCGAGAACGCCAGGCCGCACATGATGGGCAGAGAGTAGAACGTGGGGAACTTCACCAGGTACAGGATGCCGCAGCAGAACACGAGCGGTATCTGCAGCAGCAGGTACAGCCCCAGCGACACCGACTTGAAGTGGTAGCGCGCGAACCGGTCGAGCAGCGCCGAGCAGCCCAGGATGAAGGCGAGCGCCGCTACCAGCACGCCGATGGCCGTGGGGAAGCTCGCCCCCGTCAGCAGGTAGAACGGCAGGTAGAACAGCAGCACCGGCACCACGCCGAAGTACACGTAGTAGTGCCCGTCGTGGTAGGCCACATCGAAGAGGTAGGGCTCGCCGGTCTCCTTCTGGGCCTCGTCACGGGCACCCTTGTCGTAGGGGTCGTCCATGGCCTTGAGCCAGTCGGGCGGCTCCTCGTCGAGGTAGAGCTGCCCCTTGGCCATGGCGCGGGCCAGCTCGGCGTACTGCTGGGCGTTCTCGCCGCCCACCTCGAACGTGTTGACGATGCTCTTGCCGTCCCACGACCCGAAGTTGTACGAGGACGTGGCCACGCCCACCAGGTTGGACCCGTAGAACAGAAACGTCGTGACGAGCGCCAGCTCCACCGCCACGGCCAAGATGATGCCCGCCTTCGAGCGGCGCGGGTTCTCAACGATGTTGACGCGGTAGATGGACGACTTGGGCCTGAACAGGTACACGAGCGCGAGGATGCCGACCGTCCAGCCGAACCGCGTCGTGTTGAAGTCGAAGGGGTGGTGCGCGTTGAGCGACACCGTCCACAGCTTGATGGGGTACTGGGTGTCCTCCCCCACGATCTCGATGCGCAGGTTGTCCAGGTAGCCGGCCGTGTTGAGGTTGAGGTACTCGCTCTGGCTGGAGAACGTGGACACGTCGGCCACGGGCACGCCCACGGTGTACTCGGTGGAGTCGAAGTAGGTCTGGTGCGCCTCGTCGGTGAACTGGATCTTCACCTGCAGGTTCTGGGCGGGCTGGCGCGCGTCGAAGTCGATGCGGATGTTATGGACCTCCACGTTGAGGTCGGAGAACTCCATGGTGTGGTCCACGGCCGTCAGCCGGAAGAGGTCCTCCTCCTCGTTGTAGGGCAGCGTGATGCGGCTCTTCAGGTTGATGGGCTGGTAGCCCGCCGAGGCGAAGTAGTTGAAGTTGAAGACGAACACCTCGAGCAGAAGCGCGATGACCACGATGACGGCCGCCACGCGCGCGACGTGGCGGATGGCCCGGCCGTGCGCGTCCATGACGCGTCCGTAGGCGTAGGAGAGGTTGTCCCTGACGGTAGGCATGATGACGATTATACCCAATAAAAGAAGCCGCCCGGCACGGGGCCGGGCGGCTCAGGGCGCGGTATGCGCGGGGGCGCCTAGGCGAGCGCCTCCTTGACGTCGGCGTACACCACGTCGGGGTCGCGGTCACCGTCGATGGTGACCAGCAACTCGCAGCCGCGGTAGTAGTCGATCAGCGGGCTCGTGGACTTCTCGTAGACGTCGAGGCGGTTGCGCACCGTGGCCTCGTTGTCGTCATCGCGCTGGTACATCTCGCCGCCGCACTTGGGACAGGTGGCGCCATCGGCCTCGGTGCCGATGTAGCCGCACTCGCGGCACATGCGGCGCGAGCACAGGCGCTTGACGATGACCTCGGGGTCGACGTCGATGAGCAGCGCGGCGTCCAGCGGGCGCTCAAGCTTTGACAGCTCGGCGTCCAGGGCCACGGCCTGCGCGGACGTGCGCGGGAACCCGTCCAGGATGAAGCCGACCTCGGTGTCGGGCTCCTGGAGGCGCTCGGTGACCAGGCCGATGATGACGTCGTCGGGCACCAGGTCGCCGGCGTCCATGTAGGACTTGGCCTTCTGGCCCAGCTCGGTGCCGGCGGCCACGGCGGCGCGCAGCATGTCACCGGTGGAGATGTGGGGCAGCGAGTACTCCTCGATGAGCTTGGCCGCCTGCGTGCCCTTGCCCGCCCCGGGAGCGCCAAGAAGAACGATGTTCATTCCGCGTCTCCTTTCTTACTTGAAGAATCCGTCGGAGTTGTGCATCTTCAGCTGCGACTCGATCTTGCTCAGGGTGTCGAGGGCCACGCCGATCATGATGAGGATGGACGTGCCGCCGAACGCCTGGATGAGCTGGTTGCCGGTGAAGAAGAAGATGATCGTGGGCACCACGGCGATGCAGGCGATGAACAGGCCGCCCGGCAGCGTGACGCGGTTGATCACGTTCTTGATGTAGGTCACCGTGGCCGTGCCCGGGCGCACGCCCGGGATGAAGCCGCCCTGCTTGCGGATGTTGTCCGCCGTCTCCTCGGGGTTGAACACCATGGAGGTGTAGAAGTACGCGAAGAACACGATGAGCAGGACCGTGAGGATCCAGTTGAGCCAGCCCGTGGACACCGCGTCCGCGAAGCCCGTCAGCCAGCCCACGTTGAAGATGGCGGCCAGCTGCGCCGGAAAGTAGATGATGCAGCTGGCGAAGATGATGGGGATGACGCCCGCGGCGTTCACCTTCAGCGGGATGTAGGTGGACTGGCCGCCCATCATCTTGCGTCCCTGCACACGCTTGGCGTAGTTGACGGGGATGCGGCGCTGGGCGCGCTCCACGAAGATGATCAGCGGGATGCACACCAGCACCACGGCGATGATGAGGATGGTCAGCGCGATGCCCATGCCGCGGTCGCTCATGAGGGTGACCGACGAGAAGATGGCCGAGGGGACGCGCGACACGATGCTCACGAAGATGATGAGCGACATGCCGTTGCCGATGCCGCGCTGGGTGATGAGCTCGCCCATCCACATGATGAAGGCGGTGCCCGCCACCAGCGTGAACACGATGATGATGTTGGTGAGGGCCTCGGGCACCTCGGAGCTGAACACGACGCCGTAGGCGGGCGACTTGAACAGCAGCAGGTAGCCGACGGCGTTGATCAGGCCCAGGCCCAGCGTGAGGTAGCGGGTGACCTGGGTGATCTTGCGGCGGCCGGCGTCGCCCTCGCGGGCCCAGCGACCCACGGCGGGGATGACGCCCTGCATGAGCTGCATAATGATGGACGCGGTGATGTAGGGCATGATGCCCAGCGAGAAGACCGAGAAGTTCGACAGCGCGCCGCCCGTGAACAGGTCGAGCATCGTCATGGCCACGCCCGTGTCGGAGAACGCCGTGGCGAACTCGTGGAACGGGATGCCCGGCACCGGCACGTAGGCGCCGAAGCGGTACAGCGCCAGGATGGCCAGCGTGAACAGGATCTTCTT